>NZ_JBFTZE010000019.1:0-120755 GCF_056406935.1 Pseudomonas sp. P1_A1 | reverse complement strand
ACGCCTACCTGCGCTCGGCGATGTTCATGCCTGCCATGTCAGCGATCCGCTGCGATCCTTATGTGAAGGCTTTTTACGACGTGCTAGTCGGTCGCGGAAAACGAAAAATGCAGGCCATCTGTGCGGTTATGCGCAAATACCTGACAGGTTTGTGGGCCTGCATACGCGCTGGAGAGGATTTCGATACGGCCAAGCTTTTCAGCGAAAAACATCTGCTAAAAGCTTGACCGTGAACAGAGTATCTACAGGTTGATCGCATTCCCCCGTAGGAGCGAGGCTTGCCCGCGAAGGCGTCAGTGTGAACAGCGGCTGACTAGATCCTGACTTCCACTTCCCCCAAATGCCCCCCATACGGCCCGAAACTCCGTTCGACCATATGCCGCCCCCCATCCGCCTGAACAATCAACGCCGTACTCGCCCGCGTCCCATAAGCCTGGCTCTTGATGAACACGCTCGACAACAACGTCTCGGTGGCTTGCCCCACGCCAGTGTCCGGCAGCTCGGCAAGCGGCGCCGTTTGTGGATCGCTGAGCAAGGCCAACAGCGCCTGCGGCTGCGGATCGTCCWGCACTTCGCTCAACGCGGCCTTGGCCTTGAGCACTTTTGGCCACGGCGTATCCAGCCCCGCGTTCGATAACCCATAAATCCCTGGTTCGAGCCTGACCGCCGCGGTTTCCCGAGCGTTGAAGTGCCAGAGCTCGTTGGCATTGCCGATCAGCAGATTGAACCCGGCATATTCAGCCGAACGTCCGATAACGTCGCTTAAATAGTCTTCAATGGGCGTTTCCCCGCTGAGAAACTGCGCCACCAGTTCGCCTCGCGACCTGGCGGCCGGTGGCTGAAGTGGATCGCGGATGTTGGTCAGCGCGGCGAAGCGCCCATTGGCGCCAATACCGAGCCATGTACCGCCGGCCTCAAGGTCGCGACCGGCGTACACGTGCGCAGCTTGCGGCCATTGCGCCAGGGGCAGGCTGGGCCGGGCATAGAATTCGTCGCGGTTGGCCGCCACGATCAGCGGCTGGGCATGACCCGGCCGCCAGGCAAAGACAATCAGGCACATAAGGTGGTCCGTGTGTGTTTTTTGCTCACTCTACGCAGACATCGCTCATCGATCCATCGCCATCCGCAGTGGAGCCCGAGGCCATGCATCCGTTACCATGCCGCTCCTGTTTTGGGATGCTTGGGGATGTGGCCATGGAATTTCTGCTCTATCTGGCGCTGGGCGCCTGTGCGGGCGTGCTGGCCGGGCTGTTTGGGGTAGGCGGCGGGATTATCATCGTCCCGGTGCTGGTATTCAGTTTTACCTTGCAGGGATTTGATGCGTCGATCCTGACGCATCTTGCAGTCGGTACTTCCCTGGCGACGATCATTTTTACGTCGGTCAATGCGGTGCGCGAGCATCATCGCCGTGGCGCCGTGCGTTGGCCGATTTTTGCCTGGATGACCCTCGGCATTCTGATCGGTGCCGGTTTCGGCGCGCTGACCGCCGAAGCGATCTCCGGGCCGAATTTGCAGAAGATCATCGGCGTATTCGCGTTGGTGATCGCGGTTCAACTCGCTTTGGACTTCAAACCCAAGGCCAGCCGAACGGTGCCCGGTAAAGTCGGTCTGACCGTGGCCGGCAGTGTGATTGGCTGGGCTTCGGCGATTTTCGGGATTGGCGGCGGTTCGTTGACCGTGCCGTTCCTGACCTGGCGTAGCGTGCCGATGCAGCAAGCGGTGGCCACATCGTCGGCCTGTGGCCTGCCCATCGCTTTGGCAAGTGCATTAAGTTTCATGATTCTGGGCTGGCACGATCCATTGCTGCCGGCCCATAGTCTCGGTTTTGTTTATTTGCCGGCGCTGCTGGGGATCGCTCTGACCAGCATGGTCTTCGCCCGCCTCGGTGCACGACTGGCCCACAGGCTGTCGCCACGCTTGCTGAAAAGACTGTTTGCCGCTTTGCTGTTTTGCGTCGGTTTGAATTTCCTGCTCTGACACGTAACGCAATCCTGGCTTAATCCTGGCGTGACAGCGTCGCCCGGGAATTTTAAAGGTTTCAACTCTAACGAGGAGTCGCAATGCTGCCTTACCCGCAGATCGACCCGGTGGCCCTGGCCATCGGTCCGCTGAAAATCCACTGGTACGGCCTGATGTACCTGGTCGGCATTGGCGGCGCGTGGCTGCTGGCGTCCCGTCGGCTGAACCGCTTCGACCCGACCTGGACCAAGGAGAAACTCTCCGACATGGTGTTCTGGATGTCGATGGGCGTCATCGTCGGCGGCCGCCTGGGTTATGTGCTGTTTTATGATCTGAGCGCTTACCTGGCCAACCCGATGTTGATCTTCGAAGTGTGGAAGGGCGGCATGTCGTTCCACGGTGGCTTCATCGGTGTGATGCTCGCAGCGTTGTGGTTTGGTAAAAAGAACAACAAGTCGTTCTTCCAGCTGATGGACTTCGTCGCGCCGATGGTGCCGATCGGCCTGGGTGCCGGGCGCATCGGTAACTTCATCAACGCCGAGTTGTGGGGTAAGCCGACCGACGTGCCGTGGGCGATGATCTTCCCGCCGTTCAGCGACCCGGCGCAGTTGCCGCGTCACCCGTCGCAGCTATACCAGTTTGCGCTGGAAGGTGTGGCGCTGTTCCTGATCCTCTGGCTGTTCTCGCGCAAGCCACGGCCGACCATGGCGGTCTCCGGGATGTTTGCGCTGTTCTACGGCATCTTCCGTTTCATCGTCGAATTCGTTCGCGTACCGGATGCGCAACTGGGCTATCTGGCGTGGAATTGGCTGACTATGGGCCAGGTGCTGTGCGTACCGATGATCGTCGGCGGTCTGTTCCTGATCTGGCTGGCTTATCGACGCGCCCCGGCGGCCCCCGCAGCTGCTGTATAAGAAGCAGGCGTTAAAATTCGAACCTCGGGGTGACAGCTCCGGGTTCAAGGACACAGGTAATTCATGAAGCAATATCTCGAACTGGTCGCCCACGTCATCAAGAACGGCACCAAGCAGGCCAACCGCACCGGCGTGAACACCATCAGCTTTCCGGGTGCGATGCTGCGCTTCGATTTGCAGGAAGGTTTCCCGGCGATCACCACCCGCAAGATGGCCTTCAAGTCGGCCATCGGCGAGATGTGCGGTTTTCTGCGCGGGGTGAACAACGCCGCTGAATTCCGTGCACTGGGTTGCAAGGTCTGGGACCAGAACGCCAACGAAAACGCCCAGTGGCTGGCCAACCCGTTCCGTCAGGGCGAAGACGACCTCGGCGAGATCTACGGCGTGCAATGGCGCAAATGGCCGGCGTACAAGCAGATCCCGGTCAGCAACCAGGCCGCCATCGAGCAGACCTTGAGCCAGGGTTATCGGCAGATCGCCGAAGGCGAAGAAGACGGCCAGGCTTATGTGGTGCTGTACAAGGCGATCGACCAGATTCGCCAGTGCGTCGACACCATCATCAAGGATCCTAGCAGCCGTCGCATCCTGTTCCACGGCTGGAACGTTGCGCAGCTCGATGAGATGGCCCTGCCGCCGTGCCACTTGCTGTACCAGTTCCACCCGAATGTCGAGACCAGGGAAATCTCCCTGACCCTCTACATCCGCTCCAACGACCTGGGTTTGGGCACGCCGTTCAACCTCACCGAAGGCGCCGCGCTGCTGAGCCTGATCGGTCGCCTGACCGGTTACACGCCGCGTTGGTTCACCTATTTCATCGGTGATGCCCACGTCTACGAAAACCACCTGGACATGCTCAACGAACAGCTCAAGCGCGAGCCGTTCGCCATGCCGAAGCTGAAGATCTCCGACCGTGTGCCGGAGTTCGCCAAGACCGGTTTGTATCAGCCGGAGTGGCTGGAGCTGATCGAGCCAAGTGATTTCTCGCTCGAAGGCTATGAGCACCACGCGCCGATGACCGCGCCGATGGCGGTCTAAAGCACCACACGGTCCCCTGTAGGAGCTGCCGAAGGCTGCGATCTTTTGATCTTCAAAGATCAAGATCAAAAGATCGCAGCCTTCGGYAGCTCCAGGGGTTGTGGTGTTTTTAGTGGCCGTGACTCCTCCCGACATGGGAATGCTCAACCTCCGTAGCCACAACCCCTCCGCTCACTTCCAGCCGCTGCAAAATCCCGCACTGATCGATATCCGGCCCTTCGCTGCAGCGTTGGCGCAGGTCCAGCAGTTGTGTCTGCAACGCCAGCAAGCCGTCGATTCGAGCCTTCACATGATGGATATGCTCGTCGATCAACGCGTTGACGTTTTCGCATTGATCCTGCGGGCTATCGCGCAGGGCCAGCAGGCTGCGGATTTCCTCCAGGGTCATGTCGAGGGTGCGGCAATTGCGGATGAAGGTAAGGCGTTCGGCGTGGGCCTGGGTGTAGACGCGGTAATTGCCGTCGCTGCGGGCCGGTTCCGGCAGCAGGTTTTCGCGCTCGTAGTAGCGGATGGTTTCCACGGCGCAGTCGGTGAGTTTCGCCAGTTCTCCTATTTTCATCGCGTCGATCTCCAAAAGGGTGCTTGACCCTATAGTGGCTACAGGGTCTTTACTTGGCAACAGGCACCTTCATGGACGCGACCAATGAGCGATTCTCTTCACACCCACAAACCCGAGGCTGATCACGATCACGATCACGATCACGATCACAGCCACAAGCTGCAGCCTGTGCCCCAGCATGCCCATGGTAGCCATGATCATGGCGGCCACGGCGATTCCTGCTGTTCCTCCAAAGCCGCGGCGCCATCGCTGATCAAGTTGAGCGAGACACCGACCGCCGACGCGCGGCTGAGCAGTTTCCGCATCGAGGCCATGGACTGCCCGACCGAGCAGACGCTGATCCAGAACAAACTCGGCAAGCTTGCGGGTGTGCAGCAACTGGAGTTCAACCTGATCAACCGGGTGTTGGGCGTGACCCATGACCTGCCAGGCACCGCGCCGATCATCGAGGCGATCAAGTCGCTCGGCATGCACGCCGAGCCACTGGAGCAAGGCGTCGAAGCGCCAATGCCTGTGACAGAGAAAAAACCTTGGTGGCCATTGGCGCTGTCCGGCGTTGGTGCGTTGGCGGCTGAAGTTATCCACTTCACTAACGCTGCGCCCAATTGGGTGGTGGCGGTCATTGCGCTGATCTCTATCCTCAGTGGCGGCCTGGGTACCTATAAAAAGGGCTGGATCGCCCTGAAAAACCTCAACCTGAACATCAACGCGCTGATGAGCATCGCGGTAACCGGTGCGGTCCTGATCGGCCAGTGGCCGGAAGCGGCGATGGTGATGTTCCTGTTCACCGTCGCCGAGTTGATCGAAGCCAGGTCCCTGGACCGGGCGCGCAACGCCATCGGCGGGCTGATGCAGATGGCGCCCGAGCAAGCCACGGTGCAGCAAGCCGACGGCAGTTGGGTCGCACAACCGGTGAAAAGCATCGAACTGGGCGCACGGGTGCGGGTGCGTCCCGGCGAGCGGATCGGTCTGGACGGCGAAGTGCTGTCCGGCAGCTCGACCATCAACCAGGCGCCGATCACCGGTGAAAGCCTGCCGGTCGAAAAAAACATCGGCGACAAAGTGTTCGCCGGCACCATCAACCAGTCCGGTTCGCTGGAATACACCGTGACCGCAGCGGCCGACCACTCGACCCTGGCGCGGATCATCCACGCCGTCGAACAGGCCCAAGGGGCGCGGGCGCCGACCCAGCGCTTCGTCGACGCCTTCTCGAAAATCTACACCCCGGCGGTGTTTATCCTGGCCCTGGCAGTGGCGGTGATCCCTCCGCTGTTCATGGATGCGCTGTGGTTCGACTGGATCTACCGGGCGCTGGTGCTGCTGGTAGTCGCCTGCCCGTGTGCCTTGGTTATTTCCACTCCGGTGACCATCGTCAGCGGCCTCGCGGCAGCGGCGCGCAAAGGGATTCTGGTCAAGGGCGGCGTCTACCTGGAACACGGCTACAAACTCGATTACCTGGCCCTCGACAAGACCGGCACCCTCACGCATGGCAAACCGGTGCAGACCGACTATTTGTCCCTCGACCCGACCGCCGATCAAACCGCCCCGGCCATTGCGGCGGCACTGGCCGGTCGTTCGGATCACCCGGTGTCGCTGGCCATCGCCAATGCGGCTGTGGATAACCAATTTGCACCGCTGACTGTGGATAACTTCGAAGCCCTGGCGGGGCGAGGTGTGCGCGGCGAGATCAACGGTGAGCTCTATCACCTGGGCAACCACCGTCTGGTGGAGGACTTGGGTCTGTGTTCTCCAGCGCTGGAAGAAAAGCTGTTTGCGCTGGAGAAACAGGGCAAATCGGTGGTGCTGTTGCTCGACAAGTCGGGTCCCTCGGCGTTGTTCGCCGTGGCAGACACCGTGAAAGCGTCCAGTCGCGAAGCGATCCAGCAATTGCATGAACTGGGCATCAAAACCCTGATGCTGACCGGCGACAACGTTCACACCGCTGAGGTCATCGCCGCCCATGTGGGCATCGATCAGGCACAGGGCGACCTGTTGCCGACCGAGAAGCTGCAAGCCATCGAAACGCTGTATGCCCAGGGCCATCGGGTGGGGATGGTCGGCGACGGCATCAACGATGCTCCTGCACTGGCGCGGGCCGAGATCGGTTTCGCCATGGCGGCCGCCGGGACCGACACCGCCATCGAAACCGCCGATGTCGCCCTGATGGACGACGATCTGCGCAAGATCCCGGCCTTCATCAGCCTGTCGCGGCAGACCTCCAATATCCTCAAACAGAACATTGCCCTGGCATTGGTCATCAAAGCGATCTTTCTTGGGGTAACCTTCGCCGGGATCGCCACCATGTGGATGGCGGTGTTCGCCGACATGGGCGTGAGCCTGTTGGTGGTGTTCAACGGTTTGCGCCTGTTGCGCAAATAGACGATGAGGGAAGGGTGTGCTGAGTGCCGAGCTGAAGGCGTTTTACATGGTGGCCCGGCTGGGCAGCATTACCCTGGCGGCGAAAATGAGTTTCGGGCCACTGCTGGAGATTGGTAGTCGAGAGTCGATTCGTGAAGCGGTGTTGCGCAACATCGGCATCAGCATCATCGCCCGGCGGGAAGTGCCTCACGATCCGCAATTGCGGGTGCTGACCCTCGAGAATGCACCGCAGATTCCCGAGTACCTGTACTGCCTCAAGGAGCGAAAAGGCGCACGGCTGCCGGCGGCGTTTCTGGGGTTGGCGCAGGAAATGGCTCCGGCCTGAAATCTCCATTGCCCGTACTGGCCTCATCGCGGGCAAGCCACGCTCCCACAGGATTTATGCAGTCCTGTGGGAGCGGGCTTGCCCGCGATGGCGGTCTCGAACCCAGGGAAAAATCCCCCTGACACACCACACAGCGACATGCTGATAGTCGGCGCCGGCATTCTCGGCCTGTCCCACGCCTATGCCGCCGCCAGACGCGGCCTCAAGGTCAACGTCTTCGAACGCAGCGCCACACCATTGGGCGCTTCGTTGCGCAACTTCGGCCAGGCATTGGTCACCGGCCAACCACCGGGACCCATGCTCGAACTGGGCAGAGCCAGTCGAGAAATCTGGGGCCAATGGGCAGCGCTCGCCGGCCTGCACCTCAAGCGCAACGGCTCGTACCTGTTCGCTCGTACCGAAGCGGAAGAACACCTGCTGGAAGCCTTCTGCGCCGGGCGTGCTGTGGAGCACGGTTACCGTGTCGAGCTGTTGCGCGGCAACCCATTGCGGGAGTTATACGGCGGTCAGTTCAGCCATCATCGCGCCGCGTTGCACGGCATGGACGACCAGCAGCTGTATTCCCGCGAAGCGGTTCCGGCGTTGATCGACTACCTGCGCCGTGAGTTGGGCGTCGAGTTTCACTTTTCCACGCTGGTGCGTGACATCGAACCGGGCCGCTTGCACAGCACCGCCGGCACCTTCAGTGCCGAGCAGGTCGACGACTAGATGCTCGAACTGGCCGAGCAGACGTTGGGCTGCAAAGTGCAGGTGGTCGAGCGCTGGCAGGGTGTTTACGGTTCACGCGGCCCCGGCCCGTTTTCTTTTCTGCGGCCGATGCCGGGTGTGAGCGTGGCGCTGATGCACACGGGTGTGGGCATGAGTGTTGGGCCGGCACTGGCTGAACGTAACGTGGCCACTTTATGGGGAGACAGGTGATGGACCTCGACGTTTTTAGGGCAAAGGCTGCGGGCCTGTTGTCCCGTGGTCTGCGCTGAGTTGTCTGACACACGATAGGGAAACGGTTTATGGATCAACGCGCGTCAAAGCATCACTCTGGCCTTTTCGCAAAGGAGTGCACGGATGCATTTTTTGAAAGTGATTGCACAGGATCGAAGCGGGAAGGGCTCGGCAGATACCGTCGCTTTCCAGTTCTTTGAAGGTGAACAGTTGCAGCGCGAGGCGACAGACGCGGATCGGCAACGGCTCAAGTCTTTTGGTAAAACGTACTTGAAATGCGCCTGGTATAACGCGGATGAAGCCGAGGAGCGGCACTTGCGGATCTTCTCGGAAAATCCCAGTGCCGACGGCTCGCCAGAAACGGTACGGCTGCATTTTCATGAAGGACCGACGATTGCCTGCAAGGCAGCGGTCCGCGATCTGGATAACGATGGGGTTTTCGAGTTGGTATTGAGCTCGGATGTGGACAATGACGGGCGAGCGAACAGGACCGATCGTAGCCGTGTGAAGGCATTGGCCAAAGAGTTTCTGAAACTGGATTGGCGCTGACGATCATTGGCTAAAGCTGCTGCGCCAACAGCTCAACCTGCTCCTGCCGCTCCGCCTGATTCAACTTCGAATGAGGATTGAGCGACGACCACTGCGGATGGGCCCGCGCCTTGTTCAGCGCTTCCGGCAGTTTGCCTTCGCGCCAGGTTTTGTCCTGCGGTGTGGCGACCTGAATGCTGTCCATCGCCGCGTGCCCACGCTGATTCAGGGCTTGCAGCAGTTGTCGCTGACGCAGGGCCAACAGCCGCAGCACGCTGTCGTCGACAGTCAGTTCTCGCTGGCCCTTGATCTTGCCCAGCAGGCGGTTGCCGTAGCTGCGGGCGGTTTGCAGGGCGCCGCCGGCAATCGCTCCGGCCAGCGCCGCTACGCCGAGGGTCAGGCCGCCCACCAGCAAATCGACCCCGGCCCCGGCCGCCGCGCCGGCCGCGATGCCGCCGCCGACCCGCACACCGAGCTGTTTCAGGGTTTCCGGGTTGAACAGGTCATCGCCCCAGCGGCCATCGAGCAGCGGCAGGTCACTGGCCGCCGCGTCCTGTGGGCGGAAGGCGTAGAGCTTGAGCAAGGCTTCGACGCAGCGCTGTTCACGCTGACGCACCGCTTTGCGCAATTCGCTGATCGCTTGCTGTTCCTGCGCCGCCTCGCTGGCGACACTGCGGCGGCAGGCGGCGCAATCGATCAATAAATCGGCAATCAACTGCGCTGCACTCTGCTGACGGGCCAGGCGTTGGGCCTGCTGATCGGCGATCAGGCGTTCCAGTTGTTCGCGGGAGTTCTCCAACAGCAGCGCGAGGCTTTCATACAGTCGGCGTTCGCCATCTTCCGGCGGCGCGACGCTGTCGAACCGCACCAACGCATGCAGGCCCAATCGCGCCAGGGCTTCACGCCAATCCGGTTCGCGATGATGGGCGCTGCTGACAAAGTTCAGCACCGGCAGCAGCGGTTTACCGCAACTGGCCAGCACCGCCAGTTCGTCGCGGTACTTGGCCAGCACTGGCTCCCGAGCGTCGATCACATAGAGGCCGGCATCCGAGGCGAGCAATTGTCGCAACACCTTGGCTTCCTGTTCGAAGCGCTGCCGGGCTTCGCTGCCCTCAAGGAAGCGCGCCAGCCGCGCCGGGCCGTCGAGGCGTTCACCGGGGCGTTCCAGGCGCTCGAGGTAGTCGAGCAGGGCGATGGCATCTTCCAGGCCCGGCGTGTCGAACAGATCGAGCAACGGCTCGCCGTCTACCGACAATCGCGCGCCTTCGACGTGGCGCGTGGTGCTGGGGCGATGGGAGACTTCGCCGAAGCCGACATCCCGCGTCAGCGTGCGCAGCAACGAGGTTTTGCCGACGTTGGTGTGGCCGACCACGGCGAGCTTCAAGGGCTGTTTCCAGGTATCAGTCATGACCCGTCTCCAGCCAGTTCAATGGCGCGCAATCGGCGAATGGCAGGTCCAGTTGTCGTAGCGCAACATGCCAGTCGCCCAGGCGTTCGGCATCCAGCGCTTCGCCGGGCGGCGCTTGCAGCAACCACACGCGGGTGGCGGTGGCGCTGCGAGCCAGTTCGGCAATCAGCGCCAGGCTGCCACGGTCCGGCGAACGCCGTGGATCGCAGGCGATGGCCAGCCGGGCCGGGGGAAAGCGACTCAGCTGTTCGAGCAGTTTGTGCCGGGATTCGCGGCTGTCGAGGATGCCGGCGTCGTTGACGCTTTTCGGCAGCTGCGGTGGCCAGGGGCGTTGATCGTCCAGCTCGATGGCCACCAACAGTGCGCCATCGCTTTGCCGATCGCTGGCCGCGTTTTCAACCCGGTGAAGTTGCTCAGGCGCGGCATCGCTAATACCCAAGCGTTCGCTGGTAGGCATCAGCCGTTCGCGCAGTTGGGCGTAGCCGGGCAGGTTCAAGTCCAGATGCAAGGCTACCTGGCCGGTTTTCCAGCGCCACCGGCAGAACAATGCGAGCAGCAAACGCGGTAACACGCCGTATACCAGCAGCACGCCCACCAGCCACGCCGCCCAGGCCTGGCGGGCGCTTTCGATGTTCAGCGCGGCATCGCCGCTGGCGCGGATCATCTCCACGCTGGGTACACTGAAACCGAGCAAGGCCGGCAGGGCGCCGAGGGCCTGAGTCATGGCGACGAAGGTGTCGGCGCCGAGGATGGTGGTCTCCCAGACGAAGCCGTAGCGCCGGGTTGCCATCAGCGTCAGCAGCATCACCAAGGCACTGAGCATCGCCAACAACCACAAGCCGTTGACCAGCACACCCAGCGCCCACCGATTGAGTTTCTGCCGTTGCAGTAACAGCAGCAGGGCCGGCGCCAGTTGCGCGGCGTTGGCATCGCGGGCGAGTTTTTCACTGAGCCACAACCACAAGCGTCCGAGGGCGGCGCCCTGTTCGCCGGCGAACACCAGGCCCAGGGCCCAGCTCAATAGCAGAATCAGGTTCAGCCCCAGCAGGCTGCCCAAGGCCCAGAACACATTGACCGGGGTCTGGCCGTCACCCAGCGCGGCAAACGCCAGGCCGGCGCCACTGATCACCGCCAGCACGGCGAGCACGATCAGCGCCAGTCGCGCGCCTTGCAGCCAGTGTTTGAGGGCGCGGGTCTGCCCGTCGCGCTCAGCCAGCCAGCGGGCGCGGCATTGAATGCGCGTGGGCAGGTCGCCACCGGCGCTACGGGCGACTCGGTTGGCTTCCAGATCATCCAGGGGCCCGGCGTGTTCTTCACGCAGGCGCACGGTTTCGGTCAACCAGAGGCTTTGCAGTGGCGTCAGTTCAGTCACGCGACATTCCGTTGCTCAATTGAGCTGTGAGCATAACCGCTGTGACGCTTATCGGGGTAAGGGAGGCTCTGGTATCCTCGCCGGCATGACTAAATCACTCCCCCTCAGCCTGATCGCAGCCCTCGGTGAAAACCGTGTGATCGGCGTCGACAACAGCATGCCCTGGCACTTGCCGGGGGACTTCAAATACTTCAAGGCAACCACCCTGGGCAAGCCGATCATCATGGGGCGCAAGACCTGGGATTCCCTCGGTCGTCCGCTGCCGGGCCGGTTGAACATCGTGGTCAGTCGTCAGGCGGATCTGCAATTGGAAGGCGCGGAGGTTTATCCGTCACTGGAGGCGGCCGTGGTTCGCGCCGAGGAATGGGCGCTGGAGCAGGGTGCCGATGAGTTGATGTTGATTGGTGGTGCGCAGTTGTATGCGCAAGGTCTGGAGCAGGCCGATCGGCTATACCTGACCCGCGTGGCGCTGAGCCCGGAAGGGGATGCGTGGTTTCCGGAGTTTGATCTGAACCAGTGGACGCTGGTGTCGAATGTTCCGAATCCGGCAGAGGGCGACAAGCCCGCGTACAGCTTTGAGGTTTGGGAGAAGGCCTGAAAGCATCGCGGGCAAGCCCGCGATAGCGATCCATCAGGCGCCAATCAAGCCTGAGCCAATGCCCCATGCTCATCTGCATCCAACAGCGCTTTATCCGTCTGCTGCATGATCTGGCTGGTGATCGCCCCAGCGGTGATCGAGCCACTGACGTTCAACGCCGTGCGACCCATGTCGATCAGCGGTTCAACGGAAATCAGCAACGCCACCAGTGACACCGGCAATCCCATGGCCGGCAACACGATCAGCGCGGCGAAGGTTGCACCGCCACCCACCCCGGCCACCCCGGCCGAACTCAGCGTCACAATCGCCACCAACGTCGCGATCCACAGCGGGTCCAGCGGGTTGATGCCCACGGTTGGCGCAACCATCACCGCCAGCATTGCCGGGTACAGACCGGCACAGCCGTTCTGGCCAATGGTCGCGCCAAACGAGGCAGCGAAACTGGCGATGGACTGTGGAATACCCAAACGGCTGGTCTGGGCTTCGATGCTCAGGGGAATGGTCGCGGCGCTGGAGCGGCTGGTGAAGGCGAACGTCAGCACCGGCCAGATCTTGCGGAAGAAGCGCAATGGGTTGATCCCGGCGGCCGACACCAGCACGCCATGGACCACAAACATCAGGCCCAGGCCGATGTAGGACACCACCACGAAACTGCCSAGCTTGATGATGTCKTGSAGGTTGGAGCCRGCRACCACTTTGGTCATCAGCGCCARCACGCCGTATGGAGTCAGCTTCATCACCAGGCGCACCAGACGCATCACCCAGGCTTGCAGGGTGTCGATGGCGTTGATCACTTTCTGACCTTTCTCGACATCATCCTTGAGCAGTTGCAGCGCCGCGACCCCAAGGAATGCGGCGAAGATCACCACACTGATGATCGACGTCGGTTTGGCGCGAGCGAGGTCGGCGAACGGGTTCTGCGGGATGAACGACAACAACAGTTGCGGCACATTCAGGTCGGCGACCTTGCCCGCATAGTCGGTCTGGATGGTTTGCAGGCGAGCCATTTCCTGGGTACCGGCGACCAGACCTTCGGCGGTGAGGCCGAACAGGTTGGTCAGGCCAATGCCGATCAGCGCTGCGATGGCGGTGGTGAACAGCAGCGTGCCGATGGTCAGGAAGCTGATTTTGCCCAGTGACGAAGCGTTGTGCAGACGGGCCACGGCGCTGAGGATCGAGGCGAACACCAACGGGATCACGATCATTTGCAGCAATTGCACGTAACCGTTGCCCACCAGATCGAACCAACCGATCGAGGCTTTGAGTACCGGGTTGCCCGCACCATAAATCGAGTGCAAAGCAACACCGAATACCACGCCCAGCACCAGCGCCAGCAAAACCTTTTTGGCCAGGCTCCAGGTGGTGTGACGGGTTTGCGCCAGGCCAAAGAGCAAGGCGAGGAACACCAGCAGATTGAGGATCAGCGGCAGATTCATAGAGGCTCCAATAAACGTGTCAGCCGCATTCCGGCGCAGCTGCGAACCGGCAAGCCTAACAGCTTGATATGTAATGAATTAATATCAAAAACAGCGGTTGTCTGTCGTTTTTGGAATAAGCGGTTGACGCTGTGGGGAATGCCTCTGACGGAATCAGGATGTAAGCGGTCGCGGGCAGACGAGGACTGTCACACTTATTTGTTAGCGTCGAACTCTTTGAACCGGGGAGAAACGCCGATGAAGCTTGCACCGAAATTTCTTGCTGCTGCACTTGGATTGGGTTTGAGTCTTGGCCTTGCCGGCCAGGCGTTCGCTACTGACCTGAAGCATTGGCCAGCGGATCAGGCCAAGGCGCTGGACGCGATGATCGCGGCCAATGCCAACAAGGGTAACTTTGCGGTGTTCGACATGGACAACACCAGTTACCGCTACGACCTCGAAGAGTCGTTGCTACCGTTCATGGAAAACAAGGGCCTGATCACTCGCGAGAGCCTCGACCCCTCCCTGAAACTGATGCCGTTCAAGGACACCGCCGACCACAAGGAAAGCCTGTTCAGCTACTACTATCGCCTCTGCGAAATCGACGACATGGTTTGCTATCCATGGGTCGCCCAAGTGTTTTCCGGCTTCACGCTTCAGGAGCTCAAGGCCAACGTCGATGAGCTGATGGCGTCTGGCAAGCCGGTGCCGAGCACTTATTACGATGGCGACGTGGTCAAGACCATCGACGTCAATCCGCCGAAAATCTTCACCGGTCAGAAAGAGCTCTACAACAAGCTGATGGAAAATGGCATTGAGGTCTACGTGATGACCGCTGCTTCCGAAGAGCTGGTGCGCATGGTCGCTGCCGATCCGAAGTACGGCTACAACGTCAAACCACAGAACGTGATCGGCGTGACCACGCTGCTCAAGGACCGCAAGACTGGCGAGCTGACCACGGCGCGTAAGCAGATTACTGCCGGCAAGTATGACGAGAAGGCTAACCTGGGCCTGGAACTGACTCCGTACCTGTGGACCCCGGCCACCTGGATGTCCGGTAAGCAGGCGGCCATCCTGACCTACATCGATGAATGGAAAAAACCGGTCCTGGTGGGTGGTGATACGCCGAGCAGCGACGGTTACATGCTGTTCCACAGCGTCGACGTGTCCAAGGGCGGCATCCATTTGTGGGTCAACCGCAAAGACAAGTACATGACCCAGATTAACGGCATGATGGCCAAGCACGCTGCGGCCCAGGCGAAAGAAGGGTTGGCGGTGACGGCGGACAAGAACTGGGTGATCGTGAAGCCAGAAGAGATTCAGTAAGACCGCGTTGTTGCCTATGATCGTTCCCACGCTCTGCGTGGGAATGCAGCCCGTGATGCTCCGCGTCACTGGACGCAGAGCGTCCCTTGAGGCGATCCCACGCGGGAGCGTGGGAACGATCAAAAAAATGCCCCGCACTTGGCGGGGCATTTTTTGTTCGACGGTTAAGTATTACAGCCCGTCGAGCATCGCTTTGTTACGCACGGCACCCTTGTCGGCGCTGGTCGCCAACAGGGCATAGGCTTTCAGAGCGGTGGTCACTTTACGTGGACGCTTTTCCACCGGCTTCCAGCCTTTCTTGTCCTGCTCGACCCGGCGCGCGGCCAGTTCTTCGTCGCTGACCAACAGGTTGATCGAGCGGTTCGGAATGTCGATCAGGACCTTGTCGCCGTCCTGCACCAGACCGATCGCGCCACCGGCAGCGGCTTCTGGCGAAGCGTGGCCGATGGACAGGCCCGAAGTGCCGCCGGAGAAACGGCCGTCGGTCAGCAGGGCGCAGGCTTTGCCCAGACCTTTGGATTTCAGGTAAGAGGTCGGGTAGAGCATTTCCTGCATGCCCGGGCCGCCTTTCGGACCTTCATAACGAATGATCACGATGTCGCCAGCCTTCACTTCGTCGGCGAGGATGCCGCGTACGGCGCTGTCCTGGCTTTCGAAGATCTTCGCGTTGCCTTCGAAGACGTGGATCGACTCGTCGACACCGGCGGTTTTCACCACGCAACCGTCCAGCGCGATGTTGCCGTACAGAACGGCCAGGCCGCCTTCTTTCGAGTAAGCGTGTTCGACACTGCGGATGCAGCCGTTTTCACGGTCGTCGTCCAGGGTTTCCCAGCGGGTCGACTGGCTGAACGCGGTTTGCGTCGGGATGCCCGCAGGGCCAGCCTTGAAGAAGTGATGCACCGCTTCGTCGTTGGTCTGGGTGATGTCCCACTTGGCGATACCTTCGGCCATGGTCTTGCTGTGTACGGTCGGCAGGTCGGTGTGCAACAGGCCGCCACGGGCCAGGGAGCCGAGGATGCTGAAGATCCCGCCGGCACGGTGCACGTCTTCCATGTGGTATTTCTGGATGTTCGGCGCGACCTTGCACAGTTGCGGTACATGGCGGGAGAGGCGGTCGATGTCGCGCAGGTCGAAATCGATCTCGGCTTCCTGGGCCGCGGCCAGCAAGTGCAGGATGGTGTTGGTGGAACCGCCCATGGCGATGTCCAGGGTCATGGCGTTTTCGAACGCCTTGAAGTTGGCGATGTTGCGCGGCAATACCGACTCATCGTTCTCGCCGTAATAACGCTTGCACAGCTCGACGATGGTGCGGCCGGCTTGCAGGAACAGCTGTTCGCGGTCGCTGTGGGTCGCCAGGGTCGAACCGTTGCCCGGCAATGCGAGACCAAGGGCTTCGGTCAGGCAGTTCATCGAGTTGGCGGTGAACATGCCGGAGCAGGAGCCGCAAGTAGGGCAGGCGCTACGCTCGTACTCGGCGACCTTCTCGTCAGAGGCGCTGGAGTCGGCGGCGATCACCATGGCGTCGACCAGGTCGAGACCGTGGCTGGCCAGTTTGGTCTTGCCGGCTTCCATCGGGCCGCCGGACACGAAGATTACCGGGATGTTCAGGCGCAAGGCGGCCATCAGCATGCCAGGGGTGATCTTGTCGCAGTTGGAAATGCAGACAATGGCGTCGGCGCAGTGGGCGTTGACCATGTATTCGACGGAGTCGGCGATGATCTCGCGGCTCGGCAGCGAATAGAGCATGCCGTCGTGGCCCATGGCAATGCCGTCATCCACGGCGATGGTGTTGAATTCTTTGGCTACGCCGCCGGCCCGTTCGATTTCACGAGCGACCAGTTGACCCAGATCCTTCAGGTGCACATGGCCCGGTACGAACTGGGTAAAGGAGTTGGCAATGGCGATGATCGGCTTCTTGAAGTCGTCATCTTTCATCCCCGTGGCGCGCCACAGTGCGCGAGCACCGGCCATGTTGCGGCCGTGGGTGGATGTTTTCGAGCGGTAATCAGGCATGGAGCACTCCGGGCGGCAAATCAGGTATCAAAAGGGAAGTGAGCTTCTATTGACGTCTGGAACACTCAGAAATGGCCGTGTGTCCGGAAGTTGCCGATAACTTTGCGGGATCGCCGCGCGCTTCAGCTTGAGCTCATAAACCCGCCGGGGGATGACTGGCGATGAATCTCGCGATTCTACACCGCTGGCGTCAGGAGGGAATGCCGGAAAACGTTGATCCAGTGCTGACGGGGCGTGTGGGATGACGACCGGCAGGATTATTCGACACTTGGGTTGGCTCCCGGGCTTTTGGCTCGGCTATGGATACGACTGTTGAGCACCAGCGCCACGCTGCTCAGGATGATAAAGCTGTATCCCAGCGTGGATTGCAGGTTGGCCGGGCTCAGGCTGATGAGCGCACTGATCAACCCGCCACAGATGAAAATCACCGTGCTGCCGGCCGACGCCGAAGTTCCCGCATTTTCAGGGAACAGGCTCATGGCTTTGGACGTGGCGGCCGGTCGGGCGATGGTAGTGCCGGCAGTACAGATGAGCATCGGTACCAGGACGGTAAACGGGGACAGCGTAAAGTGGCTTGAGAGGTAAAGCATGATCACGCCGGACAGCAGGATCAGGCTCAGCCCGCTGATGACTTGATGACCGGGACTGATACGTTTACCCAGCAGCGTCGCAACCGTGCCGCCGACAATGTAGGCGCCGCCATAGACCAGCAGAATCAGCGAGAAGTCATAGGCCGACAGCTGGAGTTGATCCATGAAAATCAGCGGCGAAATCACTATGAAGGAAAAATGGCAGGCGAAAGCAAAGGCGGAAATCAGCCAGTAGGACAGAAAGTCGACATCGCACAAGACCCGGCGGTAGGGCTGGAAGATATTCGATAGCGCCCCGGTTGCCGCAGGTCGAGTGTTTTCGAGAAAAAAACAGGCCTTGAGCAGCACTATTCCAGCCAGTGCGATAAACACCCCAAAGCTGCCCTGCCAGCCCAGCGTGGCTTGCAGGAACGTGCCGGCCAACGGTGAGACCGAGATGAAAACGCCGGTGGCAGTCACCATCAGGATCCGCAACCGGTCACGCTCCTCGCCCTCGAACAGGTCCTGGATCAATGCTTGTGACAGCACGAAACACCCGCAGCCGAGTGCCTGAATCACACGGAACAACAGGAAGTGAACATAGTCCGTGGTCAGCGTGCAGCCCACTGCACCCAGCATCGAGATGGTTATTCCAGCGAGCAACAGTCCTTTGCGCCCGATCACATCCGACAGCGGCCCGATCAGCAGTTGAGAGGCCGCTATGCCGACGGCAAACAGACTGATCGACAGCGTAATATCGGCGGGCGTACTGCGAAAATGTTCAGCGAGCGCAGGGAAAGAGGGCAGCAGGACATCCAGCGGGAACACGCCAAGCAGCACCATTGCCAACAACAGGCTGGCCGCTCCTCGACGTTGTCTGGCCGTTACTGCGGATTGTCCTTCAGCCATCGATAAGCCCTGCCTTCATGAACAGTTGCTGGTTGTCAGGCGAGTCGAAGAAGCCTGCCTTTTTCAAAGCTTGAAGCGTCGCGCCAGTCCCGGATCGCGCCCGTAGATCAGTGGCTTGCGGGCTACTCAGGGCGCCGAGAATGTCCGTGATGGTGGTCTGGCCAAGACCCGCGCTGTGCAGGCTTTCGTGCATCCATCGCTCATCGGCCTCGAAGAACGTCCGGATGACGTCCAGCAGCGTTTTGGCGGCAAACGTGCGTTGAGGGCTGTTCAGCGTCAGCCACAGGTAATGGAACACTTCAGAGAAATAGCGACTATGGCGCGCCTCGTCCGCCAGATGATCCCTGAGCATTGCCTGGACGCTGGAAACCAGGTCGTTACGACAGACATCGAGTAGTTCCTTGGCAATGATCGTCTCCGACACGAACCCGACGAGAAACCAGGCCAGCGCCCTGTGTCTTTCAGGGGCGCGTTCGAGCAGGGTGTTCAATCGCATGATGCGGTGGGGCATGACCGGACGCCGACTGATTCCGTAGAACAGGGCAACCTGTTCGGCAAGGCTATTGGAGAACAGGGCGTGGTATCCCTCGTCTGTATAAAGCTGAAGCGCGGCGGTCTTCATTCGTGAGGGAATGTGGACGTTCAGTTCATCGTGGATGATGGTTTCCACGGAGCGGTTGACGATGCGGTGCTCAAGCAAGGTGGTGTAGTCGAGGAAGTACACCAGATGATTGGCCGACAACCGATGGATGACGGTTTGACCTGCCGCCTGGATAGCCGGGTGAGTCAGGTAAGCCAGGAAGCCTGGAGGAAACCAGTGGCGCGTTTCCAGTTGCTGTTCCAGGTCTGGCGGTAATAGATAATCGTGTTCGCTGGTGCGCACAGATGCGCGGGTATTCCAGTCGCCCAGGGTGTAACGATGAGCCCAGGACACGGGGTGGTCCGGCGGGGCAACGATGGGAGTGGTCATTGTTGCGGCTCCCGACTGCTCAGAAGATCTTTCAATTCCTTGCACATCATTTGTCCGTCGCTGTAGCCACAGCCGACAAAAAACAACGGTTGTTCTGCGCTGTCCTCGATCCCCAGCAACACCTCGACCTGATCATCGGCCAGCGCCCCCGTCAGCCAGGTGTTCAACCCCAGTGCAGTGGCCACCAGTTGGAATGTTTGAGAAATATGCCCTGCTTCCACGAAGGCCATTCGGTAGGCTCGCGAGTGTTCATATTTCCACCACAGCTTGTCGAACCGACTGGTGATGAACAGGCCCACGGGCAGGTTGTTGATGAAGTGCTGCCCGCACAACAACTGCCCCAGTGGTGAGTCAGGTGTCGGGTTGACGAAACTCAGGGCGTGGTCGGCGGGATGGTAGGCGTAGAGCCCGGGCTTCAGGCCGCTGACGTTGTGTACATGCAGAAATCCTTCGCAGGCATTCAGCCCGCCACCGGATGGGCTGCTGCGCCGGGCATCGAGACCTTCGACAAGGGTTTCGTCGACATCGTTTTCGCGCTCATGCAAGTAGCCCAGGGACAGGTAAAGCAGCGTGCCGATAGCTTCCAGTGAAACGGCGGCATCGGTGAAGGTGCGGCAGGTTTTTCGGCCGATCAGGACGTTGGCAAGAGACCCTTCCGGCAGGCAGGAAGGCTTTGGCAGGCCAATCAGCTCCCGCGCCTGGCGTTCTGTGGGTCGGTTGCTCGGCGCAGGAGCGGCCAGCACTTCGGTGCAGTGGTCCAGGTAGTGTCTAGACCATTCATGAATATCCTGAGGGACATGTTCGCAGGGGATGTTTTTGGTACCGATATGGAATATCTTCGACAGTTCATCCCAGCCCCATTCAACAGTACCTTGTATTGATGTTGTCAGTATTCCTGCGTTCAGGAGTTGAGTGTCAACTATGTTGCTGTCGTTATAAAGTTCGGGGTTGTTGATAAGTTGCGTAAGTCTGCTTGAGTATTCAAGGCTTAGTTCAAATTGTTTGTGATTTTTGTAATCCCAGACTATTTGGCCGGGCGTGCGAGGAAGTATGAATAGATATGGGTTTATCTGCATGGTGGGCGGTTCGCTCTGGACGGGTGCCATAGAACACGCTGGGTAGCCGGCACTCCCCAGCGTCTCATTTACTTAGCGGGCTTTTGGTGCAACCAGAAAAGCCAGGTTGGCGATTTTGTTAGCTTCCAGAGTAATTGCTTTCATGTTGTTGACTCCTTGTCATTTGATAGTAAGTGTCACTTCGAGGTGACAACTCAATCATAGGCTTTAATGGGCTCTTATCAAGGGGAGATCAAGTAGGAATATTCCAGTAATTTTGTCGGAGCAGTCTTGGGGTTGGAGAAAGTTTGTAAGTTGTATTCTTTCAAATCAAATGTGCAGAGAAACGTCCTGCAAGTTTGTAGGACTGCAAGAGTAAGACGATGGGGTGGGAGAGGAGATGTCGCGGCGTCAGAATGGCTGACGGAGAGCCTGTCGGCTCCCCGTCAAACCGGCGTACTCAGCTGTTTGGCAGCAGACGGCAGGTAATGCTCTTGATGTAGCGGGTTTCGGCAATGGCTGGGTGAACCGGGTGATCCGGGCCTTGTCCGCCGCGCTCCAGCATCTGGATGTTGCGGTCCAGGTGACGGGCGCTGGTCAGCAGGATGTTCTGCAGATCGTCTTCCGGCAGGTGCATCGAGCACGATGCGCTGACCAGGATGCCGTCCTTGCTGAGCAGGCGCATGGCTTGTTCGTTCAGGCGACGGTAGGCACCTTCACCGTTTTTCATGTCTTTCTTGCGTTTGATGAATGCAGGAGGGTCGGCCACGATGACGTCGAAACGCTCTTCGCTGGCTTTCAGCTCTTTGAGGGCTTCGAACACGTCGCCTTCAATGCAGGTCATTTTTTCGGCGAAACCGTTCAGTGCGGCGTTGCGCTCGACGCCGTCGAGGGCGAAGGCCGACGCATCGACGCAGAACACTTCACTGGCGCCGAAGGCGGCCGCTTGCACGCCCCAGCCGCCGATGTAGCTGTACAAGTCCAGCACGCGTTTGCCTTTGGCATAAGGTGCCAGACGCGCGCGGTTCATGCGGTGGTCATAGAACCAGCCGGTTTTCTGGCCCTGGATGACCGGCGCTTCGAACTTCACGCCGTTCTCTTCCAGCGCCACCCACTCCGGCACCAGGCCGAACACGGTTTCGACGTAACGGTTGAGGCCTTCGGCGTCACGGGCGGCGGAGTCGTTCTTGAACAGGATGCCGCTTGGCTTGAGCACTTGGGTCAGGGCCGCGATCACGTCATCTTTGTGAGCTTCCATGGTCGCCGAAGCGATCTGGACCACCAGGATGTCGCCGAAACGGTCGACCACCAGGCCTGGCAGCAGGTCGGAGTCGCCGTAGACCAGACGATAGAACGGCTTGTCGAACAGGCGATCGCGCAGCGACAGGGCGACGTTCAGGCGATGCACCAGCAGCGACTTGTCCAGCGGCAACTTGATGTCGCGCGACAGCAGGCGGGCGCAGATCAGATTGTTCGGGCTCATGGCAACGATGCCCAGCGGCTTGCCGCCGGCGGCTTCGAGGATCGCCTGGTCGCCGGCCTTGAAGCCGTGCAATGGGGTGGCGGCTACATCGATTTCGTTGCTGTAGACCCACAAGTGACCGTTGCGCAGGCGTCGGTCGGCGTTGGCTTTGAGGCGCAGGCTAGGCAGGGACATGACGTCGCTCCGGAAAAAAGAGCGGGAGTATAGCGTGTTGAGGGAGTGGCGGGTTTGACGGACGATGAAACGCGCATGACGCCATCGCGGGCCCGCACACATATGGATTGAGTTTGACTGGCTGTCGGATCGATCTTTTTAAGGGGTAGAATCCCCGCCTGACCCGGAGTGCGTACTTATGTCCCAAGAGCTGTCTTCTGAACAGATTCAACAGTCCCTGCAAGGCATCAGTGTGCCGGCCCAGCCGCAGATCATGGTGGATCTGCAGATGGAGCAATATATGCCCGACCCGGACCTGGAGGTGATCGCCAAGCTGATCTCCCAGGACCCTGGCCTTTCCGGCGCCTTGCTGAAAATCGTCAATTCGCCGTACTACGGCTTGAGTAACAAGATCACCGCGATCCAGCGTGCAGTAAACCTGTTGGGCAGTCGTTCGATCATCAACCTGATTAACGCGCAGTCGATCAAGGGCGCGCTGAACGACGATGCAATCGTCACCCTCAACCGTTTCTGGGACACGGCGCAGGACGTGGCGATGACCTGCCTGAGCCTGGCCAAGCGCGTCGGCGTCCAGGCCGGTGATGAAGCTTATGCGCTGGGCCTGTTCCACGATTGCGGCATCCCGCTGATGCTCAAGAAATTCCCCGATTACATGAAAGTGCTGGAACAGGCCTATGCCAACGCCAGCGCCGAATGCCGCGTGGTGGATACCGAGAACAGGCAATACAACACCAACCACGCGGTGGTCGGGTATTACACCGCCAAGTCCTGGCGTCTGCCGGAACACGTCACCCAGGCCATTGCCAACCATCACAATGCCCTGGCCATTTTCAGCGATGAGTCGTGCCGCAATACGCCACTGAAAAACCTGCTGGCAATCCTGAAGATGGCCGAGCACATTTGCGCCTCCTATCGGGTGCTGGGCAACCAGTCCGAAGACCACGAATGGAACAACGTCGGGCACCTTGTGCTCGATTACATCGGTCTATCGGAATACGATTTCGAAACCCAGAAACAAGAGATTCGCGACCTCGCCACGCGTTGAGTGTCGAACTCGCCTGATTCGAGAGCCCCATGCCAGAACTGCCGGAAGTCGAAACCACCCGCCGCGGAATTGCACCGCACCTGGAAGGCCAGCGCGTCAGCCGGGTGATCGTGCGTGAGCGCCGTCTGCGCTGGCCGATCCCCGAAGACCTGGATGTGCGGCTGTCGGGCCAGCGCATCGTGCTGGTGGAACGGCGGGCCAAGTATTTACTGATCAATGCCGAAGTCGGCACGTTGATCAGCCATTTGGGCATGTCGGGGAATCTGCGGCTGGTGGAAGCCGGCTTGCCGGCGGCCAAGCATGAGCATGTGGACATCGAGCTGGAATCGGGCCTGGCCCTGCGTTACACCGACCCGCGTCGGTTCGGGGCGATGCTCTGGAGTCTCGACCCGCTGAATCACGAACTGCTGGTTCGCCTGGGGCCGGAGCCGTTGACCGATCTGTTCGATGGCGAGCGTCTGTTCCAGCTGTCCCGCGGGCGATCCATGGCGGTCAAGCCGTTCATCATGGATAACGCGGTGGTGGTTGGCGTCGGCAATATCTACGCGACCGAAGCGCTGTTTGCTGCCGGCATCGACCCGCGCCGCGAGGCCAAGAGCATTTCCCGGGGGCGTTATTTGAAGCTGGCGATCGAGATCAAGCGCATCCTGGCGCTCGCCATCGAACGGGGCGGTACCACGTTGCGGGACTTTATCGGCGGCGACGGCCAGCCGGGGTACTTCCAGCAGGAGCTGTTCGTGTACGGCCGTGGTGGTGAACACTGCAAGGTCTGTGGCACGGGGCTGCGGGAAGTCAAACTCGGGCAGCGCGCCAGCGTCTTTTGTCCGCGCTGTCAAAGCTGATATCGGCTACGGTCTATAGTCAGTGTTCTCACTGCCTAGCCGAAGGACCGTGCCATGAATCTGTTTCGAACCTTTGTCGTCACGCTGCTGCTGAGCATCGCTGCGCCCGCGCTGGCTACTGAGAACGGCAGCGGCGACCCGCGTTACACCATCCAGAATCCACCGGCCTACGCCATGCTTGGCGATCTGCTGATTGCCCGACCGTTGCTGGTGGTGGCGACAGTGATCGGTGCCGGGGCGTTTGTGGTGTCGCTGCCATTTACCGCGCTGGGCGGCGGCATTGGCGATGCAGGGCAGGCGCTGGTGGTCGACCCGGCGAAAGCGGCGTTTGTGCGGTGTCTGGGGTGTGTCGGGGAAGGGTTTGAGCAGCGGGAGTGAAGCAAATCAAAAGATCGCAGCCTTCGGCAGCTCCTACTGGTGTACGCATTCCAGCGTAGGAGCTGCCGAAGGCTGCGATCTTTTCAGGCTTTCAAGCCTTACCGGTAATCTTCCGGTATTTCTCCATCAACTGTTCTTCAGTTTCCGGATGGGCCTCGTCCAGCGGAATGCAATCCACCGGGCAGACCTGCTGGCACTGCGGTTCGTCGTAGTGGCCGACACATTGCGTGCACAGGTTCGGGTCGATCACGTAGATCTCTTCGCCCTGGGAAATGGCGGCGTTCGGGCACTCGGGTTCGCAGACGTCGCAGTTGATGCAATCGTCGGTGATGATCAGGGACATGCTAACTCCAGCCGGGGCGGCAGGCCCTGGCGCAATAAACCAATGCGTACAATTGTGCCGCATTGGCGCCCGCAGTGCACGCGGGCGCGATCAAGTGCAGCAGATCGCAACCTTCGGCAGCGCCTACTTTTTGAAGCGTTCGGTGAGGGCGTCGGCCACCACCGGGTGGACGAACTTGGTGATATCGCCGCCCAGGGCCGCGATTTCACGGACCAGTGTCGAGGAAATGAACGAATAACGCTCGGACGGGGTAAGAAACAGGCTTTCCACATCCGGTGCCAGTTGGCGGTTCATGTTGGCCAGCTGGAATTCGTATTCGAAGTCCGACACCGCGCGCAAACCACGCAGGAACACATTGGCGTTCTGCTCTTTGGCGAAATGCGCGAGCAGCGTCGAGAAGCCGACGACTTCAACGTTCGGCAAATGTTTGGTGACCTCGCGGGCCAGCTCCACACGTTGTTCCAAGGGAAACAGCGGGTTTTTCTTCGGGCTGGCGGCGACGGCGATGATCACGTGATCGAACAGGCGCGAGGCGCGTTCGACCAGATCGCCATGGCCCTTGGTAATAGGGTCGAAGGTACCTGGGTACAACACTCGGTTCATCGCGTCGTCCTGGCGGGAGTCCGTTGGGGAGTCGGATGGTATCGCAGCCTTCCCGGTCGGCCAAGTCGCCTGTTGGGTAAGAAAGCACTATAGACGATGGGAATATTCCGCGTTTTCATGGGTTTTTCAAACGCTCGGCCAGTGAATTCGCCAGTTGCGCTGTCAGTCCGTAGACCGACAATTGTGGGTTTGCCCCAATGCTGGTGGGGAATAGCGAGCCGTCGTGGATCGATAGATTGTGCAGTTGGTGATGTCGGCCGAGGCTGTCGGTCACGGCGTTTTTCGGATCTTCACCCATGGCACAACCGCCCATTACATGAGCACTGCCCAGGCGCGTGCGATACAACTCAAGGCTCAATCCGTCGATCAATGCACGCGCTTCGGTGAGGGTTTTCACGTAACGGGCGTCGGCATGCATCGGCATCACAGCGTTGGCGCCACCGGCGAACTGGATCTCGGCCATGCTATGGAACGCCCGGCGCAACCCGTCCCAGGCATACGGTGAAACCTGATAGTCGAGCACCGGCGTGCCATCACTGCGCAATTCGACACTGCCGCCGGGGCTGTCCGGGTGAAAACCGTCTCGCAGCAACGCCAGCATCGCGTGGGTATGTGGCAGATTCTCCATGTGCCGGGCGTTTTCCATGCCGAAGCCACCGAGCAGGGTGGTGGCCAGCGCCGGGTGCAGCGGTGGGACCTCCAATTTGTAGGACATCTTGCCGGTGGTGCCGTCCTGCCACTGGAAATGGTCGGAATAAATCGACTGCGGCGCGCCGTAGAACGGGTTGATCACCTCGTCGAACAGCCCGGCGGACATGTTGACCAAATGCAGGAACGTCCGTTTTCCCAGTCGCTCATGCGGATCCGGCGCCTCTGAACGCAACAGCAGCGCCGGGCTGTTGATCCCGCCGCCGGCCAGCACGTAATGCCGTGCCTTGACCGTGATCGTGCGACCGGTAGGGGCGACGCAACGCTCATCCATCGCCACGCAGTGCAGGCCTGTGACCCTGCCGTCCTTGATCGACAGCTTTTCAGCGCGGGCCAGATAGAGCAGCTCGCCACCTTTTTCCAGGGTCGCCGGGATGGTCGTGACCAGCATCGATTGCTTGGCGTTGGTCGGGCAACCCATGCCGCAGTAGCCGATGTTCCAGCAACCGCGCACGTTGCGCGGGATCACATGCCAGGCGTAGCCGAGTTTTTCGCAGCCCTTGCGGATGACGTCGTTGTTGGCGTTGGGCGGCACCCGCCACGGGGCGATGCCCAGGCGTTGTTCCATTTTCTCGAACCAGGGCGCCATTTCGGCCGGTGTGTGGCCTACGACGTCATGTTCTTTGGCCCAGTGTTCGAGCGTCGGATCCGGGGTGCGAAAGCTCGAGGTCCAGTTGATCAGCGTGGTACCGCCCACCGCCCGGCCCTGGAGGATGGTGATCGCACCGTCCTTGCTCATGCGTCCGATGCCTTCCTGATAGAGGCTGGTGTAGGCCTGATCTTCGAGCATCTTGAAGTCGCTGCTGGTCTTGAGTGGGCCTTCTTCTATGAGCAATACCTTGTAGCCTGCGGCGCTGAGGATTTCGGCGGTGGTCCCGCCGCCGGCACCGCTGCCGATGATCGCCACATCCGCTTCGAGGGTCAGGTCCTGGCTCAGCTGGGCGCCGTTGTAGGTTTTCCAGCCACGGGCCAGGCCTTCACGGAATGGATCGGGTACGGGCATTGTCAGGCTCTCTTGTTGTTATGTTTTTGGGTGCGATGGTGAGGCGGCTGGCGTCTTCGCGGGCTTGCTCGAGAGGTTTTAAACCGTAGGCGGCCCCGGATACCCACAATGCACCCAAGACTCCGCCCGGCTGTACCACGCCATCATCACCATTTGCAGCAACGAGCCATGGCCCATGCGCAGCAAGCTCAGCGAGCTGTTTTCCCAGCGATCGAGAAAGTGTCGGATATCTTCGCCGCTGGCGTTTTCCCAGCTGCCCCAGATCCCGGTCAGTGGGCCGCGGGTGATGCTCATCCCCAGCACATCGAACAATTGCCGGGTCAGCTTGAGCATTTCCGCAGACAGGTGATCGAGGCTGTAATCCAGGCTCTTGAGGGTGCCTTCGACGGCGGCCGGCATTTTCTCGACGATCACGGCACCGTCGAGCATTACCGGGATCAGTGCCCGCAGAAACAACAGGTCACCGCTGCGCAGAGTCGCGAAACCGCTGGCCGCCGTGCTCGACGAGCAGCCGCTGAGGCTCGCGCCTAATCCTGCCGTGGCCAGAAAAGCGCTGGCGCCCAGGCTGAATTTAAGCAGGCCGCGCCGTGACAGCGCGGGTGTGTCGGACAGGCTTGGGCTCATTATTGTTATTACCCGGCGGTGTTGATCGTTAGCGAATAAACAGCTTCTGGATCAGTTTCTGAATGGATTTGCCGTACGGCGGATAGATCAGCTTTGCCGCATTGAAACGCTGTTTGATCAGCACTCCCTTGGCCTTGCTGAAGGTCAGGAAGCCCTCATGGCCGTGGTAGTGGCCCATGCCCGAGGCGCCGATGCCGCCGAACGGCATGTCGTCCTGGGCGACGTGCAGCAAGGTGTCGTTGAGGCAAACGCCACCGGAATGGGTTTCGTGGAGAACGCGGCTTTGCTCGCGCTTGTCGTAGCCGAAGTAATACAGCGCCAGCGGACGAGGCCGTTGGTTGATGTAGGCAAACGCTTCATCGAGGTCCTTGTACGGCACGATCGGCAGCAGCGGGCCGAAGATTTCGTCCTGCATCACCGTCATGTCGTCGCTGACGTTGAGCAGCAGGCTATGACCCATGCGCCGGCCCTGGCCCTGATCGAACAGCGGAATCAGCAGCGCGCCCTTGCTGGTAGCGTCGCTGAGGTAGCCGTTGAGCCGCGCCAGTTGTCGGTCATTGATGATGGCGGTGTAGTCCGGATTGTCGGCCAGGGTCGGATAAAACCCGCGAACTGCCTGGCGATAGGCTTCGACGAAAGAGCCGACGCGGTCTTCCGGCACCAGCACGTAGTCCGGGGCGACACAGGTTTGCCCGGCGTTGAGGGTCTTGCCGAAAGCGATGCGTTCGGCGGCGTCCTTGAGCGGCACGTCGCGGGAAACGATGGCCGGGGACTTGCCGCCCAGTTCGAGGGTCACCGGGGTCAGGTTCTCGGCGGCGGCGCGCATCACGTGTTTGCCGATGCTGGTGGCGCCAGTGAACAGCAGATGATCGAAGCGCAGCCGGGAGAACGCCACACCGATATCGGCCTCGCCGAGCACCACGCAGACCAGATCTTGAGGGAATACCCGCCCCAGCAATTCCTTGAGCAGCAAACCGGTGGCGGGGGTCGATTCGCTGAGTTTGAGCATCACCCGGTTGCCCGCCGACAAAGCCCCCACCAACGGCCCGATGGCCAGATATAGCGGATAGTTCCACGGCACGATCACCCCAACCACGCCCAGCGGCTGATAAACGACTTTGGCCGACGCCGGTTGAAAGGCGATGCCGACTTTACGCCGTGAGGTTTTCATCCAGCCTTTGAGATGCTGGCTGGCGTAGTGAATACCGTGCAGGCTGGGCATCAATTCGGCGAGCAGGGTTTCGTCGGCGCTGCGATGGCTGAAATCCTGGCTGATGGCGTCGATCAAGGCCTGGCGCTCATTGCTCAACAGGTCCCGCAATACCTTTAGCCATTGCTGGCGCTGAGCCGCGGGTGGCATCGGGTTGCCTGCATACGCGGCGCGTTGAGCATCGAACAGGGTTTGGAGCTCGTCCAGAGGCTGCTGCAAGTTCTTCAGGTAGGCGATGTCAGCAGGCATGGTCGGCTCCGGATTTATTGTAATGAGGGGATTTTTAGAGTCCATGCTCTAAAAAGTCAAATGACATCCTGACGCAGCTTTGTTTTATCCACCCACGGATAGGTCGTAAGATGCCCGTCACCGCACTCTGAATTAAAGCTCAAGCCATGGCCCCTCGGATCAAAACCAGCGAGCGCATCGTGCAGAACAGCCTGGAGCTGTTCAATCAGCAGGGCGAGCGCAGCATCAGCACCAACCACATTGCTGCCCACATGGAGATTTCTCCGGGCAACCTGTACTACCACTTCCCCAACAAGCAGGCGATCATCGCTGTACTGTTCAGTGAGTACGAAAGCCTGGTGGACAGCTTCCTGCGCCCACCCCAGGGCCGCGCCGCGACGGTCGAAGACAAGCGCTTCTACCTCAAGGAATTGCTCGCCGCCATGTGGCGCTACCGGTTTTTGCATCGCGACCTCGAGCACTTGCTCGATAGCGATCCCGAGCTGGCCGCCCGTTACCGGCGCTTTTCCCAGCGCTGTCTGATCCAGGGCACCGCCATTTACGAAGGGTTCGTCGCCGCTGGCATCCTGAACATGGATAAGGTTCAGATCGAGTCCCTGACGCTGAACGCCTGGATCATCCTCACGTCGTGGGTACGGTTTCTGTGTACCACGCGGGAAAACTCCAACCACTTGAGCGAACAGGCTATTAAGCGCGGCGTGTATCAGGTGTTGGTGCTTGAGGCCGGGTTCGTCACCGATCAATCGCGCGACGCGGTAAATGCGCTGTTCGACGAATTTTACGTGCCACTGGCCCAGGCGCTGGAAGAAGTGCATTAGGATTCAAGACCGACAACATCACAGGAGCCCTGTTATGCCCATTGCGCAACTGATCAGCCCGCAAGCGTTGGACCTGAAAAAGGAGACCCCGGGGCTGGTGATTCTGGATTGTCGTTTTGCCCTCGAAGACCCGGATTACGGTCAGCGCAGTTATGCCGAAGGGCATATTGCCGGGTCGAATTTTGCCGATCTTGAGCGTGATCTGAGCGGGGCGGTGGTCAAGGGGGTTACCGGGCGTCATCCGTTGCCTGAACCCGAAAAGCTGATCGAGCGCCTGCAAGCCTGGGGCATCAATGCCGACAGCGAAGTGGTTTTGTACGATGACGGTCCTGGCGCCTACGCGGCGCGGGCCTGGTGGTTGCTGGCCTGGCTGGGCAAGCGCGACGGTGTGTTCATTCTCGATGGCGGGCTGAAAGCCTGGCACGCCGCCGGATTACCCCTGAGTCTTGATCCGCCGTCGATCACTCGCGGCACGTTCACCGGGACGCCGGATGCTTCGCTGGTGCTCAGCGCCAAACAGCTCCAGCAACGTCTCGGCCAGCCCGCGTTGACCTTGCTCGACGCCCGCGCCATGCCGCGCTTCAAGGGCGAAGTGGAGCCAATCGATCCGATTGCCGGGCACATCCCCGGCGCACAATGCGCCGCGTTCACCGAAAACCTGGGCAGCGACGGGCGTTTTCTGCCCGCCGATCAGCTCAAGCAGCGGTTTGCCGCGAAGCTCGGAGATCGTTCGCCGACGGAGCTGGTCGCGTATTGCGGTTCCGGCGTGACGGCCTGCCACAACCTGTTCGCCCTGTGCCTGGCGGGTTATCCGTTGGGGGCGTTGTATGCCGGTTCGTGGAGCGAGTGGATCAACGACCCCGCGCGAGGCGTCGCCACCGGCGAGTAAGCGCAGAGCCAATGTGGGGGCTGGCTGGCTCTCACATTTGGATCTTTGGTGTCATCAACCGGGTAACTGCCGCGCACTGCGATACGCTCCCGGTCCAACGCCATAAACCTGCTTGAATTGCCGACTCAGATGGCTCTGGTCGGCAAAACCCAGTTGCGTCGCGACTTCCAGCGGCAGGCAGCCGTCCTGTAACAACGCCCGTGCCCGAGCAATGCGCTGCTGCATCAACCAGGCGTGGGGCGGCATGCCGGTGGCGCGGCGGAACACCCGGGCGAAGTGGAAGGGGGACAGGCTCACCGTCGCCGCCAGTTCTTCCAGCGAGGGCGGCGCCGCCAATTGCGATTGCAGCCGTTCTTTGGCCAAGGTCACCGCGCGGTGTTCCTTGCCGGGTTTGCCGGCGATCGGGACGGCTGCGTGGCGTTGCAACAGCGACAGCATCATTTCCCGCCAGACCGTTTGCTGCTGCAGGGCCGTGGACGGACTTTCCAGCAGTCGATGCAGTTGGCAGAAGCCCCTCACCAGATCCGGGTCGCGGTACAGCGTGGCGCCAAACGCAGGCAGGGTGTTGCTCGGCAGCTCAAGCTCCTCCAGCAGCGAGAGAATTTGCCCGCTGTCGGGATAAAACGCCCGATACAACCAACCGTCTTCCGTACCTTTGTGGCCAGTGTGCAGTTCGTCCGGGTTGATCAGCACCAGCGTACCGCTGCCCGCCAAATGCTCGGCACCGCGATAGCGATAACGCTGGGCGCCGGCCATGATCATGCCGATCACATAGCCATCATGCACATGAGGGGCGAAACGGTGTTCGATGTAACGCGCGGACAACAACTCGACCCCGGCCAGCGGCGCCGTTTGCCAGAAGTGGATCGACTCGCCCTGATTGACCTCCACGTTTTACTTGCGCCCCGTGGCGGCCAGCCATTGGGGAATGCGCCGTTCCAGGTAGTAACCCGGTTGTCTGAACGAACCCTCGACGAAACCGACATGCCCGCCCTTGGCCTGCAGCTCGAATTGAGTGCTGGCGGACAATTCGTCGGCTTGCGGCAGGCTATGCGGAAACACAAACGGATCGTCAGCCGCCTGGATAATCAGGGTCGGCGTGCGAATCTCTCCAAGGAAATAACGACTCGAAGCGCGACGATAGTAATCCGCGGCATCGGCGAAACCATTGAGCGGTGCGGTGACCCGGCCGTCGAAATCCCAGAAGGTGCGCAAGTTCTCCAAAGAGCCCAGCGCCTCCAATGCCGCCAGGCCATCCTCATGTCCCTCATGCTGGAATCTGCGTTGCTTGTTCTTGATGTAGGCGACCATCTCTCGCATGAAATGCGCTTGGTAGAACTGGGAAAAACCCTGGCTGATACGATCGGCACAGTGATCGAGGCGAAACGGCACCGACACTGCCACTGCACCGAGTACACCGCTGTTGCTGCCGGTTTCACCCAGATGCTTGAGCAACACGTTGCCGCCCATGGAATAACCGACCGCATACAGCGGCGCGAGGGGGCGTTGGGTGCGCAGGTGCCTGATGGTTTCCGCCAAATCTTCACTGGCCCCGGAATGGTAACTGCGCGGCAACAGATTGGGCTCGCCGGAGCAACCTCGCCAGTTCAGCGCGACGCTGGCCCAACCCTGGGCACCCAGCGCTTTCTGCATGCCGGCCACATAAGGCGAATTCGACGAGCCGGTCAGGCCGTGCAATACCAGCACCAACGGTGCATTCGCGCTGTGGGGGCCGTGCCAGTCCAGGTCAAGGAAATCGCCATCTTCAAGCCACAATCGCTCGCGCTCACGCTCGATATGCGTGGTTTTGCGCCATAGCGGACCCCACAGGGTTTGTAAGTGTGGATTACCCAGGCCGTAGGCGGGCGTGAAGGCGGGGGTGAATTGTTCTGGCAGATGGGACACGATTGCTCTCGATGCTGCGGCGCGTACCCGCAGCGTTAGCTGACTGAGCTTCGCACCGTTTTCTCAGGCCGGACTAGCCGGCGATCCCTGCCATACGTTGCCACAACGCGTAGTACACCCGTCCCGATTTTTGCTCCCGATGCAGGCGCCAATTTTCTGGCAAACCCAATATCGACGGTGCGCTTTCGCTTTCAGTGTAGACCCACGCATCGTCGGCCAGCCAATGACGTTCTTCGAGCAGAGTGCAAACCACAGGCAACAGATTCTGATTGAACGGCGGGTCGAGGAATACCAGGTCGAACGCCGTGGCCGGTTGGGTTTCCAGATAACGCAAKGCGTCGGCAGTCTGTACCTGGCCGTTGGTGCAGCGCAGGGTGCCCAGATGTTCTTTCAGGCTGGACACCGCGATGTTGCTGGCGTCCAGCGCCTGACCCATGGCCGCGCCACGGGACAAGGCTTCCAGGAACAGCGCGCCGCTGCCGGCAAACGGATCGAGCACCTTGGCCCCGGCGACGTAAGGCGCCAGCCAGTTGAACAAGGTTTCACGTACCCGGTCTGGGGTCGGGCGCAGGCCTGGAGCATCCGGGAAGCTCAGCTTACGGCTGCGCCATTCGCCACCGATGATGCGCAGTTGGTTCACACCGTTATGCACGTTATGGACAGGTTTTTTTGGGCGAGTGGCCATTAATGCTCCGGGACCCCGAGCGGTTGCTCGGCGGGTTTGTCAGTTGGGGCCGGCAACGGCTTTTGTGGCACGGTCGGGCCAGCGCTGACGATGACCAGCTTGTCCGTACTCAGGTGTTTGTTCAGTGCGGCTTTGACTTGCTCGACGGTCAGGCTCTGGGACTGTTGCATGAAGTCTTCCAGGTAGCTCAGCGGCAAGTTGTAGAAACCCATGGCACCGATCTGGCCGACGATATCGGCGTTGCTGGCGGTGGACAGCGGGAAGCTGCCGGCCAGTTCGCGCTTGGCGTCGTCGAGTTCTTTCTCTGTGGGGCCGGTCTTGAGGTAGTCGGCGAGCACATCCTGCACCAGTTTCAGGGTGCCTTCGCTCATTTCGGCGCGGGTTTGCAGGTTGATCATGAACGGGCCGCGAGCCTGCATCGGGCTGAAACCCGAATACACGCCGTAAGCCAGGCCACGCTTCTCGCGCACTTCGCTCATCAGTCGGGTGCCGAAACCGCCGCCGCCAAGAATCTGGTTGCCCATGGACAGCGCTGCGTAATCCGGATCGTCACGGTCGATACCCAGTTGCGCGATCATCAGGTTGGTCTGTTTGGACGGAAACTCGATATGGCCGATGCTGGGCTTGGGGTCGGTCGGTTGTTCGATTTTCGCCAGGGCCGGGCCTTTGGGCAGGTCGGCGGACACTTGTGCGGCAACTGCCTCTGCCTCGGCGCGCGACAGGTCGCCCACCAGCGCAATCACCACGTTGCCGGCGGCGTAGGCTTTCTGATGGAAGGCTCGCAACTGCGCCAGGGTGATCGGTGGAATGCTCTTGGCTGTGCCGTCGCTGGAGTGTGCATACGGGTGATCGCCATACAAGCGGTTCATCAGCTCCAGGCTGGCGAGTTTGCCGGGGTTCTGTTTCTGGTATTCGAAGCCGGCGAGCATCTGGTTCTTGATACGCGCAAACGAGTCGGCGGGGAAGGTCGGCTTGCCGACGACTTCAGCGAACAGCTTCAAGGCAGGCTCGCGTTTGTCTACGGCACTGAGGCTGCGCAGGGAGGCAAGCGCCATGTCTTTGTACGCGCCGTTGCTGAAGTCGGCGCCCAATCCTTCGAAGCCCTGAGCGATGGCGCCGACATCTTTGCCGGCCACACCTTCGTTGAGCATGGCGTTGGTCAGCAGTGCCAGGCCGGGTGCATCGCCGTCCTGGCTGCTGCCGGCGGCGAAGATCAGGCGCATGTCGAACATCGGCAGTTCACGGGCTTCGACGAACAGCACCTTGGCGCCTTCGGCGGTGTTCCAGGTCTGCACGTTCAGCGAGCGATGGCTTGGGGCCTTGCCGTCGAGTTCTGCCAGCGATTGCAGTTTCTGGGTGGACTTGGCCTTGTCGAGGGCTTCGCTGGCGTTGGACTCGTCGGGTTTTGACAGATAGAAGGCGGCAGACCCGATCAGTGCAACAGCGATCAGGCCGATCAGGGCCAGACGCGACTTTTTACGCTCACTCATGAGTCGTCTCCTGTGGCAGTACATGGGCGACGCTGAGACGTTCGCGGGTGAAATACAGCTTGGCGGCCTTCTGAATGTCTTGCGGAGTCACGCTTTCCAGGTCGGCAAGTTCGGTGTCCATCAGTTTCCAGGACAGGCCGACGGTTTCCAGTTGGCCGATGGCGGTGGCCTGGCTGGTGATCGAGTCGCGCTCAAAGACCAGGCCGGCAATGACCTGCGCTCGTACCCGCTCCAGTTCTTCAGTGGACGGCGCTGTGGTTTTCAGTTGTTCGAGCAGTTTCCACAGGCCGGCTTCGGCCTGAGCCATGGTTTTATTTTTCTGGGTGTTCGGCGAAGCCGACAGGGTGAACAGGCTGTCGCCACGGGTATAGGCGTCGTAGCTCGACGACCCGCCGGACACCAGCTCTTCGCCGCGCTCCAGTTGCGTCGGAATGCGGCCGCTATAGCCACCGTCGAGCAGGGCGGAAATCAGGCGCAGGGCGCTCACTGATTGTTTGTCTGCGGCGGTGGCAATGCTCGGCACGTTGAAGGCCAGCATCAGGCTCGGCAATTGGGTCTGCACATGCAGGGTGATCTTGCGTTCGCCGGGCTCAGGCAGCTCCAGCGGGATTTTCGCCGGTGGCACGTCGCGCTTGGCGATCGGGCCGAAGTAACGCTGGGCCAGGGATTTGACTTCGTCCGGGGTCACATCGCCGACCACCACCAGAGTGGCGTTGTTCGGCACATACCAGGACTGGTACCAATGGCGCAGTTCTTCGACTTTCATGCGGTCGAGGTCGGCCATCCAGCCGATGGTCGGCGTGTGGTAACCGCTGGCGGGGTAGGCCATGGCCATGAAGCGTTCGTAGGCCTTGGACATCGGCTTGTCGTCGGTGCGCAGGCGACGTTCTTCTTTGATCACCTCGATTTCGCGGGTGAACTCGTCGGCCGGCAGGCGCAGGTTGGCCATGCGGTCGGCTTCCAGTTCGAAGGCCACGCCCAGGCGGTCGCGGGCCAGCACCTGGTAATACGCGGTGAAGTCGTCGCTGGTGAAGGCGTTCTCTTCGGCACCGAGGTCACGCAGGATCAGCGAGGCTTCGCCGGGGCCGACTTTCTCGCTGCCCTTGAACATCATGTGTTCCAGCGCGTGGGACAACCCGGTCTGGCCCGGGGTCTCGTAGCTGGAGCCGACCTTGTACCAGATTTGAGAAACGACGACCGGCGCACGATGATCTTCGCGCACGACAACCTTCAGGCCGTTGTCGAGGGTGAATTCGTGGGTCGGTTGTGGATCGGCAGCCAGGGCCGAGAGGGGCAGACAAACTGTGCTGAGCAGCAGGCCTGCAGCGCGGCGGGCTAGAGCATTCATTCGTTTTTAAACCTGTTGGGCTGCCCGCTTGGTCTTAGCGTCGGCGGGCGAGAGGGTGCTAGGATACTGATCCGTTTTACTGGCGGCCACGCCTATCAAGCCTTAGTGTTTGATCAGGTTGTATGGGTTTGCGGCAGAAGGCTGAGATTTATCAACTAAACTCTGCTTTTTCGCCGATTTTGCCGCTTCAGTCCTTCGTGAAATCGTTTCTGTGAGGTGCCGTTCGCACCTCGACAAAATGTTGCGCGTGAACAAGCTGGATGAATCGCAGTCTGTTCAGCATCGAATTATTTATTTGCCGAGGCGCCTTTTGGCGCGTCGCTACCGTGAGATAGCCGTCCTCCATGTTTGGTTCCAACGACGACAAGAAGACCCCAGCTGCGGCTGGTGAGAAGAAAAGCCTGTTCGGATGGCTGCGCAAAAAGCCGCAGGAACCCGTAGTCGAACAGCCACAGCCACTTTCTGAGCCAACCCCGGCACCGGTTATAGAGCAAAAGCCTGCGCCAATTGCCGAGCCGGTGCTGCAACCTGCGGCCGCGCTTGTACCTGAAACCGAAGTCGCGGCTCCATTGCCGCTGACGCCAGTTGCCACGCCGTGGCTGACGTTGCCGGTAGCGGAAGAGCCGGTGGCGCTGGTTGAAGATGAGCAAGCGCCGCACATCACCCCGCCGATTCCGGCCCCGACTGCGTTTGCTCCGGAGCCGGTTCGGGCGCCAGTGGTTGAGCCGGCAGCCGTTGCGCCCGTGTTCGTGGCCGAACCTGCTCCAGTGGTTCCAGAGCCTGTTGTGCCAGCATTTGTTGCTCCGGTTGCTCAAGCGCCTGAGCCTGCACCTGCACCTGCACCTGCACCTGCACCTGCACCGGTCATCGCTCCTGTCGCCACCGAGCCTGTTGCTCCCGTCCAGACTCCAGTCGAGCCTGTGCGTACCGAAGAGACCAAAGCCGGTTTCTTCGCCCGTCTCAAGCAAGGCCTGTCCAAGACCAGCGCCAGCATTGGCGAGGGCATGGCCAGCCTGTTCCTCGGCAAGAAAATCATTGATGACGAGCTGCTCGAAGACATCGAAACCCGTCTGCTGACCGCCGATGTCGGCGTCGAAGCGACATCGGTGATCATTCAGCGCCTGACTCAGAAAGTCGCGCGCAAGGAGCTGGCCGATGCCAACGCGCTGTACAAATCCCTGCAAGCCGAATTGGCAGCGATGCTCAAACCGGTCGAGCAGCCGCTGAAAATTACCTCGCAGAACAAGCCGTTCGTGATTCTGGTGGTCGGCGTCAACGGCGCCGGCAAAACCACCACCATCGGCAAGTTGGCGAAGAAGCTGCAGCTGGAAGGCAAGAAAGTCATGCTCGCCGCGGGTGACACCTTCCGCGCCGCGGCGGTCGAGCAACTGCAGGTCTGGGGCGAGCGCAACAAGATCCCGGTGATCGCCCAGCACACCGGCGCCGACTCGGCTTCGGTGATCTTCGACGCCGTGCAGGCCGCCAAGGCCCGTGGCATTGATGTGTTGATCGCCGACACCGCCGGTCGCCTGCACACCAAAGACAATTTGATGGAAGAGTTGAAGAAGGTTCGCCGGGTGATCGGCAAGCTCGACGCCGACGCGCCTCATGAGGTGCTGTTGGTGCTCGACGCCGGTACCGGCCAGAACGCCATCAACCAGGCCAAGCAATTCAACCAGACCGTCGAATTGACCGGCCTGGCGCTGACCAAACTCGACGGCACCGCCAAGGGCGGGGTGATTTTCGCCCTGGCCAAGCAGTTTGGCTTGCCGATCCGTTACATCGGTGTTGGTGAAGGCATCGACGATTTGCGTACTTTTGAAGCAGAACCCTTTGTCCAGGCATTGTTTGCCGAGCGGGAGCGTTCATGATTCGTTTCGAACAGGTCGGTAAACGCTACCCGAACGGTCACGTCGGCTTGCATGAGCTGAGCTTTCGAGTCCGTCGGGGCGAATTCTTGTTTGTCACCGGCCATTCCGGCGCCGGAAAAAGCACCTTGTTACGGCTGTTGCTGGCCATGGAACGTCCGACCACCGGCAAATTGCTGCTGGCTGGGCAAGACCTGAGCACCATCAGCAACGCGCAGATTCCGTTCCTGCGCCGGCAGATCGGCGTGGTGTTCCAGAACCACCAGTTGCTGTTCGATCGCACGGTGTTCAATAACGTCGCGTTGCCGTTGCAGATCCTTGGCCTGTCCAAAGCCGAGGTCGTCAAGCGTGTGGACTCGGCCCTGGAGCGCGTGGCGCTCTCGGACAAAACCGATCTCTACCCTGGCGACCTGTCTACCGGCCAGCAACAGCGCGTCGGCATCGCTCGCGCCATCGTTCACCGCCCGGCCTTGCTGCTGGCGGATGAACCGACCGGTAACCTCGACCCGCGTCTGGCGGCAGAAATCATGGGCGTGTTCGAAGACATCAACCGCCTGGGCACCAGCGTGCTGATCGCCAGTCACGACCTGGCGCTGATTGCCCGCATGCGTCATCGCATGCTGACCCTGCAGCGTGGTCGATTGATCGGCGACGGGGAGGCCGGCGTATGAGTGCGACACGTAGCCCCAAGGTTTCCGAGCGTGTGGCCCCGAAGGCCGCCGATCCGCAACCACAGCAGAAGAAAAAACGCGACGATGACGATGGCCCGGATTTCGCCACCCTGTTCCGCGCCTGGATCGAAAGTCATCGTGCCAGTTTGCTGGACAGCTTGCGTCGCTTGGGCAAGCACCCGATCGGCAGCTTTTTCACCTGCATGGTGATGGCGGTGGCCCTGAGCTTGCCGATGGGCCTGTCACTTTTGCTGAATAACGTTGAGCGTCTCGGTGGCTCCTGGCAGCGTGCGGCGCAGATTTCCCTGTACCTGCAACTTGAGGCCAGCCCTGCCGAGGGTGAGTCGTTGCGTGAGCAGATCAAAGGCATGCCGGGGGTAGCGGATGCCGAATACGTGGGTCGCGATCAGGCGCTGGAAGAGTTCCAGCAGCAGTCCGGACTGGGCGAAGCCCTTAAGGAACTGCCGGAAAACCCGCTGCCGGGCGTGGTTCTGGTGACTCCGAAAGAGGTCGACAAGCCTGCGCTTGAAGCATTACGACAAAAACTTTCCGAATTGCCGAAGGTACAACAGGCGCAACTTGATCTAGTCTGGGTCGAGCGTCTGGCAGCCATCCTCAAGCTGGGCGACCGTTTTGTCTTCGGTCTGACCGTGCTTTTGGTTTCTGCATTACTTTTGGTGATAGGCAATACCATTCGTCTTCATATTGAAAACCGCCGCACAGAGATAGAAGTGATTAAACTCGTCGGCGGCACGGACAGTTATGTGCGCAGGCCCTTTCTGTACATGGGCGCGCTATATGGCTTCGGTGCGGGGATTCTTTCCTGGGGCGTATTGGCGTTCGGCCTGAACTGGCTGAACGACGCGGTGGTTGGACTGGCCGGTTTGTACGGCAGTGATTTTGCGCTGGCCGGAGTGCCAGTTGCCGACGGTCTGTCGCTCTTGCTTGGCGCGGTGCTGTTGGGGTATATCGGTGCATGGATTGCAGTCGCACGCCACCTGCGGGAGCTTGCGCCAAAGTAATATCATTTTGCTCGTATTGACCTTTCAGCGTTTATGGGAACTTGTTTTTTGGTTTCCGGTCAATTTTCGCAGTGCTGAACTGCACGAGTTATGTAAGTCGGAGGTTTTTTCGTATGACCAATTCTTTGCAGCCTGCATATGCTCTGGTCCCGGGTGCGAACCTGGAGGCCTATGTGCACACGGTGAACAGCATTCCATTGCTGACGCCGGAGCAGGAGCGTGAACTGGCCGAGAGTCTCTATTATGAGCAGGATCTGGGGGCGGCTCGGCAGATGGTGCTCGCCCACCTGCGTTTTGTCGTACACATTGCCCGTAGCTATTCCGGTTACGGCCTGGCCCAGGCTGACCTGATCCAGGAAGGCAACGTCGGCTTGATGAAAGCGGTCAAGCGTTTCAACCCGGAAATGGGTGTGCGCCTGGTGTCCTTTGCGGTGCACTGGATCAAGGCGGAAATCCACGAGTTCATCCTGCGCAACTGGCGGATCGTCAAAGTCGCGACCACCAAGGCTCAGCGCAAGCTGTTCTTCAACCTGCGCAGCCAGAAGAAGCGTCTGGCCTGGCTGAACAACGAGGAAGTCCATCGTGTGGCGGAAAGCCTCGGTGTAGAGCCGCGGGAAGTGCGCGAGATGGAAAGTCGCCTGACCGGCCATGACATGGCCTTCGACCCGGCCGCGGAAGCGGACGACGACAGTGCCTTCCAATCGCCGGCCAACTACCTGGAAGACCACCGGTACGATCCGGCTCGTCAACTGGAAGACGCCGACTGGAGCGACAACTCCAACCACAACCTGCACGAAGCGCTTGAAGTGCTGGACGACCGCAGCCGCGACATCCTCTACCAGCGCTGGCTGGCAGAAGAAAAGGCCACGCTGCACGACCTGGCGCAGAAGTACAACGTGTCGGCCGAGCGTATTCRTCAGCTCGAGAAGAGCGCGATGAACAAGCTCAAGTTGTCGATCGCTGCGTAACTGCGGCAACGGCAATAAAAAACGCCCCGATCATTTGATCGGGGCGTTTTTATTTCTGCATACGCCACAAAACTAATGTGGGATCTTCAGCGTTACTGAGCCCACGGCGCCCGGCGGGAATCGTTGAGGCCGACCAGATAGCTGTCCCCGCCCAACTGATTCATCTGCTGGCGAATCCACCCGGCCCGCCTTGCAACGTAAGAAGTCGGATGGCTGGCGCTCCACACCCGCGGGTTTGGCAGTACCGCGGCCAGCAAACTTGCCTGCTGCCGGGACAGCGAACCAGCGCCCACGCCAAAGTGATGTCGGGCCGCCGCTTCGGCGCCGAACACGCCTTCATCCCACTCGACGCTATTGAGGTATACCTCAAGAATCCGCTGCTTGGGCCAGAACACTTCGATCAGTCCGGTAAACCAGGCTTCCAGGCCTTTACGCAGCCAGCTGCGACCAGACCACAGAAACAGGTTTTTCGACACTTGCTGGCTCAGGGTGCTGGCGCCTCGAATCGAGCCGCCGCGCTCGTTATGTGCAAACGCCGCCTGAATCGCGCTGAAATCGAAGCCCCAATGCTCGGGAAACTTCTGGTCTTCGCCGGCAATCACCGCGACTTTCAGGTCGTCGGAGATTTCATCCCAGGGTTTCCAGGTGCGTTGCAGATCGATGGGCTCGCCGTCGAACCAGGATTCGATCTTGCGCTCGACCATCAGCGCCGTTCCCGGTGGCGGTACCACCCGAAACAGCAGAACCAGCAGGACACTGCCGGCCGCGAACCAGAGCAGGGCCTTTGTGAAACGACGGAAAATTAACTGCAGCATAGAGATGGCTTGGCCGAACCCGTTGAGCCGGCCATTATACAGACCCTGTTGATCGAGTCTGACTGGAGTTCTTCATGCTGCGTAGCTTTCTGGTGCTAGCCGCTTTCTTCGGTTTCACCGGCGTTGCCTTGGGCGCATTCGCCGCCCACGGCCTGAAAAGCCGCCTGACGCCTGAGTATTTGACGATTTTCCATACGGGCGTCACTTATCAACTGGTGCATACCTTGGCGTTGCTGGGGGTGGCGCTGCTGGCCACGCAGATTCCCGGTCGTCTGATTACTTGGGCCGGTGCGTCGTTTGCCATCGGTATTGTGTTGTTTTCCGGCAGCCTGTACTTGTTGACGATGACTGGCGTCAGCAAGCTTGGGATCGTCACACCCTTTGGTGGTCTGGCGTTCCTGGTCGGTTGGTTGTGCCTGGGGCTTGCCGCCTGGCGGCTGAGCTGACCACGCAGTCCATTTCGTGACGAATGGCTTGGGTCGCCAAGTCTGATCGGGCTAGAATGCCAGCCCCTAAAAATGATGGCGGCATTCGGCATGCGCATTCAGTTGAACGGCGAATCCCTTGAACTGCCCGACGGTGAAACCGTTGCGGCCCTGCTGACCCGTCTGGAACTGACCGGGCGCCGGGTGGCGGTCGAGCTCAATCTGGATATCGTCCCGCGCAGCCAGCACGCAGATACCACCTTGAACGACGGTGATTCGGTCGAAGTGGTGCACGCCATCGGCGGCGGCTAGTCGTCTGGCCCGATCGGCCACAGAATCATTGTGCAAGAACCTCATCCCAACAGAGGATTTCCCATGAGCATCGTTCGTAGCGACAAGCCCTTCGTCCTGGCCGGTCGTACTTACCAGTCGCGTTTGCTGGTAGGCACCGGCAAGTACCGTGACATGGAAGAAACCCGCCTGGCCATCGAGGCTTCGGGTGCCGAGATCGTCACCTTCGCCGTGCGCCGGACCAACCTCGGCCAGAACCCGGGCGAACCGAACCTGCTCGAAGTCCTGTCGCCGGATCGCTATACCTTCCTGCCGAACACTGCCGGTTGCTACGACGCCATTGAAGCCGTGCGCACCTGCCGCCTGGCCCGTGAGCTGCTCGACGGCCACAACCTGGTGAAGCTGGAAGTGTTGGCGGATCAGAAAACCCTGTTCCCCAACGTGATCGAAACCCTCAAGGCCGCCGAAGTGCTGGTCAAGGAAGGTTTCGACGTGATGGTGTACACCAGCGATGATCCGATCATTGCCCGTCAACTGGCGGAAATCGGCTGTATCGCGGTCATGCCGCTGGCTGGTCTGATCGGCTCGGGCCTGGGGATCTGCAACCCGTACAACCTGCAGATCATCCTCGAAGAGGCGAAAATTCCGGTGCTGGTGGATGCCGGTGTCGGTACTGCCTCCGACGCCACCATCGCCATGGAACTGGGCTGTGACGCGGTGCTGATGAACTCGGCCATCGCCCATGCCCAGCAGCCGATCATGATGGCCGAAGCCATGAAACACGCCATCGTGGCAGGTCGTCTGGCCTACCTCGCCGGCCGCATGCCGAAAAAACTCTATGCCAGCGCCTCCTCGCCGCTGGATGGTCTGATCAAGTAAGAGCCATTGATGACTGAATCAAACGACACGCCTATCCAGCAGGAAGAAGGCGAAGAGCGCCAACACCGCCGCATCAAGAGTTTCGTGATGCGCGCCGGGCGCATGACCGAAGGCCAGCAACGCGGCCTGGAGCAGGGCGCTCCGCTGTTCGTACTGCCTCTGGCCGATGCGCCGGTGGATTTCGACCAGGTGTTCGGCCGTTCGGCGCCGCGCTCGCTGGAAATCGGTTTCGGCATGGGCCATTCGCTGCTGGAAATGGCCGCGGCTTCGCCGGAGCAGGATTTCATTGGCGTTGAAGTTCACCGTCCGGGTGTCGGCGCGCTGCTCAATGGCGTGCTGACTCAGGGCCTGACCAACCTGCGTGTCTACGATTGCGATGCGATCGAAGTGCTCAACCGTTGCATCGCCGACAACAGTCTCGACCGCCTGATGCTGTTTTTCCCGGATCCGTGGCACAAGAGCCGTCACCACAAGCGTCGTATCGTTCAGGCATCGTTCGCTGAACTGGTGCGTAGCAAGCTGAAGGTCGGCGGCATTCTGCACATGGCCACCGACTGGGAACCGTACGCCGAGTACATGCTGGAAGTGATGAACGTCGCCCCGGGCTATCGCAACCTCGCCGAAGACGGCAAATGCGTGCCGCGCCCGGCCGAACGCCCGATCACCAAGTTCGAACGCCGCGGCGAACGTCTTGGGCATGGCGTGTGGGACCTGAAGTTCGAGAAGCAGTCCTAAGCCACAACGCTGTGATCGTTCCCACGCAGAGCGGGGGAACGATCATCAGCACTCAGCGGCGGTCGGCGACGACGCCGATCAACACCAGCACCACCAACAACACCGGCGCCAGGCTGTAGTTGTTGAACTGGCTCAAGCCTTTGATGATCCATGGCGTGGCATAGATCAGCGCCACGCCGCTGCCGACCATGCACAGCAGGGCCATCAGCGGGATGCGCAAGGCGCCGGCGATGCTGCCCAGGCGTTGCTCGACCCAGCCCTTGAGGTCGGCGCCAAACAGCACCAGCAAGCAGCCCACCAGTGCCAGAGAGATTTCCGACAGGTTGCTACGGCTCCAGCGGGACACGGTGGCGAGCAGGTCGAGTACCAGATCCATTCGATTTCCTTATGTCAGAAAAGTCTGCAGCAAGTCATTGAGAAAGAGTTGTCCGCGCATCGTGGCTGCCAGACGTGACGGTTCGACCTGCAACAAGCCACTTTGTTCGGCCTCGCGGCGGCCTTCGGCAAGGCTTTCCAGGGGCATCCCGGTGCGCTCCGTATACAACCGCGCTTCGACACCCTCGGTCAGGCGCAAGGCGTTCATCAGGAACTCGAACGGCAGTTCTTCGTTGGTCAGCGCTTTCTCGCCAGCCTTGAAGCTTTTGGCCGGATTGAGGTAATCCTTCGGCAGGCGAGTCTTCCAGGTGCGCACGATACGCCCGTCCGGATGGCTGAGCTTGCCGTGGGCACCGGCGCCGATGCCGATGAAGTCGCCGAAACTCCAGTAATTGAGGTTATGCCGCGCCGGACGGCCGGGCTGGGCATAGGCCGAGACTTCGTACTGCGCGTAACCGTGCTCGGCCAACAGCGCCTGACCGGCCTCTTGAATGTCCCACAGGGCGTCATCTTCCGGCAGCGTCGGCGGCTGGTTCCAGAACACCGTGTTCGGCTCCAGGGTCAGCTGATACCAGGACAGGTGCGTCGGCTTCAGGGCGATGGCCTGGCGCAGGTCGCTCAGGGCATCGTCCAGCGTCTGATCGGGCAAACCGTGCATCAGGTCCAGATTGAAGTTGTCGAAGCCAGCCTGACGGGCCATGCCGGCGGCGCGCACGGCTTCATCGCCGTTGTGAATTCGCCCCAGGGCCTTGAGTTTTTCTTCCTGAAAGCTCTGGATGCCGATCGACAGGCGATTGATGCCCAGCGCCCGGTAAGCGCGGAATTTCTCCTGCTCGAACGTCCCGGGGTTGGCTTCCAGGGTGATTTCTATGTCGCTGGCAAACGGAATGCGTTGCTCGACACCCTTGAGCAAACGGCCCAACGCCTCGGCGCTGAACAGGCTCGGTGTGCCGCCGCCGAAGAAGATCGAGCTCAGCTCGCGGCCATAGACCGCATGCAGGTCCTGATCGAGGTCGGCGAGCAAGGCGTCCACATACTCTTGTTCCGGCAGCACCGGGCTGGCGGTGTGGGAGTTGAAGTCGCAATAAGGGCATTTGCGTACACACCACGGGATGTGGATGTACAGCGCCAGGGGCGGCAGCACAGGCAAAGCGGCCCGAGGCGATTGCGCGCCGCCGAAGATCAGCGGCGACGCGGACGATTCAATGGTCATTTCAAGCCCAGACGCTGGCGCAGCAGATCCATTGCACGGGCGCGGTGGCTGATGAGGTTCTTGTCACTCGGGCTCAATTCGGCGCTGGAGCACTCGCGCTCCGGCACCCAGAACAGCGGATCGTAGCCGAAACCGTGCTCACCGCTGGCCTGGGTCAGGATGCGCCCATGCCACAGGCCTTCGCAAAGGATTGGCAACGGATCGTCGGCATGACGCACCAGCGCCAACACGCAGACGAATTGCGCGCCGCGCTCCGCTTGTGGCACGTCCTTCATGACGTCGAGCAGTTTGGCGTTGTTCGCCGCATCGCCCTTGCCGTCAGCGTAACGGGCTGAATAGATACCCGGCGCACCGCCGAGGAAATCCACCGCCAGCCCCGAATCGTCGGCCAAGGCCGGCAGGCCGGAAATGCGCGAGGCATTGCGGGCCTTGAGAATGGCGTTTTCGACGAACGACAGGCCGGTTTCTTCAGGCTCGACACTGCTGAACTCGCCGATCGAGCGCAAGTGCACCGACTCGCCGAGCATGGCCTGGAGTTCCTTGAGTTTGCCGGCGTTATGGCTGGCCAGTACGAGTTGCGTGAAATTGATCATTCGCCGGGGAAAAGCTCTTGGTTGAAATTGATGGTGTTGATTTTGTCGCCGGTCTGCACCTTGATTTCAAAGGTGCGGATTTCCTGCTGATCCACCGGATACTGGGCGATGTAGTAGACCGCGCCGGTTTCGGTAATCTGTTTGAACTTCAACGGAACGCTTTGGCTGGTCAGGTCTTTGACCGTCCCGCTGACTTGCGCTGTTTGCGGTTTGCCGTCCTTGATCACCGAGACGTTGATCACGCCCTGGTTTTTGCTGCGAGTCAGCTCGGCCGCCTTGGCGATGTCCGGTGTCAGATAAGTCGAGTTGAAGGTGTTGTAGTGCACTGTCACATCGCCAAATGTTTCCTGGCGTTCGCTCTTGATGACGTCGGCGGCCATGGCGGTGACGCTCAGGCAGGCAGTAAGTACAAACAGCGCTAGACGACCCATGATCGTTCTCCTCGAAGTGTCGTGATTCAGACCGCGACCTTGTGGTCCGGCAGACCGGGGCTGCTGACGCGATAGATGCCGATCTCACCTAACAGATTAGGCCATAGCTTACTGGCCCACCCGTGTCGATGCTGTTGATCCACGGCAAGTCGATCAATGACCTTGGCTTCACGTTCGCGACACAGCGCTTCAAAGTCTTCGAAGGTGCAGAAGTGAATGTTTGGCGTGTTGTACCAGGTGTACGGCAGAAACTCCGAAACCGGCATCCGGCCCTTGCTCGCCAGGTACCAGCGGCAGCGCCAGTGGCCGAAGTTGGGGAAGGTGATGATGCACTGGCGACCGACCCGCAGCATTTCGTCGAGGATCTTGTCCGGGTAATGCACGGCTTGCAGGGCCTGGGTCATGACCACGATGTCGAAGCTGTTGCTGGCAAAGTTGCCCAGGCCCTTGTCCAGGTCCTGCTCGATGACGTTGATGCCCTTGGCCACGCACTCGGCAATGTTGTCCGGGTCGTTTTCCAGGCCATAGCCGGTGACCTGCTTGTGGTCGCGCAGCCAGGTCAGCAGCTCGCCGTCACCGCAGCCGAGGTCGAGCACGCGGCTGCCGGCGGGGATCCATTCCTGGATGATTTCCAGATCGGCTCTCATGTCTTCCTCAAAGCGATATGCGGTTCATGTAATTGCTGAAGGCCTGCAAGTAACGCGGGATCGGAATCAGGAACGCGTCGTGGCCTTGCGGAGCGTCGATCTCCAGGTAGCAGACGTCTTTCCTGGCCGCCATCAGCGCGTCCACCAGTTCCCGCGAGCGGGCAGGGGAGAAACGCCAGTCGGTGGTGAAGGACATCACGCAGAACTTGGCCTGGGCATTGGCGAAGGTTTTCGCCAGGTCATCGTCGAAGTTCGCCGCCGGGTCGAAGTAATCCAGCGCCTTGGTCATCAGCAGGTAGGTGTTGGCGTCGAAACGTCCGGAAAACTCCTCGCCTTGATAACGCAGGTAGCTTTCGACCTGGAACTCGACGCTGTGGAAGTCGTAGTTGAGCTTTTCGCTCTTCAGGCCGCGACCGAATTTTTCGCCCATGGAGTCATCGGACAGGTAGGTGATGTGCCCGACCATCCGCGCCAGCATCAGCCCGCGCTTGGGGATCACGCCCGCTTCCTGGAACGAACCGCCGTGGAACTCCGGGTCGGTGAGGATCGCCTGGCGTGCGACTTCGTTGAATGCGATGTTCTGTGCCGACAGTTTCGGCGCCGAGGCGATGGCCAGGCAGTGCCGCACGCGGTCCGGGTAGGAGATGGTCCACTGCAAGGCCTGCATGCCGCCCAGACTGCCGCCGATCACCGCCGCCCATTGGTCGATGCCGAGCAGGTCGGCCAGGCGCGCCTGGCTGTGTACCCAGTCTTCCACGGTCAGTACCGGGAAGTCGGCACCGAACGGCTTGCCGGTTTCCGGATTGATGCTGCTGGGGCCGGTGGAACCGTTGCAACCGCCAAGGTTGTTCAGGCTGACCACGAAGAACTTGTTGGTGTCGATCGGTTTGCCGGGGCCGATGCAGCTGTCCCACCAACCGGGCTTGCGGTCGTCGGGGCTGTGGAAGCCGGCGGCGTGATGGTGACCGGACAAGGCATGGCAGATCAGCACGGCATTGCTCGCCGTGGCGTTCAGCGTGCCATAGGTTTCATAGATCAGGTCATAAGCTGGCAGCGAACGACCGCAGGCCAGGGCCAGGGGTTCACTGAAGTGCGCCACTTGCGGCGTCACCAGACCAACAGAATCGGGGGGGAAGGCAGCTGGCATCGACCCTGCTCTCATTGAAATGAGGCGTAAGTCTAAAGACCGCTGTGGCTAGCGGCAAGCAAAGGCCGGGCCTGATTTTCCCTCGCCACATTGAGGTCAGGCCGGGCGCACCAGATCCGGCAACTCCGGCAGCTTCTTCGGCGAACAGATCCGCACCCGCTTCTGCCGGTTCAACTCGCCGCTGATCAGGCTGACCTGGCTTTTGGAAACCCCGAACGCCTTGGCCAGAAACGCCATCAGGTACGCATTGGCCTTGCCCTCGACTGGCGGCGCCGTCAGGCGGATCTTCAGGCGATCGCCGTGCAGCCCGGCGAAATCATCGCTGCGGGCCGCAGGTTGCAGGTGACATTCCAGAATCAGGTCATCACCGTCCCAGCGAAAGTAGCTCACCGGCTCAGATCAGCAGGCGCAGGATTTGCGGCATCATGGTCAAGGCTGCGAGGTTGTTGATCACCAGCATGTCGATCAGCTTGAGCACCATGAACGCCAGGATCGGCGAGATATCCAGGCCGCCGAGGTTTGGCAGAATCTTGCGAAACGGCGCCAGGGCCGGCTCGCAGATCTGGTTCACCAGCTCGGCGCCGGGGTTGTGGCTGCCCGGTGCGACCCAGGACAGGATCACGCTGATGATCAGGGCATAGAAGAAGATATTCAGGAACAGCGCCGTTACGCCGATCAGCGACCAGATCAGCAATTGCAGCGGGTTACCGGTGGTGCCGAAGGTCAGCAGCAGGGTCAGGGCCATCAACGCCAGTTGCACGAGGATTGCCAGCACCAACGAGGACATGTCCAGGCCGAACAGGCTCGGGATGATCCGGCGCAGTGGCTTGAGCAGTGGCTGGGTCGCTTTTACGGCGAACTGGCACAGCGGGTTGTAGAAGTTTGCACGCACCAGTTGCAGCACGAAACGCAGCAGCACGATCAGCAGGTACAGGCTGCCGAGGGTTTGCAGCACGTAAATCGCTGCGGTGTTCAAACCAATCATGTAAGGCTCCTTATTTGCCCAGTTGTTCGGCCATCTCGGCCGAGCGGTGCGCGGCGGCGCCGAGTGCTTTTTCCACCAGGGCTTCGAAGCCACCGGCCTGGAACGCTTTGATCGCCGCTTCGGTGGTGCCCGCAGGCGAGGTCACGCGGCGACGCAGTTCAGCCGCGTCAACATCGCTGGCGACTGCCATGTGTGCAGCGCCCAGCGCGGTTTGCACGGTCAGTTGTGCAGCGATTTCGGGTGGCAGGCCGAGCTTCACGCCAGCAGCGGTCATGGCTTCGATCAGCAGGAAGAAATACGCAGGGCCGGAGCCGGAAACGGCGGTGACCGCGTCCAGCTGCTGTTCTTCGTCCAGCCACAAAGCGATGCCGACCGCCGACAGCAGTTCTTGGGCCTGCTGGCGTTGCTCGGCGCTCACTTGGGCCGTGGCATACAGGCCGCTCACGCCCTGGCGCAGCAACGCCGGGGTGTTGGGCATGCAGCGCACGATCGGCTGGGCGCCAAGCCAGTTGTTCATGCTGGCGCAGGTGATGCCGGCCGCAATCGACACCACCAGCTGGTTCGGCTTGAGGCTTGGGCGGATGGCTTCGCAAACGGCTTTCATCGCCTGGGGCTTGACCGCCAGCACGACCACGTCCACGCCTTCGATGGCTTGGGCGTTGTCGGCAAACATTTCGATGCCGTGTTCGGCGTGCACGCGGGCACGGGTTTCTTCGCCCGGATCGCTGGCGCGGATCTGCGCGGCGTCCAGACCTTTGGCGCGCAGGCCGCCGATCAGGCTGGCGGCCATGTTGCCGGCTCCGATAAAGGCAATACGAGTCTTGCTCATGTCAGGTCCTTATAGAGAGGTGAGTCAGCCAAGTTCATGGTCGACTGTAATCGCGGGCGCCAAACAGGGCCGTACCGATGCGGACCCAAGTGGCGCCCTGGGCGATGGCCGACTCGAGGTCGTGGCTCATGCCCATGGAAAGTGTGTCGAGTGGCAGGTTCAGGCTGGCTTGCAGGCTCTGCACGGCAGCAAAGGCGGCGTCCTGGGCGGCGCGATCTTCAGTCGGCTCGGGAATCGCCATCAGCCCGCGCAGTTTCAAACGCGGCAGCGCGCTGATGGCATTGGCCAGGTCGGGCAGGTCAGCCGGGGTGCAGCCGGATTTGCTGGCTTCACCACTGACGTTGACCTGGATGCAGATGTTCAAGGGCGGCAAATCGGCAGGGCGCTGTTCGGACAGGCGTTGTGCGATTTTCAAACGATCCACGGAGTGCACCCAGTCGAAGTGCTCGGCGATAGCACGAGTCTTGTTCGATTGAATGGGGCCGATGAAGTGCCAGATCAAGGGCAGGTCGGCCAATTCGAGCTGTTTGCCCAAGGCTTCCTGCAAGTAGTTTTCGCCAAAGTCGCGGATCCCGGCGGCATAGGCTTCACGCAGGGCCTCGGCGGGCTTGGTTTTGCTCACGGCCAGTAGCTGGGTGCTGTTCTCATCACGGTGAGCGGCTTTGGCTGCTGCCTGGATGCGTGAACTAACCTGAAGAGTGTTGTCTGCTATCGTGGACATCAAATCCTGCCTGAAAAGTGCCTGCACTCGATCATGCGGCGTTAAAAGTCGACTCAGAATGCTCATTGACTGACGTCAACTCCGCTTCTTCGCCGACTTTTGCCTTGCCTGATCGTCGCTCGGCGACTTTTCAGGCGAGGATTAGGCGCCAGCGGTCTGAAGGTTCGCGGCATTCTACTGGAATTGAGGAGCGCTATGGATATCACTGAGCTGCTGGCTTTCAGCGCCAAACAAGGCGCGTCCGACCTGCACCTGTCTGCCGGCCTGCCACCGATGATCCGTGTCGATGGCGATGTGCGACGCATCAACTTGCCGGCCCTGGACCACAAGGAGGTGCACGACCTGATCTACGACATCATGAACGACCTCCAGCGGGTGGACTTCGAGAAGCATCTTGAAACCGACTTTTCCTTCGAAGTGCCCGGCGTGGCACGTTTCCGGGTCAATGCCTTCAACCAGAATCGTGGCGCGGGCGCGGTGTTCCGGACCATTCCGTCGAAGGTCCTGAGCATGGACGATCTGGGCATGGGGGACGTGTTTCGCAAGATTACCGAAGCGCCCCGGGGCCTGGTGTTGGTGACCGGCCCGACCGGTTCCGGCAAGTCCACGACGCTGGCGGCGATGATCGATTACCTGAACAACCATCGCCATCACCACATCCTCACCATCGAAGACCCCATCGAGTTCGTCCACGAATCGCGTAAATGCCTGATCAATCAGCGTGAAGTCCATCGCGATACCCGCAGCTTCGCCACGGCCCTGCGCTCGGCCCTGCGTGAAGACCCGGACGTGATTCTGGTGGGGGAAATGCGTGACCTGGAGACTATTCGGCTGGCATTGACCGCCGCCGAGACCGGTCACCTGGTATTCGGCACGCTACACACCACCTCGGCGGCAAAAACCATCGACCGGGTGGTGGACGTGTTTCCGGGAGACGAGAAATCGATGGTGCGCTCAATGCTCTCCGAGTCGCTGCTGGCGGTAGTGTCCCAGACATTGATCAAGAAAATCGGCGGCGGGCGGATTGCCGCCCACGAAATCATGCTCGGCACCTCGGCGATCCGTAACCTGATCCGTGAAGACAAGGTGGCGCAGATGTACTCGTCGATTCAGACCGGTGGGTCGCTGGGGATGCAGACGCTGGATATGTGCCTGAAGGATCTCGTGACCAAGGGCGTGATCAGTCGCGAGCATGCGCGGGAGAAGGCACGGTCGCCAGATAATTTCTGAGTGCCTTATAAAGCAAAAGATCGCAGCCTTCGGCAGCTCCTACGCAGGAATACGCGTTTTCCTGTAGGAGCTGCCGAAGGCTGCGATCTTTTGATCTTGCTTGAAATTAGCGCTGAACAACCCGCAACGCGTTCGGTTCTTTTGGCATAACCCGCTTGGCAACCACGTAGTGGTTTTCCCAGTACGGTTTCTTCAGGGTGTCGATGGTCACCGACTTGCCACGGCGTGGCGCGTGGATGAAGCGGTCGTTGCCCAGGTAGATGGCAACATGATTGACCCGGCGGCTCTTGATGTTGAAGAAAATCAGGTCGCCTGGCTTCAGTTCGTTGCGATCGACTTTCTCACCGTGACCGCTGGCCATGGCATTGGAGGTGCGTGGCAGGTCGAAGGTGGCGTCGTTGAACGCGTATTTCACCAGACCGCTGCAATCGAACCCTTTACTTGGGCTGCTGCCACCCCAACGATAAGGCGTGCCGAGGACGTTTACCGCGCGGCTCAATACGTTGCTGCTTTCCTTGGTCGCCATCGGCGGAACCAGCTTGCCGTTGGCGCGGCTCAGTTGGGTGGAGCGTGTTACCGTCTGTTGGTTTTTGCTCGAAGGAGCAGAAACATGGGATTTTGGGGTGTAACCATTAACGTTCGGAAGACGTTGCTCACGATTGGTGGCGTGGGCGGCCAGGGGCAATAATAGGCAAATGGTTAGCCATGTCTTGAAAAATGGACGCATTAGGCAAGGCTCGTATGGGTTGGCGCGCAACTTTATAACAGCTTTTTTGGCCCTTCCGAGGCCGTTGGTCGATTCAACCTTGGGGTCAACGGAACCAAATAAGCGAAAAAAGGACGCAATTGTCTGACACAAGTCAGGCGGCACAGGGCTTTGACGGAAGTGAAGGTAGCATTTGCCGTATGTCGGCTGCCTGTAAAAAAGTCACAAAGAATTCAAGAATATTTCTCTATCGTGTGAATCGAGGCTATCCATGAACACCTATCGACAACCCGTTTCACAACAAGACACGCACAGCAAAGTAATCGGTTACCTGCTGTGGATCTTCGGTTTTACCGGGGCTCACCGCTTCTATTACGGCAAGCCGGTGACCGGGACGATCTGGTTTTTGACCTTGGGCTTGCTGGGTATTGGCTGGTTGATCGACGTGTTCCTGATTCCGGCCATGGATCGTGAAGCGGACCTGCGGTTTACCGCCGGACCTATCGAATACAACGTTGCGTGGATCTTGCTGACGTTTCTGGGGGTGTTCGGTGTACACCGGATGTATCAGGGGAAGTGGATCAGCGGGTTGCTGTACCTGGTGACGGGCGGGTTGTTCTTTCTGGGAGTGTTATATGACTTCTGGACGCTGAACGACCAGGTTTCGATTCGCAACGCGCAGAGCCTGTAAGCGAAGATCAAAAGATCGCAGCCTTCGCCAGTTCCTACATGGGATATGCCCTGTAGGAGCTGGCGAAGCCTGCGATCTTTTCGTTTTTACGCCTGGTGGCTGATCCGTCCATCCACCAGGGTGTAACGCACCACGCCCGGCAGGCTGTGGCCAATGAAGGGGCAGTTTTCGCCCTTGGACAGCCAGGTTTCACCGGCCACGGTCGAAGCCGCCGGGTCGAACAGCACGATATCCGCCGCACCACCCACCGCCAATTTACCCGCCGGCAGGCGCAACGCCTCGGCAGGGCCGGCGCTCAGGCGTGCCAACAGCGTCGGCAGGTCGAGCAAACCGTCTTCCACCAAGGTCATCGCCAGCGGCAGCAGCAGTTCAACGCTGCTGATGCCCGGTTCGGTCGCGCCGAACGGTGCCAGCTTGGCGTCGCGCTCATGGGGCTGGTGATGGCTGGAGATGGCGGATACCACCCCGGACTTCACCGCTGCCCGCAGGCCGTCGCGGTCGGCGCGGGTGCGCAGCGGCGGCTGGACGTGATAGAGGCTGCTGAAGTCGATCAGCGCTTCGTCGGTGAGGATCAACTGGTACAACGCCACATCCGCCGTGACCTTCAGCCCGCGAGCCTGGGCCTGAGCGATCAGCGCTACGCCGCGCGCGCTGGTGAGCTGGCTGAAGTGCGCCCGCACACCGCTTTGCTCGACCAGCAGCAGATCCCGGGCCAGGGCCACGGTTTCGGCGGTTTCCGGAATGCCCGGCAGACCGAGGAAGCTCGCAGTCGGGCCTTCGTGAGCCAGGCCGCCTTCGGCCAGGTCGTGATCCTGCGAGTTGAAAATCACCGTCAGGTCGAACGTTGCCGCGTATTCCAGCGCCCGGCACAGGGTGCGGGTGTTGCGGAAGCTCTCCAGGCCATTGCCGAAGGCCACGCAGCCGGCATCGCGCAAGGCGACCAGTTCGGCCAGCCGTTCGCCGTCCAGGCCTTTGCTCAGGGCGCCGATCGGGAATACTTTGGTGTTGCCGGCCTCACGGGCACGGTCGAGGATCAGTTCGGCCACGGCCGAGGTGTCCAGCACCGGTTTGGTTTTCGGCGGGCAGCACAGGCTGGTCACGCCGCCGGCGGCGGCCGCGCGGGTTTCGCTGGCGATCGAGCCTTTGCGGCTGTAGCCCGGCTCGCGCAGGGCTACGTTCAGGTCAACCAGGCCCGGGGCGGCCACCAGGCCCTTGGCGTCGATGGTGTCGACGGCAACAAAACCGGCTGGAGCGGCGCCAAGGGCGACGATCTTGCAGGCTTCAACGTGGATATCAGTCACTTGATCCAGGCCGCTGGCCGGATCGATAACGCGTGCGCCGAGAATGCTGAGCTTCACTGGGCGTTCTCCTGCTCGAATTGGCGCTGGGCTGTTTGCCCGCTCATGGCCATGGACAGCACGGCCATACGAATCGCGATGCCGTAGGTCACCTGGTTGAGAATCACCGAGTGCGGACCGTCGGCCACCGCCGACTCAATCTCCACCCCTCGGTTGATCGGCCCCGGGTGCATCACGATGGCATCGGGTTTGGCGCCGGCCAGGCGCGCGGTGGTCAGGCCGAACAGGCGGTAGAACTCGCCTTCGCTCGGCAGCAGGCCGCCGGTCATGCGTTCACGCTGCAGGCGCAGCATGATCACCACGTCGACGTCTTTCAGGCCTTCGGTCATGTCGGTGTAGACCTTCACACCGTATTGCTCGATGCCGATCGGCAGCAGGGTTTTCGGCGCGATCACGCGGATGTCCGGGCAGCCGAGGGTTTTCAGGGCCAGCATGTTCGAGCGTGCTACCCGCGAGTGCAGGATGTCGCCGACGATGGCCACCGAGAGGTTTTCGAAGCCACCCTTGTGCCGACGAATGGTGAGCATGTCGAGCATGCCCTGGGTCGGGTGCGCGTGACGGCCGTCGCCACCGTTGATGATCGCCACTTGCGGGCAGACATGCTCGGCAATGAAGTGCGCCGCGCCGGAATCACCGTGGCGCACGACGAACATGTCGGCGGCCATGGCTTCCAGATTGCGCAGGGTGTCGAGCAGGGTTTCGCCCTTGCTCGCCGACGACGTGGATACGTTCAGGGTAATCACGTCGGCCGACAGCCGCTGGGCCGCCAGTTCGAAGGTGGTGCGGGTGCGGGTGGAGTTCTCGAAGAACACATTGCACACGGTCTTGCCGCGCAACAACGGGACTTTCTTCACCGCCCGGGCGCCGACTTCGAGGAACGAGTCGGCGGTGTCGAGGATTTCCGTCAGCAGCTCGCGGCGCAAACCGTCGAGCGAGAGGAAGTGGCGCAGCTGGCCCTGATCATTGAGCTGCAGCGGGCGCTTGGTTTCTAGAGGCGTCATCGCGAGGGGGACTCTCAATAGGGCGAATTAAAGGGCGAGGTCTTGCAGTTCGAGCTTGAGTTCCGGACCGGACAGCTTCACCCGTTCGTGGGCCGCCAGCGACAGGGTCGCGCCAACCACGTTCGGGCGGATCGGCAGCTCACCGGCGTCCAGGTCCAGCAGGCACACCAGCGTCACGCTGGCCGGGCGGCCGTAGTCGAACAGTTCGTTCATCGCGGCGCGGATGGTCCGACCGCTCATCAGCACGTCGTCGATCAGCACCAGGTGCTGGCCTTCGATCTCGAACGGCAGCGCCGAAGGGCGGACTTGCGGGTGCAGGCCGCTCTGGCTGAAGTCGTCGCGGTAGAAGGACACATCGAGGGTGCCCAGCGGCGCGTCGCTGCCCAACTCCTTGAGCAACGCCTGCGCGACCCAGATGCCACCGGTCCGAATCCCGATGTAACGCGGTTCGCTGATGCCACGGTTTTCCAGATAAGCCTTGAGACGGATCGCCATCTGGCTGATCAGTTCGGCGGGATTAGGCAGGCTCATGGTTTGCTCCTTCTTGGTCCCGAGCCCGCTTTGTGGGTATGGCGCGTGGGTAGGGCTCGGGTTGTAGCTAAGGGAGTCGCCGTAGCGACTCTTCAGAATCAGTTGCTTGAGGATTCGAACAGTGCGGTGTTTTCGTCGAGCCAGCCTTGCAGCAGCAGGGCGGCGGCGATGGCATCGACCGGGTTGTCGCGGTAACTGCCCTTCTGGCCGCCACGGACCAGGCGTTCACCTTTAGCCTCGAAGGTGGTCAGGCGTTCGTCGTGAGTATAGAAGGGCAGGTTGTAGCGGCCGTTCAGGCGCCGGGCGAACTTTTCGGCCCGCAGGCACATGTCGCTGGGTGTGCCGTCCATGTTCAGCGGCAGGCCGACCACCACGGCGTCGGGTTTCCACTCTTTGATCAGGGCTTCGACCTGATTCCAGTCGGGAATGCCGTTTTGTGCCTTCAAGGTGCACAGCTCGCGGGCCTGGCCGGTAATCACCTGGCCGACCGCAACGCCGATCTGCTTGGTGCCGTAGTCGAAACCCAGAATCAGCCGCAGGGCCATCAGGCGTGCCCCGCCTGGCTGGTGAGCAGGCTGAGGTTGATACCCAGGTGCCTGGCCGCCGCTTCGAGACGTAACTCGCTGCTGGTGTTGAACAGGATGTCGGCGTCGAAGGGGCATGTCAGCCAGGCGTTGTCGGCCAGTTCGGCTTCCAGTTGCCCGGCTTCCCAACCGGCGTAGCCGAGGGTAATCACGCTTTTCGCGGGGCCAACGCCGTCGGCGATGGCGAACAGCACGTCCTGGGAGGTCGACAGCGACAACTCACCTTCCAGATCAACGGTGGCCTGATAGGTTTTTCCCGACGGGTGCAGGACAAAGCCGCGATCGGTTTGCACCGGGCCGCCGATAAAGATCGGCACGTGCTGGCAGAGCACTGGCGGTTCGATATCGGGGCGCAATTGCTCGAGGATATCGGCCAGGTTCAGGTCCTGCGGACGATTGACCACCAACCCCATGGCGCCATTGGCCGTGTGCTCGACGATGTAGGTCAAGGTGTGCGCAAAGTTCGGGTCGGCCATGTGAGGCATGGCGATCAGGAAGTGATGCTTGAGGTAGCTGGGGCTGACGTTCTTCATGAGCGCTAGTGTGGCGTTGGAGGGGCGAACTGACAAGCTGAGGATGCACAGGAAATGCCTGTGCAGGTGTCTTTTTGATCCGGGCTTGCCCGCGAAGGCATTGGCTCGATCACTGCAAATCTTCCGGCTAATTACTGGACAACCGGTCCCCGCGCGCAAACCTCCAGGTGCGGATGATTTCCAGGCGGTCGATGTCCGACAGATCCCCGGTAAACGGTGCGAACGGCGCGGCCAGCCGCACGATGCGCTGCGCCGCCTGATCCAGCAGCGGTTGGCCGGACGATTCCAGCACCAATACTTCATACAGCGAGCCGTCGCGATTGATCGAGACCATCAGGCGCAAATTGCCATAAATCTGTTTGCGTCGGGCCTCGTCGGGGTAGTTGAGGTTGCCGATGCGCTCGACCTTCTTGCGCCATTCATCCTTGTACCAGGCACCTTTGTCGCGCATGGTCGACGCGGCGCTCAAGCGGTGGATGCGCGGGCGCTTGGCGTACAGCTGTTGTTCATTGGCCAGTTCTGCTTCCAGGCTGGCGATGTCGCTGGACAGCTGTGAGCTGTCGAAGGTCGGCGCTTCGACCTTGGGCTTGGTCTCGGTCTTGACGTCTTCCTGCTTGGTCGCGGCTTTTTTCGGCTTCGGCGCGACAGTCGTCACGGCGGCCTTGGGTGCGGCTTCCTGCACTTGGGGTTTAGCGGTTGGCGGCGGAGTGACCGTCTGCACCTTGTTGTCCTGGAAGGGCGCGACCTCGGTGGTCTTGGGAATGGCCTTTTTATCCAGGGTGCCGCTGCCTTGCTGATTCTCTTGAGCGAGGAAATCGGCTTTTTTCGGCTTGGTTTCGCTTTTGAAGGTGGCGAGGGTGATTTCCAGGGTTTTGCTGATTTGCTTGGGTTCGACCATGGTGAACCCGACGCCCAACAGCAAGGCCAGGTGAATCAGCGCCGCGAGAAACAGGGTAAAGCCGAGGCGATCGGCCGGGCGCACGCCACGATGGGCGAGTTCAGCGGGCAGATCGGACGGGAGTGTCATGACAAGAAAACCAACATCGCGTTTTTTACAAGCCGGCGATGATAACGCAATGTTGGTTGTCTCTTGGCTGTTCTCGATCAACGAGTCTTGAGCTTCTGATCGATGGCATCCATCAGCAGGCCGCCGATGTCGGTGCCGAACGCGTTATCGATCTCGCGAATGCAGGTCGGGCTGGTGACGTTGATTTCGGTCAGGTGCTCACCGATCACGTCGAGACCGACGAACAGCAAGCCCTTCTCGCGCAGGGTCGGGCCGACTTGCGCGGCGATCCAGCGATCTTTCTCGGTCAGCGGTCGGGCTTCGCCTCGGCCACCGGCGGCGAGGTTGCCACGGGTTTCGCCTGCTGCCGGAATCCGCGCCAGGCAATAATCCACCGGCTCGCCGTCGATCATCAGGATGCGCTTGTCGCCATCAACGATCGCCGGCAGGTAGCCCTGGATCATGATCTGCTGCTTGCCATGCAGGGTCAGGGTTTCGAGGATCACCGACAGGTTCGGGTGGCCCGCGGTATGACGGAAGATCGACGAACCACCCATGCCGTCCAGCGGCTTGAGGATCACGTCACCGTGATGGTCGGCGAATTCACGCAACACGTCCGGGCGACGGCTGACGATGGTCGGTGGCGTGCACTGCGGGAACAGCGTGGCGAACAGCTTCTCGTTGCAGTCACGCAGGCTTTGCGGCTTGTTGACCACCAGCACGCCGGCGTTTTCGGCTTGCTCCAGCAGGTAAGTGGAGTAGACGAACTCCATGTCGAACGGCGGATCCTTGCGCATCAGGATCACGTCCAGGTCGCTCAGCAGTGCGTCGGATTCGGCGCCCAGCTCGAACCACTTGTGCGGGTCGGCGAATACTTTCAGCGGACGCATCCGCGCACGCGCCTGGCCCTCGGCCTGATACAAATCGCGCTGTTCCATATAGAACAGTTCCCAGCCACGCTTTTGCGCAGCCAGCAGCATGGCCAGCGAGCTATCCTTTTTATAGGAGATGCTGGCGATAGGATCCATGACAATCCCGACGCGAACGCTCATGGGGTTTTCCTCGAAATTGGGGTGGAAAGTGCGATGAAAAAGTGGCGTCAGAGTGGCGCTGAGTGGGTTCCCGGTCAAGGAAAAACCACCGCACAGGTCACCCGATAGATTGGAGGGGGAGACTGTGCTAAAAAGGCTGCCATGCCGTCTTGGCCCTTGAGTATCAAGGGTTTCGGGCCGCAAACGGACAAATTGATTCACAAAGGCGACGGTAGAGCCCCTATGGAACAGCATTCCAGCGCCTTGAAGGTCATGGTGATCGATGATTCGAAAACGATTCGTCGCACCGCCGAAACGCTGTTGAAAAACGTGGGCTGTGAAGTCATCACCGCAATCGATGGTTTCGATGCCCTGGCCAAGATTGCCGACAATCACCCAGGCATCATCTTTGTCGACATCATGATGCCGCGTCTGGATGGCTATCAGACCTGCGCGTTGATCAAGAACAACAGTGCGTTCAAGTCCACGCCAGTGATTATGCTGTCGTCCAGGGACGGGTTGTTCGACAAGGCCAAGGGGCGGATCGTCGGCTCCGACCAGTTTTTGACCAAGCCTTTCAGCAAGGAAGAACTGCTGAACGCGATTCAGGCCCACGTACCGGGCTTTGCTGTCGTTTCGCCGCAGTAGGACACGCACAGTGACGCTCGGCCATGGGGCCTGGTGTCGACAAGAATGGGGAAGACCATGGCACGTATTCTGATCGTCGATGATTCGCCGACCGAAATGTACAAACTGACCGGCATGCTCGAAAAGCACGGTCATGAAGTGTTGAAAGCCGAAAACGGCGCCGACGGCGTGGCCCTGGCCCGTCAGGAAAAACCCGACGCGGTGCTGATGGACATCGTCATGCCCGGCCTCAATGGTTTCCAGGCGACCCGTCAGCTGACCAAAGACTCGGAAACCGCACACATCCCGGTGATCATCATCACCACCAAGGATCAGGAAACCGACAAGGTCTGGGGCACGCGCCAGGGCGCCAAGGACTACCTGACCAAACCGGTCGATGAAGACACCCTGATCAAGACGCTGAACAACGTGCTGGCCGGTTGATCGTGCGGCCATGACCGAGTCGCTGACAGCCTTCGAACTGCTGCTGCAGATTGATCAACGTTGTCGTCTGCTGGCGGCGGACCTGCCGTCCCAGCCGACTCGACAGGACAGCTGGAGCGGCATCGGTTTTCGCTTGGGCGAGCACGGGTACGTCGCGCCCATGGGCGAAGTCAGCGAAGTCCTGCACGAACCGCGCGTTACCCAAATGCCGGGGGTCAAGCCCTGGGTCAAGGGCGTAGCGAACCTGCGTGGGCGGCTGCTGCCGATCATGGATGTGTACGGCTTCTTTTATGGTTATGAGGCCGGCCATGAACTGTCGGCCCTGCGCAAGCAGCGGCGGATACTGGTGGTGGAGCACAACGACGTGTTCGCCGGGTTGCTGGTCGATGAGGTCTTCGGCTTGCAGCACTTTGCCCAGGACAGCCTGGAGCCGGTGCCCATGGACGAGCTGCGGGGGCCGATCGCGCCGTTCGTCAAAGGCCGCTTTCAGCGTGAGCAGAATTGGCAGGTGTTCAGCCCGTTTGCGTTGGCGCAGTCGCAAGGTTTCATGAATGTAGCGCTGTAGCCGGGGCGTAGGTTGAATTGGGCAGGACAGGCGAGGACCGATGATTAAAGCAAACGCAGGTACGCCGGAAGGGTCGCGCAGCCGGTCGCAGATCATCGTGCTGTTCATCGCGCTGATCATCTTCATCATGCTGCTGTTCGCCAACTTCGCGTACCTCAACACCCAGGCGAATTACGACAAACAGTACATCGGCCACGCCGGTGAGCTGCGCGTGCTGTCGCAACGCATTGCCAAGAATGCCACCGAAGCCGCCGCCGGCAAGGCTGCGGCGTTCAAGTTGCTCAGTGATGCGCGCAACGACTTCGCCCTGCGTTGGGGCTATCTGAAGAAAGGCGATCCCTCCACCGGCCTGCCGCCGGCACCGTCCACCGTGCGCCCGGAAATGCGCGCGGTGCAGCTGGATTGGGAGCGGCTGCTGAAAAACACCGACGCCATTCTCTCCAGCGAACAGACTGTGTTGTCGTTGCATCAAGTCGCCGCGACCCTGGCCGAAACCGTGCCGCAGTTGCAGGTCGAGTATGAAAAGGTCGTCGAAACCCTCCTGCAACGTGGCGCCCCGGCCGCTCAGGTGGCGATGGCCCAGCGTCAGTCGCTGCTGGCCGAGCGGATTCTCGGTGCAGTGAACACCGTGCTGTCCGGCGACGAAAACTCGCAGCAGGCCGCCGACGCCTTCGGTCGCGACGCGGCGCGTTTCGGCCAGGTACTCAACGGCATGCTTCAGGGCAATGCGACCCTGAAAATCAGCCAGGTCGAAGACCGCGATGCCCGTGCCCGGTTGACCGAGATTTCCGAGTTGTTTGAATTCGTGTCGGGCTCGGTGGACGAAATCCTCGAAACCTCGCCGGAGCTGTTCAAGGTCCGCGAATCGGCCAGCAACATTTTTACCCTGTCGCAAACCCTGCTCGATGAAGCTTCGCACCTGGCCAGCCGTTTCGAAAACCTCGCCGGCGGGCGCAGCACCGATACCATCGGTGGCTACGTGCTGGGTTTGCTCGCGTTGATGTCGATCATCCTCATTGGCCTGGTGATGGTGCGCGAAACCAACCGTCAGTTGCGTGAGACCGCTGAGAAGAACGAGCGCAATCAGAGCGCGATCATGCGCCTGCTGGACGAAATTGAAGACCTGGCCGACGGTGACCTGACCGTGACCGCCTCGGTGACCGAAGACTTCACCGGGACCATCGCCGACTCGATCAACTATTCCGTCGACCAGTTGCGCGATCTGGTGGCGACCATCAACCTCACCGCCGGCCAGGTCGCCGCCGCCGTGCAGGAAACTCAGGCCACCGCGATGCACCTGGCCCAGGCCTCGGAGCATCAGGCGCAGCAGATTTCCGAGGCCTCCATGGCGATCAACGACATGGCCGAGTCCATCGATCAGGTCTCGGCCAATGCCGCCGAATCCTCAGCGGTGGCCGAGCGCTCGGTGGAAATTGCCAACAAGGGCAACGAGGTGGTGCACAACACCATCCACGGCATGGACAATATTCGCGAACAGATCCAGGACACCGCCAAGCGCATCAAGCGCCTCGGTGAGTCTTCTCAGGAAATCGGCGACATTGTCAGCCTGATCGATGACATTGCCGATCAGACCAACATCCTCGCCCTCAACGCGGCCATTCAGGCGTCCATGGCCGGTGACGCCGGGCGCGGTTTTGCGGTGGTGGCCGACGAAGTACAGCGGCTGGCCGAGCGCTCGTCCGCGGCGACCCGGCAGATCGAAACGCTGGTGCGGGCCATTCAGACCGACACCAACGAAGCGGTGATTTCCATGGAGCAGACCACCACCGAAGTGGTGCGCGGCGCGCGTCTGGCGCAGGATGCCGGAGTGGCCCTGGAAGAAATCGAAGGCGTATCGAAGACCCTCGCGGCATTGATCCAGAGTATTTCCAACGCCGCGCAGCAACAGACGTCTTCGGCCGGCCAGATTTCCCTGACGATGAACGTGATCCAGCAGATCACCACGCAGACCTCGTCCGGCTCCACCGCCACCGCCGAGAGCATTGGCAACCTGGCGAAAATGGCCAGCCAGCTGCGGCGTTCGGTGTCCGGTTTCACCTTGCCGGCCAAGCCTGCGCAAGCTGCGGACAACGCTTGAACCGCCTCAGGGCGTATGCATTTGATTGGAGTAGTTATGGGTGATCGGCACGACTATGTGGCCCTCGAATGGGTCAAAGGCGAGATTGCCGAAACGCTGAAGCAGGCTCATCAGGCGATCGAAACCCTGATCGACGACCCGCAGGCGACGCACGCGCTGAGTGAGTGCCTGGCCTGTGTCCATCAGGTACACGGCAGTTTGCAGATGGTCGAATTCTACGGCGCGGCGCTGCTCGCCGAAGAGATCGAGCAACTGACCAGCGCCTTGCAGCAGAACCGCGTCAGCCATCGCGACGAGGCCATTCGTTTGCTGCTGCATGCCCTGGGGCAATTGCCGACTTACCTCGACCGGGTGCAAGGCGCCCGGCGTGACTTGCCGCTGGTGGTGTTGCCGCTGATCAACGACCTGCGCAGTGCCCGTGGCGAAAGCCTGTTGTCGGAAACCAGCCTGTTCAGCCCGCAACTCCCTGAACTGCCGCCCCTGAGTGAAGAAGCCCTGGCGCTGCTGGAACCGTCCGACTTGCCGAATGTGCTGCGCAAGTTGCGGCAAATGCTGCAGATGGCGCTGGTCGGCTTGCTGCGCGAGCAGGATGACGAAACCCACTTGGCTTACCTGGCCAGGGTTTTTGCACGCCTTGAAGGGCTGTGCGGCAATGCGCCGCTGAGCCCGTTATGGCACGTCGTTTCGGCGCTGGTCGAAGGCATGCGCAATGGCTCGATCGCCAACAGCCCCGCGTTGCGCAGCCTGTTCAAGGAGGCCGACAAAGAACTCAAGCGTCTGCTCGAACAAGGCATGCCCGCGATCAATCAACCGGCACCGCCAGAGCTGCTCAAGAGTTTGTTGTTCTATATTGCCAAGGCCGAACACCCCACCGGGCAGATGCTGACCATGAAAGATCGCTACTCACTGGACGACGCGCTACCCGACAGTGCGATGGTCGATGAAGAACGGGCCAGGCTGGCCGGCCCTGATCGCGACGCCATGCGTTCGGTATTGGCGGCGTTGTGCGAAGAGCTGGTGCGGGTCAAGGAGCGCCTGGACCTGTTCGTGCGCAGTGACCGCCAACACACCTCGGACCTCGAAAGCCTGCTGGCGCCCCTGCGGCAAATCGCCGACACCCTGGCGGTGCTCGGTTTCGGTCAGCCGCGCAAGGTCATCATCGATCAACTGGCGGTGGTGTTGAGCCTCGTCCAGGGCCAGCGCGAACCCAACGACGCGACCCTCATGGACGTTGCCGGGGCCTTGCTCTACGTTGAAGCGACCCTGGCCGGCATGGTCGGCACCGTGGAACCGGAAAGCCCGGAAGACAGCCGTCTGCCGACCACCGACCTGACGCAGATCCACCAGATCGTGATCAAGGAAGCGCGCATCTGTCTGCAACAGGCCAAGGACATGATCGTCGACTACATTGAAGCCGACTGGGACCGTCAGTATCTGCAACCGTTGCCGGCGTTGCTGACCCAAGTGCGCGGTGCGCTGGCGATGATTCCGTTGGCCCGCGCGGCGAGCCTGGTCGAGGCCTGTAACGGTTTCATCCGCGAGCATCTATTGGTGGACCCGGGGCAGCCCGGCTGGCAGCAACTGGACAGCCTGGCCGACGTCATCACCAGCATCGAGTATTACCTGGAGCGCCTCAGCGACGACCCCGAAGCGCCCGGTGAACAACTGCTCGACGTCGCGGAAAAAGGCCTGGCCGCACTTGGTTTCTTCCCCAGCGAAAACCATGTGCCGATGCTTGAGGATGTGCTCAGCCCCAGTGAAGCCCTGGTCATGCAGGACATGCAGGAGCTGGATGATCCCGAGATCGTTCAGTCTCTGGCCGATGTGTTGGCCAGCCCGGTGTCGTCGGTCAATCCACCCGCACTGACCACGCCGGGCAGTCTATTACCGCCGCCCGCCGATGAAGAACCGGTGGACGATGAGCTGCGGGAAGTCTTCCTCGAAGAAACCGACGAAGTTCTGGAAATCCTCCGGGAGTACCTGCCGCGCTGGTCGGCCAATCCCGACAGCCCATCGGCTTTGAGTGAGTTACGCCGCGCCTTCCACACCCTCAAAGGCAGTGGCCGAATGGTCCGTGCGCTGGTGCTGGGCGAGCTGGCCTGGGCGGTGGAAAACCTGCTCAACCGCGTGCTTGAACACAGCGTTGCACCTTTGCCTGCAGTGCAGCAACTGGTGGGCGACGCGCTGAAGTTGCTGCCGGAACTGGTGGCCGAGTTCGCCGCCCATGCCCAACGCCAGCGCAACGATGTCGATCAATTGGCCGCCCGCGCCCATGCCCTCGCCAAGGGTGATGAGCCGCTGTCCGATGAGGACGCGCAGGATGTCGCGGCGCTCGATCCGCTGTTGCTGGAGATCTTCCGCAACGAAGCCGAAACCCATTTGAACAGCCTCAATCGCTTCCTCGATCAGGCCGCCGAGCACGTACCGCTGCAGGCCAGTGACGAGTTGCAGCGAGCCTTGCACACCCTCAAGGGCAGCGCCTCGATGGCCGGCGTGCTGCCGATTGCCGAGCTGGCGGCGTCGTTGGATCAACTGGCCCGGGAGTACAAGGCGCACCGGATTGCCCTCGACCTGGACGAAGTCGAGTTGCTGCTGGAAGCCGAAGGCTTGTTCCGCCTGGGGCTGCGACAGCTCAAGAGCGACCCGCTGGCCGAAATCCCCGGCGCCCGTTCGTTGATTGAACGCACCCGGACATTGCTGGCCGAACATCTGCAAAGCCTGTCGAGCGCGCCCAACACGGGGCTGCGGATCAAGCGCGACCCGCAACTGATCAACAACTTCCTCGCCCAGGGCATGGACATCCTGCTGGACGCCGAAAGCCTGTTGCAGCGCTGGCAGCAGCATCCCGGCGAGCGGCAGGAACTCAGCGCGCTGCTGGATGAACTGACTACCCTCGGCGAAGGCGCGCACCTGGCCGATCTGCATCCAGTGGATGAGCTCTGCGAAGCGTTGCTCGATCTTTATGGCGCGGTGGAAGAAAGCAGTTTGGCGGTCAGCGACAGGTTTTTCCACGAAGCACAAAGTGCCCACGAAGCGCTGATCAACATGCTCGATGAACTGGCCGCCGGCCAGGAAGTCACCGCGCAACCGCAGCGGGTGCGGGCCTTGCGCGACTTGCTGGATGAGAGTCTCGACCCATCCTCCATGGGCTTGATTCGCAGTGATGGCAGCCGCACCCTGAGCATTCGAGAACTGGGCAGCGCCACGGCCGAGCTGGAGCAGGCCGCGACTGAGGTAGATCTGGACGACGAAATCGTTTCGATCTTTCTTGAGGAAGCGGTGGATATCCTTGAAAGCGCCGGCCAGGCCTTGCAACGCTGGTTGAACGACCCGGAAAACGCCGCGCCGCTACTGTCTTTGCAGCGCGATTTGCACACCCTCAAGGGTGGTGCGCGGATGGCCGAGGTCGAGCCGGTCGGCGATCTGGCCCATGAGCTAGAAAGTCTTTACGAAGGCCTGGTGGACCGCCGTTACAGCCACAGCGAAGCGCTGGCGCAGTTGCTGCAACAGAGCCATGACCGACTGGCCGTGTTCCTCGAACAGTTGCAGCACAACCGTCCGTTGGGCGATCCGGGCGAATTGATCGAGGCCATTCGTGAGTTTCGTCTGGGTAATGCCGGCAGTGCCGAGGTGATCGAACCGGCGGCCAGCAACGACTCGCCGGGGCATGATCCCGAGCTTCTGGAAATCTTCCTCGAAGAAGGTTTCGACATCATCGAAAACTCCGGCGCGGCGCTGTTGCGCTGGCAGGCCGAACCATCGAATCGTCAAGAAGTGGAAACCCTGCTGCGCGACCTGCATACCCTCAAGGGTGGCGCACGAATGGTGGAAATCGCGCCGATCGGCGACCTGGCCCATGAGCTGGAATTCCTCTACGAAGGCTTGTCCGCCGGTGTGCTGCAACCGACCGCGGCGCTGTTCACGTTGTTGCAGAGCAGCCATGACCGACTGGCGCAGATGCTCGACGCCACCCGCGCCGGTGAGCCACTGCCGCCGGCCGATCGACTGATCGAGGCGATCAAGAATTTCAGCCATCCGGCGGTGCCCGAAACACCGACACCGGTGGCGATGCCCGCAGCGCCCAAAGCCGAGCCAGCCACGCTGCAACCCGAAGGCGTCGACACGGTCAAGGTCTCGGCGGAGTTGCTCGACGACCTGGTCAACCTGGCCGGGGAGACTTCGATCTTTCGTGGCCGTATCGAACAACAGGTCAACGATGCACGGGTGGCCCTGAGCGAGATGGAAACCACCATCGAACGTATGCGCGACCAGTTGCGCCGCCTCGATACCGAAACCCAGGGGCGGATTCTCAGCCGTCAGCAAGTCGAGGCCGAGCGCCTGGGTTATGAAGAGTTCGACCCGCTGGAGATGGACCGTCACTCGCAGTTGCAACAGCTGTCGCGGGCGTTGTTCGAGTCCGCCTCCGACCTGCTCGACCTCAAGGAAACCCTCGACCGGCGCAATCAGGATGCGGAAAACCTGCTGCAACAGCAGGGCCGCATCAACACCGAATTGCAGGAAGGCCTGATGCGCACGCGCATGGTGCCGTTCGAGCGAATGCTGCCGCGTTTGAAGCGCATCGTCCGTCAGGTTTCCAGCGAACTGGGCAAGGATGTGGAGTTCATCGTCGGCAACGCCGAAGGCGAGATGGACCGCAACGTCCTCGAGCGCATGGCCGCGCCGCTGGAACACATGCTGCGCAACGCCGTCGACCATGGGCTGGAATCGGCCGAGGTGCGGATCGCGGCCGGTAAACCGGCCCAGGGCAAGATCACCCTCGACTTGTCGCGAGAGGGCGGCGACATCATTTTCGACATCTGCGACGACGGTGCCGGCGTGCCGCTGGACGCCGTACGGCGCAAGGCGATCAAGCGCGGACTGCTCGCCCCGGACAGCGACATCAGCGATCGCGACGTGCTGCAATTCATCCTGCAACCGGGGTTTTCCACCGCCGAGAAAATCACCCAGATCTCCGGGCGTGGCGTCGGCATGGACGTGGTTCACGAAGAAGTCCGGCAGCTCGGCGGGACCATGAGCATCGACTCGACTTCGGGGCAGGGCGTGCATTTCCGGATTCGCCTGCCGTTCACCGTGTCGGTCAATCGCGCGCTGATGGTGCAATGCGGGGAGGATCAATACGCGATCCCGCTGAACACCATCGACGGCATCGTTCGCGTGCTGCCCAACGAACTCGAAGGGCATTACCGGCTCGATCCACCGAGCTACGAATACGCCGGGCAACGCTATGAGCTGTGCTACCTCGGCGATCTGCTGAAAACCAGTACCCGCCCGAAACTGCTGGGCCAGAACCAGCCGTTGCCGGTGTTGCTGGTGCAGTGCAACGAGCGGCACGTCGCGGTGCAGGTGGACGCCATGGCCGGCACCCGGGAAATCGTGGTCAAAAGCCTCGGCCCGCAGTTCGCTGCGGTGCAGGGTTTGTCCGGCGCGACGATCCTGGGTGATGGCCGGGTGGTGCTGATTCTCGACTTGTTGGCGCCGATCCGCGCGATGCAAGCGCAGGTGCCGCAACGGCCGGTGACGCAGGACGTAGAACCCGAGGCGCAACGGCCGTTGCTGGTGCTGGTAGTCGACGATTCGGTCACCGTGCGCAAGGTCACCAGCCGTCTGCTGGAGCGCCACGGCATGAACGTACTGACCGCCAAGGACGGTGTCGACGCCATGCTTCTACTGGAAGAGCACATGCCCGACCTGATGCTGCTGGACATCGAAATGCCACGCATGGACGGCTTCGAAGTGGCGACCCAAGTGCGCGCTGACGAACGTTTGCAGCATCTGCCCATCATCATGATCACCTCTCGTACCGGCCAAAAACACCGCGACCGCGCCATGGCCATCGGCGTCAACGACTACCTCGGCAAGCCGTATCAGGAATCGGTGCTGCTCGACAGCATCGCCCGTTGGAGCAAAACCCATGCATGAGCACCGCTCCAGCAACCTCACCGGTTTGCTGCTGCCCCTGGCCGACCGCAACCTGATCCTGCCCAACGTCGCCGTCGCTGAACTCATCGACTATCAGCCGGGGGCTTTCGATCTCGATACACCGCCGTGGTACCTGGGGCGGGTGACCTGGCGCGAACGGCAGATTCCACTGCTCAGTTTCGAGTCGGCGTGTGGCAACAAAGTGGTGATCGGGGAACGGGCGCGGATCGTCATCCTCAATGCCCTTGGCGGGCGGCCTGAGTTGAAGTTCATTGCGCTGCTGGTGCAGGGGATTCCGCGTTCTTACAAGCTCGACAGTCAGTTGAGCTATGTGGATGTGCCGTTGTGTTCGCTGGAAAAGGCGGCGGTGCAGGTGGGGGAGCAAGTGGCGAAGGTGCCTGACTTGCTCGCGCTGGAGGAACTGCTTGTAAGTGCGGGTCTGGTCTGACCGGATCCCTGTGGCGAGGGGGCTTGCCCCCGTTCGGCTGCGCAGCAGTCGTAAAACCATTGTTCTCGGTTTACCTGATACAGCTCGGTTGCAGGTTTTGGGGCTGCTTCGCAACCCAACGGGGGCAAGCCCCCTCGCCACAGGGGGTAGTGCGTTAAACCCCGGCCCGAGCCTTCATCTGCAACGACTCATGATGATCCAGCACCCGCTCCACCAACAACTGCACGCCATCGGCCAAACGGCTGAGCGCCAAGGCTACAGAGCGGCGTGAGCCTTCCACATCGTCCGCCAGATCGGCAGCAATGGCGCTAATAGACAGCAGGTCTTCGGAGGCGTTGGCCAGAAGGGCTTCGGTGTCGATGTCGGGGGAGACGCTGAAGAGGCGGAGTTTGCGGCGTTTGGCCGGTTTTTCGTGGAGCGGAGGGAAGTAATGGGAGAGGGCGCGGTCGGCGGCTTCCTTCATTTTTTCTGCGTCGAGGGATGCTTGGGAATCAGTGTCGGTTTCCGGGGGATTGGGAGTAGCTTTGAACATAGTGAAGCTCCATTTAATGAGTTTCAGCTGCTCCATCGGGTTCCAATCGAAGGGGTGGCAGCTGTACGCGGGCTGGAACCCGGGCAAACGGACAAAACCCGACAGACACTAAGGTCTCCCGCGCACAGCCGCCATAACGGAGTGCACACATTAAAGGTGCGCAAGCATACGTTATGAAAGGCGCTTTTGCCTCGTTAACACCACGGGGTTCCAATCCCGGTCGCTGCGGTTGGCAGCGACCCCCAAACGATAAAGATCAACGCCAAAGCGTACCAGTCAGCGGCTTCCGGCATTGCTGTAGGCAGCGACGCACGACTGTGTAGCCTCAYACCGTTCCTGCCGACAAACTTTTAAACACAAAACCCCAGGCTGTCGGACCTCCCTGTGGCGAGGGGGCTTGCCCCCGTTGGGTTGCGAAGCAGCCCCAAAACCTGCAACCGAGGTGTATCAGGTACACCGATAACAATGGTTTTACGACTGCTGCGCAGCCGAACGGGGGCAAGCCCCCTTGCCACAAAGGTTTCTGCATTAGGTTGAAGATTCCCAAAAAGGGACCTATCGTTCCTTTTTTGGGACTTATCGGTCGTTGCCGTGAAAAACCTGTCATTGAGCGAAGCCTTGTTCACCACCACCCAGCAAAAAGTGCTCGGCCTGCTGTTTGGTAAACCCGACCGAAGTTTTTACGCCAACGAGATCGCCCGCTGGGCTCAAGTGGGTAAAGGCAGCCTCATGCGCGAGCTGGATCGGTTGCAGCGGGCAGGCGTGCTGACCATGACCCGTCAGGGCAACCAGACCCACTATCAAGCCAATCCCGACTGCCCGATCTATGCCGAACTGCTGGGCATTGCCCGCAAAACCTTTGGTATTACAGAGCCTCTGCGTCAGGCGCTTCAACCCTTTGCCGAACAGATCACCTGGGCATTTGTGTACGGCTCTATCGCCAAGGATCAGGCAAACGCATCCAGTGACATTGATCTCATGCTGATCGGCGAGGGCCTGCACTACAGTGAAGTGATGGAGCGGCTTATACCAATGGAGGAGCAGTTGGGCCGCGTCCTCAACCCGACGCTCTACACCCCCGACGACTGGGCCGCAAAACTGGCGGCTGAAAATAGTTTTGTCGTGCGGGTAGCGCAGCAGGACAAGATCAATCTGATGGGGGCAAACCCTTTGGAGTCCAAGGATGGGCAGCAACGAGAACCTGGAAAACCTGTTACGTAGTGGTGGACTGAAAGCTGAGCCGCCGGATCGCAAGGAATGCGAAGGGCTGATGCGTTCGGCTGTGGATCGATTGAAGGACGCCCAAACGTCTTCACTTTCCTTCGCGAGTCGTTTCGACCTGGCGTACAACGCTGCCCATGCCCTTGCACTGACGGCTCTTCGCTTGTGCGGCTACCGTTCAGACAAACGCTATCTGGTGTTTCAGTGCCTGGTTCATACCGCTGATATTGGCAAAGTACAGGTTCGGCTATTCGCCCTGTGTCATGAGCGACGAAACCTGGCGGAATACGAAGGCTATATGGATGAAGATCCGGCGTTGTTGGCGCAGCTATTGGAAAGCACCGAGCAACTATTGATTCGCGTACAGCAGCAGATGATCTGACTGTAGTGCTCCGTCATTAAAAACTGCGGGAATTGTTCGGGCCCCTTCGCGAGCAAGCCCGCTCCCACAGTTTGACCGAGTTCTTAGCAACTACTCGATCAAACTGTGGGAGCGGGCTTGCTCGCGAAGGCGTCGGCACGGGCAACGAATCCCGACAACCATTACCCTGACCGTAACGATCCAACACTCTGCTTGATTGATGCCCTACACCCAACACTCCTAAGGTGACTCCCACGACAGCGAACCCGTGGAGTGGTCATGACAACAACAATATCCCCCGACTCGCGCTGGACGCGGCGGCGCAGCGAAAAGCAGCGGCGTCTCGAATTGGTGAAGGGGCTTGCCGACGGTGTGGTGTTGCCCACCGATAAAATCGTGGCGGCGTTGGAGGCGTTGATCCTGCCTGGCGACCGTGTGGTGCTGGAGGGCAATAACCAGAAGCAGGCGGATTTCCTGTCCCGCTCCCTGGCCAAGGCCGATCCGGGCAAGCTGCATGATTTGCACATGATCATGCCCAGCGTCGGGCGCTCCGAGCACCTGGACCTGTTCGAACGCGGCATCGCACGCAAGCTCGACTTCTCGTTCGCCGGTACCCAGAGCCTGCGCATCAGCCAGTTGCTGGAAGATGGCCTGTTGGAAATCGGTGCGATCCACACCTACATCGAGCTCTATGCGCGGCTGGTGGTGGACCTGATTCCCAACGTCGTGCTCTCGGCCGGTTTCATGGCCGACCGCGCCGGTAACATCTACACCGGCCCGAGCACCGAAGACACGCCCGCATTGATCGAACCGGCGGCCTTCAGCGACGGCATCGTCATCGTCCAGGTCAATCAACTGGTGGACGATGTCAGCGACTTGCCTCGCGTGGATATCCCCGCGTCCTGGGTCGACTTCGTGGTGGTGGCGGACAAGCCGTTCTACATCGAGCCGCTGTTCACACGAGACCCACGGCACATCAAGCCTGTGCACGTGTTGATGGCGATGATGGCGATCCGCGGGATCTACGAAAAACACAACGTTCAGTCGCTCAACCACGGCATCGGCTTCAACACCGCCGCCATCGAATTGATCCTGCCGACCTACGGCGAATCCCTAGGTTTGAAGGGCAAGATCTGCCGCAACTGGACGCTCAATCCGCACCCAACCCTGATCCCGGCCATCGAAAGTGGCTGGGTCGAAAGCGTGCATTGCTTCGGCACCGAACTGGGCATGGAAAACTACATCGCCGCCCGGCCTGACGTGTTCTTCACCGGCCGCGATGGCTCCCTGCGCTCCAACCGGATGTTCAGTCAGCTCGCCGGGCAATACGCGGTGGACCTGTTCATCGGCGCGACCCTGCAAGTCGACGGCGACGGCCATTCCTCCACCGTGACTCGCGGCCGCCTGGCCGGTTTCGGTGGTGCGCCGAACATGGGCCACGACCCGCGTGGTCGCCGTCACGGCACGCCAGCCTGGCTCGACATGCGCCACACCGACGTGGCGGAGCCGATGCTCGAACGCGGTAAGAAACTCGTGGTGCAGATGGTCGAGACCTTCCAGGAGGGCGGTAAACCGACCTTCGTCGAAACCCTCGACGCGGTGGAGGTGGCGAAGAAAAGCGGCATGCCGCTGGCGCCGATCATGATTTACGGCGACGACGTCACCCACCTGCTGACCGAAGAAGGCATCGCCTATCTGTACAAGGCCCGTTCCCTCGAGGAACGCCAGGCGATGATCGCTGCAGTCGCCGGGGTGACCGCCATCGGCTTGCGCCACAACCCCAAAGACACCGCGCGCATGCGCCGCGAAGGCCTGATCGCCTTGCCCGAAGACCTCGGCATCCGCCGTACCGACGCCACTCGCGAACTGCTCGCAGCGAAAAGTGTGGCCGATCTGGTGGAGTGGTCCGGTGGCCTCTACAACCCGCCCGCCAAGTTCAGGAGCTGGTAATGCACGCATTCAACCTGCAACCGAAAACGTTAACCCTGGCCGAACGGCTGGCGGACCTGGCGGTGGACGCGCTGATCGACGAAGCGGACCTGTCGCCGAAACCGGCGCTGGTGGACCGTCGCGGCAATGGTGCGCACACCGATTTGCACCTCGGGCTGATGCACGCTTCGGCGTTGTCCCTGTGGCCGGCGTTCAAGGCAATGGCGGACGCGGCCATCGAGTTCGGTGAAGTCGGCCTGCCCCTGCGTGAAGCAGTCGGGGGCATTGGTCGTGAAGGGGAGCAAGCGATGCTCGCAACTACGGGCGGCGTGAACACCCATCGTGGGGCGATCTGGGCCTTGGGGCTTTTGGTCACGGCCGTCGCGCTGGAACCTGAGTCCAGTGCCGCAAGCGCCATCACCTTGCGCGCTGCGCGCCTGGCCCTTCTCGACGACCGTTACGCCCCGCGTCCGCTCAGCCACGGTGCGCAAGTCGCACAGCGTTATGGCGCACGGGGTGCCCGTGAAGAGGCACAGCTCGGTTTCCCGGCGGTGATTCAACGCGCACTGCCGCAACTCAAACGCAGCCGCGCCGCCGGCCATGCTGAACAGAACGCCCGGCTCGATGCCTTGCTGGCGATCATGACGACACTGGCCGATACCTGCGTCCTCTACCGCGCCGGCGAAACCGGCCTGCACGCCATGCAACTCGGCGCTCAAGCCGTACTCGACGCCGGCGGCAGCGCCAGCCTCGCCGGTCGCCGTCGTTTGCATGAGCTGGACCAACAATTAATCGCGTTGAATGCCTCGCCCGGCGGCGCTGCGGACTTGCTCGCAGCCTGTCTGTTCATCGACCGTATCGAGTCGCACGATGGCATCTTCCAGGGAGCGTTTTGATGGAAACCTTATCCTTTGAATTCCCCGCCGGGCAGCCTCCTCGGGGCAGGGCGCTGGTGGGCTGTGTGGGCTCGGGCGATCTGGAAGTGCTGATCGAGCCGGGGCTGGCGGGCAAGTTGACGATCCAGGTGCAGACCTCGGTCAATGGCAGCGCACAACGCTGGCAGCATCTGTTCGCACGGATGTTCGATGGCCAGACACCGCCGGCGATGGCGATCGATATCCACGATTTCGGCGCCACCCCCGGCGTAGTGCGCTTGCGTCTGGAACAGGGCTTTGAGGAGATCGACCATGACTGATAGCGCAGCGTTGCTCCACAAACACAGCTTCGTCGAACTCGGTGCCCGGCAACGGGCAAAAGCGCTGCTCGACGCCGGCACCTTCCGCGAATTGCTCGACCCGTTTCAGCGCGTCATGTCGCCATGGCTGTCGCGCCAGGGCGTGGTGCCGCAAGCCGATGACGGCGTGGTGATCGCCAAGGGCAGCATCGGCGGTTTGCCGGTGGTGATCGCGGCCATCGAAGGCGCGTTTCAGGGCGGCAGCCTGGGTGAAGTCGGCGGGGCGAAGATTGCCGGTGCGCTGGAGCTGGCCGCCGAGGACAACCGCAAAGGCATTGCCACTCGCGCCGTATTACTGCTGGAAACCGGTGGTGTGCGTTTGCAGGAAGCCAATCTCGGGCTGGCGGCGATTGCGGATATTCATGCGGCAATTGTCGATTTGCGCCAGTACCAGCCGGTAGTCGGCGTGGTCGCCGGCAGCGTCGGCTGTTTTGGTGGGATGTCGATTGCCGCCGGGTTGTGCAGTTATTTGCTGGTGACTCAGGAGGCGCGCCTTGGCCTCAACGGCCCGCAGGTGATCGAGCAGGAAGCCGGGCTTGAGGAATACGACTCCCGTGATCGCCCGTTTATCTGGAGCCTGACCGGCGGCGAGCAACGGTTCGCCAGTGGCTTGGTGGATCGCTATGTCGCCGACGACGTGGCGCAGATTCAGCTGCAGGTCGGCGAATTGCTCAAGCAAGGTTTGCCGGCGCAAACCCGCAGCCGCCAGGCCGAATGGTTCCTGCAACGGCTGGCGTGCCTGGACGCCGAACCGCAAATCGAGCCGACGACGGTTCGCGATCTGTATCAAGGAGAGCGCTCATGAGTTCGTATTCCCTGAGGGGCCTGAACTGGTTCAACGCCTTGAGCGCTGGCGCAAAATCGGTCGAGGGTTTGCCGGCTTCGTTGAAAGTCGCCGACGGTGTACTGGGCGATCAGCCCGTGCGGTTTATTGCGGTGGTGGCTGATCCCGACAACCGTTTCGTCCGTGCTCGCAATGGCGAGGTTGGTCTGCTGGAAGGTTGGGGCCTGGCCAAAGCGGTGGATGAGGTGATCGAAGCCGATCGGGATAAACCGCACAAACGGGCGTTGATCGCCATCGTCGATGTGCCGAGCCAGGCTTACGGTCGGCGCGAAGAAGCCCTCGGCATTCATCAGGCTCTGGCCGGTGCGGCGGACAGTTATGCCCGCGCCCGACTGGCCGGGCATGCGGTGATCGGTTTGCTGGTGGGCAAGGCGATGTCTGGCGCCTTTCTCGCTCATGGCTATCAGGCCAACCGGTTGATCGCATTGCGCGATCCGGGCGTGATGGTGCATGCGATGGGCAAGGCTTCGGCAGCGCGGGTGACGTTGCGCAGCGTCGAAGAGCTGGAGGCATTGGCCGCCAGCGTGCCGCCGATGGCCTATGACATCGACAGCTATGCCAGCCTGGGCTTGCTCTGGGAAACCTTGTCGGTGGAGCAGATCGAGCAGCCGACGACGGCGGATCTGGCTCGCGTGACGGAGTGCCTGAGCCAGGCGATTGGCGATGTCGCTGCCAACGGTCGCGATCTGAGCCGCCGCCTGGGTGCGAGTAACCGCGCCGCGTCGAGCAAGGTTCGCCAGTTGCTGAGAGCGCAGTGGTGAACAGGTTTCTGGCCCACGACCTGCTTTGGGGGATGACCCCGGAGCAGTTGCCGGCGGATGCGCCTGCGTGGGTGGTCGAGTCGATCAGCGCGGGTCAGCCGGTGGTGGTTCGGCGTGCGATAACCATGCCGGGTCAAATCGCGGTCGGGGTGCGCGGACGCTTGCGCGAGCAGCGTTATGCAACGTCGATGGCCGTTGCTGCGATTTCTCATCGGGTACGGCCGGAAGAGCTCTGCCATGTCGAGTCGACCCGCGACCTGCCGAGTCTGCGAGCGCTGGCGCACCTGCGACCGATGCTCGACGCCTGCGGTTGGGTGTGGGGGGTCAGCGGCAGTGCCGGGTTCGAACTGGGCAGCGGTTTTGCGGCGCTCCATGAGCGCAGCGATCTCGACTTGATCCTGCGTACTGCGCAGCCGCTGAGCCGATCTCAAGCGCAGGTGTTGATGATGCTGATCGGCACCGCCGAGTGCCTGGTGGACATGCAATTGCAGACGCCGAATGGCGCTGTCGCCCTGCGCGAATGGGCTGGCCCTTCTCAACGGGTTCTGCTCAAAAACGCCCGTGAAGCGTGTCTGGTTATCGATCCGTGGAACCCGCAGGAGCAAGCAGCGTGAGCAGCTTGCTGGTGTTCCCCGGCCAGGGCGCGCAGCAACCAGGCATGCTCCATCGCTTGCCTCGGGAAACGCTGATCGAGGCGAGCGAGGTGCTTGGCGAAGACGTCTTGCTGCTCGATTCTGCCGAGGCGTTGCAGTCGACGAGGGCGGTTCAGCTGTGCCTGCTGATTGCCGGTGTTGCCGCTTCGCGTCAGTTATCAATGGCGCCGGATTATGTGGCCGGATTGTCCATCGGTGCCTACCCGGCGGCGGTGGTGGCCGGCGCCTTGAGCTTCAGCGATGCGCTGCATCTGGTCAGCCTGCGTGGTGAGCTGATGCAGCAGGCATATCCTCAGGGCTATGGCATGTCCGCGATCATCGGTCTGGAGTTAGCGACGGTGGAAGGGTTGCTGGCGCAGGTTCACAGTGTTGATACGCCGGTTTACCTGGCCAATATCAACGCCGATAACCAGGTGGTCATCGCCGGCAGCGATGGCGCGATGCAAGCGGTCGCCGAATTGGCCAAAGGTCGTGGTGCCGGTCTGGCCAAGCGTCTGGCGGTCAGCGTGCCGTCCCATTGCCCGCTGCTGGAAACACCGGCGAAAACCCTGGCCGAAGCCTTCGCCAAGGTGCAATTGAAAACGCCGGCCCTGGGTTACCTGAGCGGCAGTCGAGCCCGGCCCGTCATCAACACGGATGCCTTGCGCGACGACCTGGCGTTCAATATGTGCCGCGTCGTCGATTGGCGCGGTACGGTGCAAAGCGCTTACGAGCGCGGCGTGCGTTTACAGATCGAACTGCCGCCCGGTGCGGTGTTGACCGGGCTGGCGCGCCGGGTGTTCGAGCAGGGCACCGTCATTGCCTTCGACGGTGCACGGCTCGATACCTTGCAGGCGCTGTTGCGTGAGGAGGGAAGCCGCCAACCCTAGACCACCGACTCAGGTTGCGAACTACAAAAACAACAATTCCGACGATGCACTTTGAGGACTACAACAATGATTATTTACGGTGTGGCGCTGTTGGCGATCTGTACGCTGGCAGGGGTGATCATGGGTGACATGCTCGGCGTGTTGCTGGGTGTGAAATCCAACGTCGGCGGGGTCGGGATCGCGATGATCCTGCTGATTTGCGCGCGGTTGTGGATGCAAAAACGCGGCGGCATGACCAAGGATTGCGAGATGGGCGTCGGCTTCTGGGGCGCCATGTACATTCCGGTGGTGGTTGCCATGGCCGCGCAACAGAACGTTGTGACGGCGCTGCACGGCGGCCCGGTGGCGGTGCTGGCGGCGATCGGTTCGGTGGTGATCTGCGGTTGCACCATTGCCCTGATCAGCCGGAGCCACAAAGGCGAACCCTTGCCCGATGAGCCGGTGGAAGTCACCCCGGTCGGCACGCCAGTAGGAGGTCGCTGATATGTGGGAACTCATCGAGAAAGGCCTGGTAAATAACAGTCTGGTCACGGCGTTCGCCTTCGTTGGCGTGATCATGTGGGTGTCGGTGGTGTTGTCCAAACGCCTGACCTTCGGCCGAATTCATGGCTCGGCGATTGCCATCGTCATCGGCCTGGTGCTGGCCTGGGTCGGCGGCACCCTGACCGGCGGGCAAAAAGGCCTGGCGGATTTGTCACTGTTTTCCGGCATCGGTTTGATGGGCGGCGCCATGCTGCGTGACTTCGCCATCGTCGCCACGGCGTTCGAGGTACAGGCCACCGAAGCGAAAAAGGCCGGGATGATTGGCGCTATCGCGCTACTGCTGGGCACGATTCTGCCGTTCATTGTCGGGGCGAGCATTGCCTGGGTGTTCGGTTATCGCGATGCGATCAGCATGACCACCATTGGCGCAGGCGCGGTGACGTACATCGTCGGGCCAGTGACCGGGGCGGCGATTGGTGCCACGTCTGATGTGATGGCGTTGTCGATTGCCACCGGGTTGATCAAGGCGATTCTGGTGATGGTCGGCACGCCGATGGCGGCGCGCTGGATGGGCCTGGATAACCCGCGCTCGGCGATGGTGTTTGGCGGCTTGGCCGGGACTGTCAGCGGTGTGACCGCCGGGTTGGCCGCGACGGATCGGCGGCTGGTGCCCTATGGCGCGCTGACGGCGACGTTCCATACCGGGCTTGGATGCTTGCTTGGGCCTTCGTTGCTGTACTTCATTGTTCGCGGGATTGTTGGCTGACTGATCGTTCCCACGCGCAGCAAAGGAATGCCTCAATGGACGCTCTGCGTCCGCTTTGGGACGCGGAGCGTCCCGGGCTGCATTCCTTTGCTGCGCGTGGGAACGATCATTGGATGGCTTGGCGATTGGCATACATCCGGCACTCCGCCAACAGCGCCAGCAAATTCGGATCACGCTCCTTGGCCTTGAGAAACACCACGCCAATGTGCTGCTGCAACCGGTACTTTTCCTGCAATGGGATCAGTTTCACCCGGTTCTCATACACCGCGGCAATCCGCCCCGGCAGCAACGCATATCCCACCCCTGAGCTGACCATGCTCAGCAGGGTGAAGATGTCGTTGACCTGCATCGCCACCTTCGGCTCGAACCCCGCCTGCTTGAACACCCGAATACCGTCCTGGTGCGTGGCGAAACCTTGGGTCAGGGTGATGAACGTTTCGTCGCGCACCTCGGCCAAGTCGACTTCGCTCCGCTGGGCAAAGGGCGAATCAGCCGGGGTGGCGAGGAAGATGTCATCGGAAAACAGCGGGATTTGCTCGCAGTCCGGGTCGTTGACGCTGTCGTCCAGCGACACCAGGATCGCGTCGACTTCCATGTTCTTGAGCTTGTACAACAGGTCGATGTTCGAGCCCAGGATCAGGTCGATATTGAGTTCGCTGCGGCGGATTTTCAGGCCCATGATCAGCTGCGGCACGGTTTTCACCGTCAGCGAATACAGCGAGCCGAGTTTGAACCGTTCGGCGGAGAACCCGGCGGCTTCGCGGGTCAGACGCACGGTTTCGAGTACGTCCTGAATCAGCTTCTGCGCCCGCTCTTCCAGCACATAAGCGCTTTCCAACGGGGTCAGGTTGCGGCCTTCGTGCTTGAATAGAGGGCAACGCAAGGCGCTTTCCAGGGAGTGGATGGCGCGATGCACGCTGACGTTGCTGGTCTGCAACTCGACGGCGGCGCGGGCCAGGTTGCCGGTGCGCATGAAGGCCAGGAACACCTCGAGTTTTTTCAGGGTCAACTCTTCATCGATCAACATGGGCCAGACTCTTATTCGAATGTCTCGATTGTGCCCAATTGGCTGACGTTTGGCTTGATGGCTTTCGTAGGGGCATTGTGTTCTGAAACATTGCGCTTTTAACCTTGAGGCCTGAGCCTTGCGCGCGGCGGTAATGAACGTAGAGGTGAGCAACACATGTATCACGGGGAAAGATTGAACGCCTGGACGCATTTGGTTGGGGCGGTGGCGGCATTGGTCGGGGGCGTGTGGCTGCTGGTGATCGCCAGTATGGACGGCAGTCCGTGGAAGATCGTCAGTGTGGCGATTTACGTGTTTACCTTGTTGGTGCTCTACAGCGCCTCGACCGTGTATCACAGCGTGCGCGGGCGCAAGAAAGCGATCATGCAGAAGGTCGATCATTTTTCGATCTACTTGCTGATCGCCGGCAGTTACACGCCGTTCTGCCTGGTGACCCTGCGTGGGCCGTGGGGCTGGACGCTGTTCGGGATTGTCTGGGGGCTGGCGCTGATCGGCATCCTGCAAGAGATCAAACCGCGCTCGGAAGCACGGATTCTGTCGGTCGTGATTTACGCGGTGATGGGCTGGATCGTGCTGGTGGCGGTCAAGCCGTTACTGGCGGCACTGGGCCCTGTCGGCTTTACCTTGCTGGCGTCGGGCGGGGTGTTGTACACCGTGGGGATTATCTTTTTTGCCCTCGACCATCGTCTGCGCCACGCCCATGGGATCTGGCATCTGTTCGTGATCGCCGGGAGTTTGCTGCACTTTGTGGCGATTTGGTTTTATGTGCTTTGAGGCCTTTACGGGATCAAACGATCCAGTTGCGCCTGCGCCCGTCGGCTGAATACCTGCAATAAATCGTTCAAGGTATGCGGCGGCGGTTCGTCGGCGCGAGTCACCGCGTACAGGGTAATCGGTAGCGCTGGTGCCAGGGGGCGAATCGCCGTGGCCGTGGGGGACGCGCCGAGGGCGGTGAACGGATCGATCACCGCCAATCCAGCCCCGGATTCAACCATCGCCCGCGCCAGTGAATAGGTTTGCACCGCGATGCGTACCTTTGGCGGCGGATCGACTGCCTCAAGGTAGCTGTCGAGCCTGGCGGCCAGCGGGTCGGCGCTGGACAGGCCGATCAGCGGCGCACCGGCCAGTTCGATCAACGGCAGCGGTTTACCGAGGGTGTCGTCGGCCCAATAGCCCTTTGGCGCCAGCGCCACCAGCATTCCACAGGCCAGGGCCTGCGCCTTCAGGCCCGGATGATCCGGTGGTTGCAGCGTCAGGGCGACATCCACTTCGCGCATCAACAGATTCTGCATCAGCTCACGGCTGTGGGCGCTGGACAGTTCGCAGGCGATTTCCGGGTAGCGTTGCGTCCATTCGTTGATCGCCGGCGGCAGCAGCGACAAGGCCAGCGCCGGGATCGCGCCGATCCGCACACTGTGGCCCGGCTCGCGGCGCAGGCTCTGGGCCAGGCGTCGCACGCCTTGCAGGCTTTCAGTGACCTTGTCGACCTCGCGTTCAAGCTCCAGGGCTTCGGGCGTCGGCTGCAATTTGCCGCGCACCCGCAGGAACAGCGGAAAACCCAGTTGCTGTTCGGCGTGTTGCAGCACTTTGCTCACCGCCGGCTGCGACACGTGCAGCAACTGGGCGGCGCCACTGACCGAACCGGTCTGGCGAATGGCCTGGAAAATCTCGATGTGTCGCAGTCGCATGGCAAGTCCATAACCTTTGTTTATGGGTCAGGCATCTTTATGCATTGTTCAACGCCTGTCACCTGGTCCTAACCTGAGGCATGTTCCCACAACGCTTAAGGACAGACATGGCTCAGCGGGTTTGCATCATCGGTGGCGGCGTCATCGGGCTGACGACGGCTTACGCACTGGTTCGCGACGGCATCGACGTGACGCTGATCGAGGCCCGGGAATCGTTTGCCAGCGAAACCAGCTTCGCCAATGGCGGCCAGTTGTCCTACCGCTATGTCGCGCCACTGGCCGATGCCGGCGTACCGTTGCAGGCGCTGGGCTGGATGTTGCGCGGTGATTCGCCCTTGAAGCTGCGCCCGCGCCTGGACCCGGCGCAATGGCGCTGGATGGCGTCCTTTGTGGCGGCCTGCCGTCGTTCAGTGAATCAGCGCAATGGCGCGCATCTGCTGCGTCTGGCGTTGCTGAGCCAGGCCACGCTGCAAGGCTGGCGCGACGAAGATCGCCTCGACGGTTTCGACTGGCGGCGCAACGGCAAACTGGTGACGTTTCGGGAAGCCGCGAGTTTCGAGCATGCGCGCCAATGTCTGGCGGACCCGCAACAGCAACAGGTGTTGTCCCGCGTCGAGTGCGCGCAGCTGGAGCCGGCGCTCGCCGAGGCGCCATTCGTTGGCGCGATMTACACGCCCGATGAAGAAGTCGCCGATTGCCATGCTTTCTGCCAGCAACTGGTGGCTCGGCTCAAGGCGTCGGGGCGTTGCGAATTCTTGCTGGGCCGTACGGTCACCGGCATTCGCCACGTGGACGGCACGGTGCAGGCTGTCGAAATGGGCGCGCAGGTGCTGCCGGTCGAGCAACTGGTGATCGCTGCCGGTCATCGCAGCCCGGCACTGGCGTTGCCGGGCATGAACCTGCCGCTGTACCCGCTCAAGGGCTACAGCCTGACCGTGCCGATCCGCGCCGAACACCGTGCGCCGCAGCTGAGCATCACCGATTACAACCGCAAGATCGTTTACGCCCGCATCGGTGCACAACTGCGCGTGGCGGCGATGGTCGACATTGTCGGCTTCGACCCGGCGCTCGATCCCAAGCGCCTGGCGCTGATCAAACGCCAGGCCCGGGAGACCTTGCCCAATGCCGGCGATTACGACGCCGCCATCGAATGGGCCGGCATGCGTCCGGCCACCCCCAGCGGCGTGCCGTTGATTGGCGCCACGGCGTACCGCAACCTCTGGCTCAATCTCGGCCATGGCGCCCTCGGCTTCACCCTGGCCTGCGGCAGCGCTCGGCTGCTGGGTGATTTAATTGCCCGGCGCGCACCCTCGATCGAAATGCAGGGCCTGGCACCCCCGCGTCACCGCTAATCGCCTTACCCACAACGGAGAATAACAATGCAAAAAATCACGTTGATCGGCTGCACCCTCGGCCTGCTGCTCGGCAGTCAGGTCCAGGCCAATGAAGCGCCACTGACCGGCACGCTGAGCAAGGTCGCCAATGCCAACAGCATCACGCTGGGCTATCGCGATGCCTCGGTGCCGTTTTCTTACGTGGGTGATCAAAGCGGGCAGCCGATGGGCTATTCGGTGGATCTGGCGAGCAAGATTGTCGAGCGCATCAAGCAAAGACTTGCGCGGCCGGATCTGCAGGTGAAGTACAACCTGGTGACCTCGCAAACGCGCATTCCACTGGTGCAGAACGGCACGGTCGACCTTGAATGCGGCTCCACCGGCGTGACCGCCGAGCGCATGCAGCAAGTGGCGTTTTCCTATGGGTTCATCTACGTGAAGGGGCAGTTGCTCACGGCGAAGGACAGCGGGATAAAGAGTTTCGCCGACCTGCGCGGCAAGAACGTCGTGACCACCGCTGGTACTACCAACGAGCGGTTTCTGAAGAGCTACAACGTCGATCACAAGATCGACATGTTCGTGATCAGCGCCAAGGACCACGGCGAGGCGTTCCAGATGCTGCAGTCCGGAAGGGCGGCGGCGTTCTACATGGACGATGCGCTGCTCTACGGCGAACGGGCCAAGGCTCGCGATCCGCACAAGTGGGTGGTGGTGGGGGAGGAGCAATCGCGGGAAATCTACAGCTGCATGGTGCGCAAGGACGATCCGCAATTTCTTGAGTTGGTGAACTCGACGCTTGCCGATTTGTATCGCTCAGGGGAAATCAATGGCATCTACAACCGCTGGTTCCAGCAGCCGATTCCGCCCAAGGGGTTGAACCTGGAGTTTCCGATGACCAGCGAGTTGAAGGCAATTATCGCCAAGCCGGTGAGTGATCCGGTGCAGTAGTGCCTGAAAGATCGTTCCCACGCACGTGGGAACGATCAAGCGATCAACCTAAAAGTCGCCCCACAACTGCTGGGCCACCGCCAACGCCACCACCGGCGCGGTTTCGGTGCGCAGCACGCGCGGGCCGAGGCGGGCGGCGTGGAAACCGCCAGCCTTGGCCTGTTCGACTTCGACGTCGGACAAGCCGCCCTCCGGGCCGATCAGGAACGCCAGGCTTGCAGGTTTGGCGTGGCTCACCAACGGTTCGGCCACTGGGTGCAGCACCAGTTTCAATTCGGCCGCCGTCTGCTTCAACCAGTCGGCCAACAGCAAAGGCGGATGAATCACTGGCACCCGTGAACGCCCACACTGCTCGCAAGCGCTGATCGCCACCTGACGCCAATGCATCAGGCGTTTGTCGGCGCGTTCGTCCTTGAGGCGGACTTCGCAGCGGTCGGTGAAAATCGGCGTGATCTCAGTGACGCCCAGTTCGGTGGCTTTTTGAATCGCCCAGTCCATCCGCTCACCACGGGACAAACCCTGGCCGAGATGGACCGCCAGCGACGACTCGACCTGACCGGTAAAGCTTTCATCGATTTGCACCACCACGCGCTTCTTGCCGACTTCCACCAGCGTGCCGCGAAACTCGTGGCCCGAGCCGTCGAACAATTGCACCGCATCACCCTCGGCCATGCGCAGCACACGGCCGATGTAATGCGCCTGGGCTTCGGGCAGCTCGTGTTCGCCGGTGCTCAAAGGGGCGTCGATAAAGAAGCGGGACAGTCTCATCAATGGTCTCTGTAATTCGTCTGAACTGATCGTTCCCACACTCTGCGTGGGAATGCCTCACCGGACGCTCCGCGTCCGCTTTTGGGACGCTCCGCGTCCGCTTTTGGGACGCAGAGCGTCCCCGGCTGCGTTCCTTTGCTGCGCGTGGGAACGAGAAAAACCTAGCCCGGATCACGATAGCCCGGATGAAAGTCCTTCGGCACCGCCACGCTGATGCTGTCACGGGTGGCGATGTCGATGCCTTCGCTGGCCACTTCGGCCAGAAAATCGATCTGCTCCGGGGTAATCACGTAAGGCGGCAGGAAATACACCACGCTGCCCAACGGCCTCAGTAAAGCACCTCGTTGCAGGGCATGCTGGAACACGGTCAAACCACGACGTTCCTGCCACGGGTAAGCGGTCTTGCTGGCCTTGTCCTTGACCATCTCGATCGCCAGCACCATGCCGGTCTGGCGCACTTCGGAGACGTTCGGGTGATCGGCCAGGTGCGCGGTGGAGGAGGCCATGCGCTGGGCCAGGGCCTTGTTGTTCTCGATGACGTTGTCTTCTTCGAAGATATCCAGCGTCGCCAATGCCGCCGCGCAGGCCAGCGGATTGCCGGTGTAGCTGTGGGAATGCAGGAAGGCGCGCAGGGTCGGGTAGTCGTCGTAGAACGCGCTGTACACCTCATCGGTGGTCAGGCAGGCCGCCAACGGCAGGTAACCACCGGTCAGGGCCTTGGACAGGCAGAGGAAGTCCGGGCGGATGCCGGCCTGTTCGCAGGCGAACATCGTGCCGGTACGACCGAAGCCGACGGCGATTTCATCGTGGATCAGGTGCACGCCATAACGATCACAGGCGTCGCGCAGCAGCTTGAGGTACACCGGGTGATACATGCGCATGCCGCCGGCGCCCTGAATCAGCGGCTCCAGAATCACGGCGGCCACGGTATCGTGGTGGTCGGCCAGCGTCTGCTCCATGGCGGCGAACATGTTGCGCGAGTGTTCTTCCCAGCTCATGCCCTCGGGGCGCAGGTAGCAATCGGGGCTCGGCACCTTGATGGTGTCCATCAGCAGGGCCTTGTAGGTTTCGGTAAACAGCGGCACGTCGCCCACCGCCATCGCCGCCATGGTTTCGCCGTGGTAGCCGTTGGTGAGGGTGACGAAGCGCTTCTTGTTCGGCTGGCCGCGGTTGAGCCAGTAGTGAAAGCTCATTTTCAGCGCGACTTCGATGCACGATGAACCGTTATCGGCGTAGAAACACCGGGTCAGGCCTTCGGGCGTCATCTTCACCAGACGCTCGGACAGCTCGATCACCGGCTGATGGCTGAAACCGGCGAGGATCACATGTTCCAGCTGATCGACCTGGTCCTTGATGCGCTGGTTGATCCGCGGGTTGGCGTGGCCGAACACATTGACCCACCAGGAGCTGACGGCGTCGAGGTAGCGTTTGCCTTCGAAGTCTTCCAGCCATACGCCTTCACCGCGCTTGATCGGGATCAGCGGCAGCTGTTCGTGGTCTTTCATCTGGGTGCAGGGATGCCATAACACGGCGAGATCGCGTTCCATCCACTGTTTATTCAGGCCCATTTTCTGTCTCCTCGAGGCTACCCGTGACGTAGGCGGGTAAACAATCGCGCAAGCCTATGCAATGCGCGTCACCGGGACAACCCATTGTGTCGATTGAGCTACTTTGTATAGGACGATAGACGTCGCTGGCGGCGTTTTGATGGCTGACGTATTCTTCGCGGCTCTTTGAGTCGTCTGACTCGTAAAAGCGCTATTTCCTCGTGTATTTCCGGAGTTCTCTGAATGTCTGCTGGTTGGCTGCGCGCCTGTGCGCTGGTGATGTTAGGGCTGTTCAGCGTTTCGGCGCTGGCCAAGGATAAAACGGCGATCGTGGTCGGCGGCGGGCTTTCGGGCCTCACCGCGGCGTACGAACTGCAGAGCAAAGGCTGGCAGGTGACCCTGCTGGAAGCCAAACCGAGCCTGGGCGGTCGCTCCGGCATGGCCACCAGTGAGTGGATCGGCAACGACAAGACCCAACCGGTTTTGAACAAGTACATCTCGACGTTCAAGCTGAGTACCACGCCAGCCCCCGAGTTCGTGCGGACCCCGGGTTACCTGATCGACGGTGAATACTTCAGCGCCGCCGATCTGGCGACTAAACAGCCGGCCACCAGCGACGCGCTGAAACGCTACGAAAAAACCCTGGATGACCTGGCGCGCTCGATCGAAGACCCGCAAAACCCGGCCGCCAACAGCACGCTGTTCGCCCTGGACCAGATCAACGTGGCCAACTGGCTCGATCGCCTGAACCTGCCAGCCACTGCGCGTCAGTTGGTAAATCAGGAGATTCGTACCCGTTACGACGAACCTTCGCGCCTGTCGCTGCTGTATTTTGCACAACAAAGCCGCGTCTACCGTGGCGTTGCCGACCGTGACCTGCGTGCCTCGCGCCTGCCCGGCGGCAGCCCGGTGCTGGCCCAGGCCTTCGTCAAGCAATTGAAAACCATCAAGACCAGTTCCCCGGTTTCGTCCATTACCCAGGACAAGGACGGCGTGAGCGTCAAGGTCGGCAGTGTTGGCTATCAGGCGGACTACGTCGTGCTGGCCGTGCCGTTGCGCGCACTGAGCAAGATCCAGATGACTCCGGCGCTGGACGCCCAGCACATGGGCGCCATCAAGGGCACCAACTACGGCTGGCGTGACCAGATCATGCTGAAGTTCAAGACACCAGTGTGGGAAAGCAAGGCGCGCATGTCTGGCGAGATCTACAGCAACGCCGGTCTGGGCATGTTGTGGATCGAGCCGGCCTTGAAGGGCGGCGCCAACGTGGTGATCAACATTTCCGGCGATAACGCGCGGGTGATGCAGGCCTTTGGCGACAAGCAAATGGCCGATCAGGTGCTGATTCGTCTGCACACCTTTTATCCACAGGCACGCGGTTCGTTCACCGGTTATGAAATCCGCCGCTACAGCACCGACCCATCGATGGGCGGCGCTTACCTGGCCTTCGGTCCGGGGCAGATCAGCAAATACTGGCGCCTGTGGGAGCGTCCGCTGCAACGGGTAGCCTTTGCCGGCGAACACACTGACACCTTGTACCCAGGCACCCTGGAAGGTGCCTTGCGCACCGGTCAGCGTGCAGCCAGTCAGCTGGAAGACCTGGCAGCGGGCAAATCGTTTGAACCGGCGAAAGTTGTGCCGGCGGCAACCGCTGCGGCAGCAGGCGCGGTCGTGGCGAAGAAAGGCAACTTCTTCAGCAACATGTTCGGTGGTTCGTCCGATAAAGCGGCCGATAAAGCAGAACCGGCCAAGGTTGAAGCGAAAGCTGAAGAGACCAAACCTGGCTTCTTCTCGCGGATGTTCGGTGGCGGTTCCGACAAGGCTCCGGCCAAGGCGCCAGAACCTGCGGCGCCTGTTGCTCCAGCACCCGCTCCAGTCACTGCGCCGGCCCCGGCACCTGCACCGGTTGAGGCACCGAAGCCAGTGGTGCCGGCGCAAGCTGAGCCGGTGAAGAAAGCACCGGCCAAAGCGCCAGTGAAAAAGCCTGCTGCCAAAACCGAGGCCAAAAAGGCTCCGGCCAAGGCAACGGCGAAAAAGGCTGAGCCAGTGAAGAAACCAGTGGTGAGTACCGCTGCGAAGGCCCCGGTGGCGACTGAAACCAAGACACAGTAAGTCTTGGGATCAAAAAAAAGCGCGGCAGGGATGCCGCGCTTTTTTTATGTCTTTGTCCTTCCGTGGAGGCAGCTGGTTTTTTTGGTACTAAGGTAGGTCGACGATATGGACTTCGTCGCCTTGGTAGTCGCTGATATAGGCGCAGTTATGATGATCAAGAACCATATGATGCGGGTCGATAGCGCCAGGGATGGGAAACCTGCGAACAATCTTATGGGTGGAGGTATTCACTTCCACGACCTCTTTTTCGGTTTGATCAACGGCATAAGCGTTCTTTTTGCTAAACACTATTTCCCCTTCGCAAGCCACAAAATCGAAATGCCGGGTGGTCAGTGACCGGGTGTCCAACACGGTCAGTTTTCGAGCGTCCAGACCCACGATATACACTGTTCTACCGTCGGGACTGACAGTAACGGCTGACGGATATTTTTCGGTTTTGATGATGTTGATGACTTCGAACGTCTTGCTGTTGATGACCGTGAGCGCGTCCTCAAAAGGGCGACCAGGGGAATCGGTACTGGAAATATAGAGACGCGAATCGTCCTGGCTGATATCCACACTTATGGACGGTGAAGGTAACCCTCGGACTCTGCTCACCACATAAGTGCGAGCGTCAATCATTGCCAGCCACTCTTTATCCTGCCGTACGGTGACGTAAACATGCCTCCCGTCCCGGCTCACGACGACTCCCCAAGGGTGTCTACCCACCGTGATGTTACCCACCGCGTATGTTTCGGTATCAATAACCGAAACCGAACTTGAACCGTAGTTGGTCACGTAAGCTCTTTTTCCCTCATGGCCAAGGGCAATGCTTCGGGGATACTGCTCTACAGCGATGGTGCGGATTACCTTTTTGTTCCGGGTGTCGATGACGGACACATTGTCCGACATGTAATTGCAAACAAATACACGTGATCCATCGTTGCTGATGGCCATCCCTCGCGGTCCGTCCCCTACGAGTATCGAATTGGATTGATTGCGTGTTATCACGGGGGATGAACTCGAATTGTGACTCATGGTAGAACTCCTGTTCAGACACTTGGACTCACGTCCAAGCTCAAGTTCATCAATGACCTATGAAGAAAGCTACTGTTAAATGTGACAGTTCTGACGAGTGGTATCGGCTCTTAAATGAATATAAGGAGGGTGCGTGAAGGTTTTTTCCTTCGGTTAACACTCTCTTAACCTCTCGGCCCCAAGGTCTTGATCGTATTTCTCGATATTTCAGAGCAAAATTTTCCGCTTTAAATCGATAGATAACTCGATAGTCTTGGGCGCAGTTCTTACAGGATTTGGGCAATGCAGCTACGTAACTCTTCTTCCCGCTATGGTTGGGTCAGCATCTTCATGCACTGGGGTGTGGCGTTGGCCGTCTTCGGCCTGTTTGCGTTGGGATTGTGGATGGTCGGGCTCGATTACTACAGCACCTGGCGTAAAGACGCGCCGGATCTGCACAAGAGCATTGGTCTGTTGTTATTTGCCGTGATGTTGCTGCGGGTAGTGTGGCGCTTCATCAGCCCACCGCCGCCGCTCCTGCCAAGCTATAGCCGCATGACCCGCCTTGGCGCCAAGTTCGGCCATTCCTTCCTTTATCTCAGTCTGTTCGCTGTGATGATTGCCGGTTACCTGATTTCCACCGCAGACGGTGTCGGGATTCCGGTGTTTGGCCTGTTTGAAATTCCTGCACTGGTTTCCGGACTACCGGACCAGGCAGACACCGCGGGTGTGATTCATTTGTACCTGGCCTGGCTGCTGGTAATTTTTTCCGGTTTCCATGCGTTGGCTGCATTGAAGCACCACTTTATCGATCGTGATGCGACCCTGACGCGAATGCTGGGGCGCAAAGCCTGATGTTCTACCTCGACTCCAAAGGAATAGAAAGCATGTTGAAAAAGACGCTCGCCGCTCTGGCAATCGGTTCTGCTCTGCTGTCGGCTAACGTGATGGCGGCCGACTATGTGGTCGACAAAGAAGGCCAGCACGCCTTTGTTGACTTCAAGATCAGCCACTTGGGCTACAGCTACATCATCGGTACCTTCAAGGATATCGACGGCAAGTTCAGCTTCGACGCTGCCAAGCCTGAAGACAGCAAGATCGAGTTCAATGTGCGCACCGCCAGCGTGTTCACCAACCACGCCGAACGCGACAAGCACATCGCCAGCGGTGACTTCCTGAACGTGGGCAAATTCGCCGACGCCAAGTTCGTCTCCACCAGCGTCAAACCTACCGGTAAAAACGCCGCAGGCAAAGACACTGCCGACGTGACCGGCAACCTGACCCTGCTGGGCGTGACCAAGCCAATCGTAGTCAAAGCCACGTTCCTGGGTGAAGGCAAGGATCCATGGGGCGGCTACCGTGCCGGCTTCGAAGGCACCACCAGCATCAAGCGCTCCGATTTCGGCAAGCAGAAAGACCTGGGCCCAGCGTCCGATGCGGTCGATCTGTACGTGACGTTTGAAGGTGTCAAAGCGAAGTAATGCTGAGACGCAGGAGCTGCCGCAGGCTGCGATCTTTTCAGGATCACCGCTGAATATCAAAAGATCGCAGGCTTCGCCAGCTCCTGCAAAAGCGGTTTGCAGTACCCAAAAAAATGCCCCGAATCTCGCGATCCGGGGCATTTTTCATGGCTTTGAAAAACTCAGCGGTTGCGGGTCAGCAACGCTGGTTTTTCGCCGCGTGGACGGCCTGGCAGTTGATCCAGTTGCTCAGGGGTCGGGAAGCGATCGCTTTTCGACTCCTTGTGAATGATCTTCGGTGCCGGGCTCCGCGGGTTCTGCACGGCCGGTTCCGAACGAGACTGGTCGTCACGGGCCGGACGGCGGTTGCGGGACTCTTCGCGACGGGCCTGGCCGTCACGTGGAGCGCCGTTGCGTGGGCCACTGCGCTTGGCCGGTGGGGTGCCGGTGGTTGCGCCGCTGCTGTTGCGCGGACCGTTCTGGCGACCTTGTGGCTGACCGGCGCGCGGAGCGCCAGCGCCCTGTGCGGGTGCGCCCGGACGGCGGCCACGGCCTTGAGCCGGTTTGGCTTGAGGCACGTAGTCGACGCGGTTACCGAAGTTATCGATATCGTCGTCCAGGAACTCGTCCGGAGCACGGTCGGCGGCGGCGCGAGGAGCCGGGCGCTGTTGCTCGCGGGCCGGGGTGCCTTCGCGTGGCTTGTGTTCACGGGCCGGGCGCTCGCCACGGCCTGCGGCAGGTTTTTCCTTGCCGCCCTTGTCCTTGCCTTTGTCTTTACGACCGCCGCCACCACCGCTGCCGTTCGGGCCGTCGCCGCGCGGGCCACGTGGGGCGCGCGGGTTACGCACATCCGGACGCTCGCGGACTTCCGGTTTCTCGGCTTCCACGGCGCTGGCGTCGAAGCCCATCAGGTCGCCGTCGGCGATTTTCTGCTTGGTCATGCGCTCGATGCTTTTCAGCAGTTTTTCTTCGTCCGGAGCGACCAGCGAGATCGCCTCGCCCGAACGACCGGCACGGCCGGTACGACCGATACGGTGCACGTAATCTTCGTCGACGTTTGGCAGTTCGAAGTTGACCACATGAGGCAACTGGTCGATGTCGAGGCCGCGAGCAGCAATGTCGGTGGCGACCAGGATGCGCACTTCACCGGCCTTGAAGTCGGCCAGGGCTTTGGTGCGGGCGTTCTGGCTCTTGTTGCCGTGGATCGCGACGGCGGTGAGGCCGTGTTTGTCCAGGTACTCGGCCAGGCGGTTGGCGCCGTGCTTGGTGCGGGTGAATACCAGCACCTGTTCCCAGGCGCCGGCAGTAATCAGGTGCGCCAGCAACGAACGCTTGTGGCTGGCGGCCAGGCGGAATACGCGTTGTTCGATCCGCTCGACCGTGGTGTTCGGTGGCGTGACTTCGATGCGTTCCGGGTTGTGCAGCAGCTTGCCGGCGAGGTCGGTGATGTCTTTGGAGAACGTCGCCGAGAACAACAGGTTCTGCCGTTTGGCCGGGAGGCGGGCGAGGACCTTTTTCACGTCATGGACAAAGCCCATGTCGAGCATGCGGTCGGCTTCGTCCAGCACGAGGATTTCCACGTGGGACAAATCGACACTGCCCTGGCCGGCGAGGTCGAGCAGGCGACCGGGGCAGGCCACCAGCACGTCGACACCACGGGACATGGCTTGAACCTGCGGGTTCATGCCGACGCCACCGAAAATGCAGGCGCTGACGAACTTCAGGTCACGGGCATAGACCTTGAAGCTCTCGTGCACCTGAGCCGCGAGTTCGCGGGTGGGGGTCAGGACCAGTACGCGTGGTTGGCGCGGGCCGTGACGCTGGGATTTGTCCGGGTGACCGTTGGGAAACAACCGCTCCAGAATCGGAAGGGCGAAGCCACCGGTTTTACCAGTACCTGTCTGAGCCGCAACCATCAGGTCGCGACCTTGCAACACGGCGGGAATGGCCCGCTGTTGCACCGGAGTAGGCTCGGTATAGCCCGCTGCCTCGATGGCGCGGACTAAAGCCTCGGAGAGACCGAGGGAAGCAAAGGACATGAGTAATCCTGTTTTAGTTAGGGCTTGGCCCAATGGGAGTCTTGCCTGGCGCGAATGGCGTTTAAGAGGACGCAATCCCGTCCGGTCCTGCTGGGCCTCGAAGGCTCGTCTGGAGCGCTCGCGCGGGCTGAAAAGCTGCGCTGTAGCGGGATCGAGATGCCTTGAACAAGTCCGAGCGTCCGGGCGTGAGCCTGGCGGGAAGGCCGGAGTATAACAGAGCAATCACTGTGCGCCGCTTTCCTGCTGCTCAACGGTTTTTCCGCCGGTTGCGGTAGCGCTGGCGGCCCGGGCTTCGGTAGCCGGACCGGCACCATAGCGGGCGCTCAGTTCGGCATAGGCGGGTTCGCGCTTGAAGCGCTTGAGCTCGGCGCCGAACCGCTGCGCCAACAAATCCATCCCGGCATTGCGGCGTACCGCCAGATACTGGCTCTGCTGGCTGATGACGGTCGGGTTCTCGGTGATCTTGTCGCGGATATCCAGTTGATCGAGCAAGTACTGGCCGACCCGGCGATCGGTGATCAGCAGGTCGATCCGCCCGCGCACCAGTTTGCCGAAGTTGGCTTCATGGGTGGGCGCAGGCTCCTGGGTGAACAGCGTCGATTCGCTGAAGTCCTTGCTGTACAGGTAGCCCGGCGAGGTGCCGATGGTCAGGCCTTTCAGGTCGTCCAGGGTGCGAAACGGGAACGGTCGCTCGTTGGCGTAGAACATCACGAACTCCACTTGCGAGAGCGGTTCGCTGGGGTAGAGCAGAGTCGCTTCGCGTTCATCGCTATGGAAAATATCCAGCACACCGTCGGCCTGGCCTTGCTCAAGCATCGACAGGCAGCGCTTCCACGGCAGGAACTGCCATTCCACGTCGATTCCGAGACGTTTGAAGACGATGGCCGTGGTTTCGTAGTCGAGCCCGAGGTTCTTGCCGCCCTCTTCATAGACGTAGGGCGCCCAGGGTTCGGTGACAATACGCAGCTTCTCGCCTCGAGCGGTGAAGCTCAGGCAAGTGAACAGAAGCACGGTCAGTAACTGAGCGATCAGGGGCATGGCTTGAGATTACGACGAGAAATCATAAAGAGCCAGAAACCGGATCCAGAAGCTCTGGATCGGGCATTAAAAGCAAAAGATCGCAGCCTTCGGCAGCGCCCACAGGCGCGTAGGAGCTGCCGAAGGCTGCGATCTTTTGATCTTGCCTTTGCTTTTACTTCTGCTTCTTTCTTAACGGGGCAACTTCAGGTTATTCCACACCGCCAGACTCGGCTCAGCCTGGTTCAGCGTGTAGAAGTGCAGCCCCGGTGCGCCACCTTGCAACAGGCGTTCGCACATCTCGGTGATGACTTGCTCACCAAAGCCTTGAATGCTCTGGGTGTCGTCGCCGTAGGCTTCCAGTTGCTTGCGGATCCAGCGCGGGATTTCCGCACCGCAAGCGTCGGAGAAGCGCGCCAGCTTGCTGTAGTTGGTGATCGGCATGATCCCCGGCACGATCGGGATGTTCACACCCTTGGCCCGTACACGCTCGACGAAGTAGAAATAGCTGTCGGCGTTGAAGAAGTACTGGGTGATCGCACTGTTGGCACCGGCGTTGGCCTTGCGCACGAAGTTGTTGAGATCGTCTTCGAAATTTCGCGCTTGTGGATGCATTTCCGGGTAAGCGGCAACTTCGATGTGAAAATGATCGCCAGTCTCTTCACGAATGAATTCAACCAGGTCATTGGCGTGACGCAACTCGCCGCTGGCCATGCCCATGCCCGAGGGCAGGTCACCGCGAAGTGCAACGATTCGCTGGATGCCAGCTGCCTTGTACTGGCTCAGCAGGCCGCGCAGGTCGTCCTTGCTATCGCCCACGCAAGACAGATGCGGTGCGGCAGGGACTTTGACTTCACTTTCCAGCTGCAACACGGTGTTGAGGGTGCGATCACGGGTCGAACCGCCAGCGCCGTAGGTGCAGGAGAAGAAGTCGGGATTGTAGGTCGCGAGCTGACGGGCAGTGGCGATCAGTTTTTCATGCCCAGCATCGGTCTTCGTCGGGAAGAATTCGAAGCTGTAGCGACGTTCTTGGGACATGGTCATATCCTTGGAAACACGTAAGCCGGACGCTGGCCCCCGTAGGAGCTGGCGAAGCCTGCGATCTTTTGATCTTAAAGATCGCAGCCTGCGGCAGCTCCTACAGGGAGCGGTCAGTCAGCGTCGATCAGTAGCGGTAAGCGTGCGGCTTGAACGGGCCTTCGACGGTGACGCCGATGTAGTCAGCCTGTTGCTTGGTCAGTTGAGTGACCACGCCGCCGAAACCGCGGACCATTTCCAGGGCCACTTCTTCGTCGAGTTTCTTCGGCAGTACTTCAACGGTCAGGCGCTCGGCTTTCTGGGCTGGCGACAGGTCGGCGTACTTCTGGCCGAACAGGAAGATCTGAGCCAGAACCTGGTTGGCGAACGAGCCGTCCATGATGCGGCTTGGGTGACCAGTGGCGTTACCCAGGTTAACCAGACGGCCTTCAGCCAGCAGGATCAGGTAGTCGTCGTTCTGAGCGTCGAAAGCGCCTGGACCGGTACGGTGAACCTTGTGAACCTGTGGCTTCACTTCTTCCCATGCCCAGTTCTTGCGCATGAAAGCGGTGTCGATTTCGTTGTCGAAGTGACCGATGTTGCAGACAACAGCGCGTTTCTTCAGGGCTTTGAGCATGTTCGCGTCGCAAACATTGACGTTGCCGGTGGTGGTCACGATGAGGTCGATCTTGCCCAGCAGCGCTTTGTCGATGCTCGCTTCGGTACCGTTGTTGATACCGTCGATGAACGGCGAAACCAGTTCGAAACCGTCCATGCAGGCTTGCATGGCGCAGATCGGGTCGACTTCGGAGACTTTAACGATCATGCCTTCCTGACGCAGGGACTGGGCCGAGCCCTTGCCCACGTCACCGTAACCGATGACCAGCGCTTGTTTGCCGGACAGCAGGTGGTCGGTGCCGCGCTTGATCGCGTCGTTCAGGCTGTGACGGCAGCCGTACTTGTTGTCGTTCTTGCTCTTGGTCACCGAGTCGTTGACGTTGATGGCCGGGATTTTCAGCTCGCCCTTGGCCAGCATGTCCAGCAGGCGGTGAACGCCGGTGGTGGTTTCTTCGGTGACGCCGTGAACGCGATCCAGCACCTGCGGATACTTCTTGTGCAGCAGCTCGGTCAGGTCGCCGCCGTCGTCGAGGATCATGTTGGCATCCCAAGGCTGGCCATCCTTGAGGATGGTTTGCTCCAGGCACCACTCGTACTCTTCTTCAGTCTCGCCTTTCCAGGCAAACACCGGGATGCCGGCAGCGGCGATGGAAGCGGCGGCCTGATCCTGAGTCGAGAAAATGTTGCAGGACGACCAGCGTACTTCGGCACCCAGGGCAACCAGGGTTTCGATCAGCACGGCAGTCTGAATGGTCATGTGGATGCAGCCGAGAATCTTCGCGCCCTTGAGCGGTTGCTCGACGGAGTACTTGCGACGCAGACCCATCAGGGCTGGCATTTCGGATTCGGCGATGATGGTTTCGCGACGGCCCCAGGCTGCCAGGGACATGTCGGCGACTTTGTAATCGTTAAAATCTGCAGGCGTGATAACAGCGCTCATGAAGAGCCTCCATTCGTAATGTATGCGAATGGGCGCCGTTGTGCGTTTAGTGTCTGGCCGTGGCCAGTCAACGCCCCATCCGAGCCTGACAGGTTGAACCTGCTGCAGCGCCCCTCGGACAGGTGGCGGGAAAACGGTATCAATGGAACGTTACCGTTTTGAAACGGGGGCGATTATAGCGGGCTATGCTGATCTTCCAAAGCGTTTCTGTTGGTCAATGTCCGAACGGTAATCGAGACCATAGTCGATGCTTGATAGAGCTCTAGTCCGGGCTCTGCCATGATGGCCGGCATCAATCGGCAAGACGGTCAGGAGTGAGTATGAATTTCCACACCCGCAAATGGGTAAAACCCGAAGACCTCAACCCCAACGGCACGCTGTTCGGTGGCAGCCTGCTGCGCTGGATCGACGAAGAAGCGGCGATCTACGCCATTGTCCAGCTGGGTAATCAGCGCGTGGTTACCAAGTACATTTCCGAAATCAACTTCGTCAGCGCTTCGCGTCAGGGCGACATCATCGAGCTGGGCATCACCGCCACCGAGTTCGGTCGCACCTCGATCACCCTGACCTGCGAAGTGCGCAACAAGATCACCCGCAAGAGCATCCTGACGGTAGAGAAGATGGTGTTCGTGAACCTGGGCGAAGACGGCCTGCCCATGCCACATGGCCGGACCGAGATCAGGTACGTCAAAGACCAGTTCAAGGATGATGTGATCGACGGGTAACACATGGAAATCGGCGTTTAACCGATCCTACAGAACGGACCTGAACCCCGCGTGTCGTAACTTAGACACGCCACCGGTTCAGGAGCCTTATGGACACGCCCAAAGACGGCAAGACCCCGGACCTCTCGGCACAGGAACAGCGCGAGGTCGATAAAAACCAGCCCCCGCGTGCGGCGGTGCTGCACGAAATCATTCGTACCCAAGGCGACCAGGAACTCGAGCGCAGCGTTGCGGCACTGTGGTGGTCGGCGCTGGCGGCCGGCCTGACCATGGGCTTGTCGCTGATGGGGATGGGTCTGCTCAATTCGCGTCTGCCGGACGGCGAAGGCTTCAAGGTGATCGCCAGCTTCGGTTATTGCGCAGGTTTTCTCGCGGTGATTCTCGCCCGCCAGCAACTCTTCACCGAAAACACCCTGACCGCCGTGCTGCCGATCATGAGCAAGCCAACGCTGGGCAATTTCGGTCGGTTGTTGCGGCTGTGGACGGTGGTGCTGGTGGGCAACCTCTGCGGCACCTTGCTGGTGGCGTACGTGATGCTGCACCTGCCGATTTTCGACACCAAGACCGATCTGGCCTTCCTTGAGATCGGGCGCAAGGTCATGGAAAACGACGCCAGCAAAATGTTCGCCAAAGGCATCATCTCCGGCTGGATGATCGCCACCATGGTCTGGATGATTCCGTCGATGGAAAGCGCCAAGATGTGGATCATCATCCTCATCACCTATTTCATGGCGCTGGGCGATTTCACCCACATCGTGGTCGGATCGGTCGAGGTTTCGTACCTGGTGTTTGCCGGCGAGTTGCCGTGGAAGGATTTCTGGTGGGTGTTTGCCGGGCCGACGCTGGCGGGGAACATCATCGGCGGCAGTTTTATCTTCGCGCTGATCAGTCACGCGCAGATTCGCAGTGAAAGCGGGCCGCCGAAGTCCTCTGCGGAGCGGGCCCAGGAATCCGAACCGCAGAAGATCAAAAAATGATCAATGTCAGCCAGAGACATTGACCGCAGCAGCACTGCGACGTTGCAGGTAGATGAAGAACAGCGCCGTCAGCAACGTGAACACGCTGACCAGCGCGCCGGTCCACGGCAAGTCCGCCAGGTCCGCGCCACTGGCCACCACCAGCCCGCCAATCCACGCCCCGGCGGCGTTGCCGAGATTGAATGCGCTTTGGTTCAACGTCGAGCCGAGGTTCGGTGCCTCATGAGCCTCATCAATGATCAGCAACTGCAGGATCGGGCACAATGCGAATGCGAAAATACCCCACAACACCAGCGTGATCGCCGCCGGGATCACCGAATGGCTGGTCTGGCTGAAGGCGGCCAGCACCACGGCCACGGCCAATGTCATCCCCACCAGCGAAGGCAGCAAACGACTGTCCGCCAATCGACCGCCAAGCATGTTGCCCCCGGTCAAGCCGACCCCGAACACCAGCAACATGATGGTCACGCCATGCGGACTGACGCCGGTGATGTCTTGCAGGATCGGTGCAATGTAAGTGAACACGCTGAACAGGCTGGTGGACGCCAGCACGCTCATGCCCAGCGCCAGCAGCACATTGACCTTGCCCAGCACTTTGAATTCGCTGGCCAGGTTGGCTTTGTCCATGGGGATTTCCTTGGGCAGCCAGACCCACTGCGCAACCGCCGCAATCACGCCAATCACCGACACCGCCCAGAAGGTCGAGCGCCAGCCGGCGTATTGCCCCAGCGCAGTACCCAACGGCACGCCCAGCACGTTGGCCAAGGTCAGGCCAGTGAACATCATGGCAATTGCCTGGGCTCGTTTGTTCGGTGCCACCAGACTGGCAGCGACCACTGAGCCGATGCCGAAAAACGCACCATGGCACAAAGCAGTAATCACCCGTGCGGCCATCAAGGTGGCGTAGTTCGGCGCAAGGGCGCAGAGGATGTTGCCGAGAATGAACATCATCGTCATGCCCAACAGCGTGGCTTTACGCGGCATGTTGGCGGTGCCGACCGCGAGGATCGGCGCACCGAACACCACGCCCAGGGCATAACCGGTGATAAGCAGGCCAGCATGAGGAATGCTCACGGCGAGGTCGCGGGCGACATCGGGCAGCAAGCCCATGATGACGAACTCAGTGGTGCCGATGCCGAAAGCGGCAACGGCCAGTGCAAGCAAGGCGAGTGGCATGCGCAAGGTCTCTGTCGGTAGTCTTGACGCTTTGATCAGGCATACGCAGGCCGACGACCGTTCTCGATGAGAGCGGGCAGAGGCAGGAATTATTGGAATTAGTCTGTGCGCAACTGAGTGCGGCGTGGTCGCTTGCAGTATAAACAGCTGCGGACATATGGCGAATCAAATCTCTACCCTGCCAGCGTAGGAGCTCCTACGGGGGGAGGGTGGGGATATAAAAGGAGTGTGCCGTGCTTGCGACGATTCTGGTGTTGGTGGCGGCGCTGTTGCACGCGGCGTGGAATACCCTGATCAAGTTCAGCGCGGAGCGGCTGTTGGTGGTGGCCTGCATGGACAGCGTGGCGTTGCTGTTTGTCGCGCTGATGCTGCCCTTCGTGGCGCTGCCGCCACTGGATATGTGGCCGTGGATTCTCGCCTCGGCGGCATTCGAGTTGCTCTATCGTTACCTGTTGATCCAGGCCTATCGGGTCGGCGATCTCGGCCTGGTCTATCCGTTGATGCGTGGCCTGTCGCCGCTGGTGGTGCTGGCATTGACGCTGATCTTCGCCGGTGAAGTGCTGACGGCTCAGCAGATCTTCGGGATTTTGCTCATCCCGTTCGGCATGGTGTGCCTGCTCTGGCAGGGCGGTGGCGGGGTGCGCCTGCCGTGGTCGATGCTGCCGGTGGTGGCGCTGATCGGGTTGTGCATCGGTTGCTACACCTTCATCGATGGCCAGGCCTTGCGGCGCTGGTCCCATCCGCTGGACTACCTGGTTTGGGTCACAGTGCTCAGTGCCTGGCCGTTCCCATTGCTGGCGCTGGTGCGCAAACGCCCGGCGTTCATGTTGTTCTGGCGCGAACAGTGGCGGTTGGGGTTGGCGGTCGGGTTCTGCGTGTTGTTCAGTTACGCTCTGGTGCTGTGGGCCATGCAGCTCGGATCGATTGCCGAGGCAGCGGCGCTGCGCGAGATCAGCGTGATTCTGGTGGTGCTGTTCGGTATGCGCTACCTCAAAGAACCTTTTGGCAGGCCACGGCTCTTAGCCTGTGGGCTGGTATTGATCGGCATGTTGGTGATGAAGTTTTAGTCGCCGCTGATGGAATTCGATTCTCTACAACTTGAAGAAGGGACTGCGTTATGACGGTTGCTCTGTGGTGCATTTTGATTGCGATCTGCTTGCCTTATCTGTGCACAGGCGTCGCCAAGTTCAGCAATGGCAAGTTCGGGCTGAAACAGAATCACGACCCAAGGGCGTTTCTGGATTCGCTCGAAGGCGTGGCCAGGCGTGCGCATTCGGCGCAGTTGAATAGCTTCGAAGTGACCCCGGCGTTTGCCGCGGCGGTGATCGTGGCGCATCTGGCCGGCAATGCCGAGCTGGTGACGATCAATGTGCTGTCGGTGCTGTTCATCACCAGTCGGCTGCTGTACATCATTTGCTATCTGGCGGACTGGGCGATTCTGCGGTCGCTGGTGTGGGCCATTGGCATGGGGCTGATTGTCAGTTTCTTTGTGGTGTCTGTTTAAAGACAAAAGATCGCAGCCTGCGATCTTTTGCTTCTAAAGTTTGTCAGCCACCTGCGGCACCTGAGGCAACGCCGCCCCTTTAGGCCAGAGCATCCAGATCTGCCCCTGCTGTTTCATGTCGCCAGCCAATTGCCCGGCCGCCTCGCCCGTGCCCCAGAACAGGTCTGCGCGGACCTCGCCGGCAATCGCGCCGCCGGTATCTTGAGCGGCCACCGGACGCACCAGTGCGCTGCCGTCCGGTCGCGTCGTCGATAACCACAACAAGCTGCCGAGCGGAATCACCTTGCGATCCACTGCCGCGCTATAACCGGCGGTCAATGGCACATTCAGCGAACCGCGCGGCCCTTCGTTGCTGTCCGGGTTGCGATTGAAGAACACGTAGCTGGGGTTGCTGCCCAGCAGTTCGGGAATGCGCGTCGGATTGGCCTTGGCCCAGTTATCGATGGCGCTCATGGTTACCTCTTCTTTCTTCAGCTCGCCCTGATCCACCAGCCAGCGGCCGATAGGTCGATAGGGATGGCCGTTCTGGTCGGCATAACCAATGCGCAATTGACGGCCATCCTCGAGCTGGATGCGCCCCGAACCCTGGATTTGCAGGAACTGCAGGTTCATCGGGTCGGTCAGCCAGGCAATCACCGGCGCCTTCACGCCTTTGGTTTCAATGGTTGCCGCATCGTCATAAGGCTTGAGCACGCGACCTTCGAGCCGTCCGCGCAGGCGTTTGCCTTTGAGTTCCGGGTAAATACTGTCCAGCGAGACGATGATCATGTCCTCGGGCACGCCGTACACCGGGATGTTCGCTTGCTTGGTCTGGGTCAGGCTGCCGGGATACACCGGTTCGTAGTAACCGGTGATCAGGCCGTTGGGGTTGTCATTGGCGGCACGCAGGCCGTAGACGTCGAGGTTCTGTTTGAGAAAACCACGGATATCGCTGGCGGTTGGCTGCACGTTAGCGGAAGCGGCACAGGTACCACCCCAGACCGGGTCGGCCTTGAGTCGGGTGCAGGCGCTGCGCCACGAGCCAAAACCGGCGACGAGGTCATTGTCGGACACCGCTGGAAGGGCTTCCCAGGTAGCGCTGGAGTAGGTCGCCAGTGCGTGGGTTTTCGGTGTGCTGCTGTCGCCACCGGTGCAGCCCGCAAGCACGGCCACCATCGGAAGGGTCCAGGCCAGGTTGTGACGCCACGCCTTGAAACGGCTGTTCATGGAGTAATTCCTTTGCCGGTTGCCTGAGTGCTCCATGCGCTCAAACAATCCGTATTGATAATAGGGCTATTGGTCTTTGCCGGTGACGCGAGGATACTGGCCGCCGTTTCCAGTGATCTGAAGCCACCATGACTCTTAAAAGACTCTCTGTTGTATTGCTGGCCTGCCTGACCTTGTCCGCCTGCGGCGGTGTCGACCCGAACTCGCCTCTGGGCCAGCGCAAGGCGATCTTCAAGCAAATGCTCAAGACCGGCGAAGACCTGGGTGGCATGTTGCGTGGGCGTATTCCGTTCGATGGCCCGAAATTCGCCGACGGTGCCGTGAAGCTCGACGTGTTGTCCCATGAACCGTGGAAACATTTCCCGCAGGTGCGCGAAGAAGATCACACCAGCGCCAAGGACGAAGTCTGGCAGAAGCAGGCACGCTTCCAGGAAATGGCCCGCACCCTTGAAGGCGCCACCGGTGAACTGGTGATCGCCAGCCAGGTTCAACCTTACAAGGCCAGCAACCTGGGGCCGGCGGTACAGAAAGTCGAAGATGCCTGTAGTGCCTGCCATAAAGAGTTTCGGGATCATTGAAGCGGCGTACTTAAACCGGATTACTTATCCAGCTCGTCGAGCGCGTCCTGTAAATCCTTGCGCGATTGAGCCAGTTTGTCTTTGCGTTTGTTGATCTTCTCGGCGTCACCTTTTTTCATCGCCTTGTCGAGGTCGGCCTGACGCCTGCTGACTTCGTGCTTGGCGTCGAGCACCTTGTTTTCCCGTTCCTTCTTCAAGGAAGCGTCGGTGCAATGGGCGGTGACTTCGCTCAGGGCGGTTTCCAGGCCAGCCTGTTGATCGGCGTTGCCGTGAGACTTGGCCAGTTCGATCTGGTTGATGATGCCTTGTTTTTTCGCGGCGCAGCCAGTGAGGCCCGGGGCGTCTTCGTCGGCCATTAATGGAGCGGCCATCACGCTGCACAGGGTCAACAAGGCGAGCGGTGAAAGAAGTTTCATAAAAGCTCCAGGTGAAAAAATCGATGTAGCGATGGGCTGTTTGAGCGCATCCGCACATATGGGTTCCCAGGCTGGCGGGCGTCGCCGGCTGCTAAAAACCGTCAATCCCGGCAACACGTAATGTCTCGCTCAAGGCCAGGACCTGCGGGTCGCGGAAAAATGCGCTCAATTGCGCCGCGCGTCCCGGGCCGATGCCGGTTTCAGCCTGCCATTGTTCGGTGTTTCGTTGTGCCAGCACCTGCCATGAATCGGCGAGGCGTGCCTGACCTGTCGGCGGCAAGCCCAGGGCATTGAGCCAGCGAGCGAACGGGCGTTGTCGGGCGCTGTTGAAACTGTTCAAAAGACGAGCACTGCTGCGCTCGCCGAAGCCGTCAATGTTAGCAAGCTCTTGCTCATCGAGGGTCAACCAATCGAGCAGGTTGTCGAGACGTTCGGCCTTGAGCAGTTTCTCCCAGGTGCCCGGCCCGACATGCGGCAAGGCCAGCCCCTGTTTGCCGCTGAGCCAGGCCAGGCGTGCGAGGAACTGACTTTCGCATCCGGGCGTCGGCTGCCAGCAACTCAACGGATGAAAATCTGCTGCCAGCGGTACGTTCAATTCAGGGCGTTCGGTGCTGCGTAATACGACACCATCGAGCCTGGGAATGGTCAGCCCCGCCAGACTGATGGCGACCTGATCGCCGGGGCGAATGTCCAGTGCCTCCCAGCGCTGCAGGGAGCTGACGCTGACACGCTTGACCTGCCGGTCATCGAGCATCACCGGTGCCAGATCCAGCACCGGTGTGATCCGGCCGGTCCGTCCAATCTTGAAGTGGACCTTGCGCACCTCGGCCAACGCCTGGGCGAAGGGGTACTTCCAGGCGACACTCCAGAAAGGCGTTTTCGCCTGCCAGCGCTCGGCGGGTGGGCGCTGGTTCTGTCGTAAAACGACGCCGTCGCTGGCAAAGGGCAGGGGCGAGCGATACCAGTGATCGCGCCAGCGTTCGGCATCGGCGAATGCCTCGATCGGCTGGCTGTAGGGCGCGGTGCTCGGGAATCCCAGCTCATCCAGAGCCGCCACGCGGGCGGGCAGGCTTTTCGGGCCTTGTGGCCAGTCCCAGACGAACACGCCGATACCGGCGGCTTGCTCGGGGGTCAGCGTCTTGCGTGCCATTAACCCGGCCACCGTGGCGCGGGCATTGAGGCTGCCGGCCTCGGCTTGCACGTGTTCGGTCAGGCGCCAATAGAGTTCGCCTTGCAACAGCAGGTCGAGCGGTTGTGGAAGTTTTTGAGGGATGGCGGCGATCTGGCGCGCTGAGGCAGTCCAGTCGTGGCCGGTTATCCCGTCACCACGACTGATCGCCTGGTGCAGCCAGCCGTTGCGATAGATCAACGTCACAGCCACACCGTCGACCTTGGGTTGAATCCAGACCTCATCCCGATTTTTCAGCCAGGCTTCGACGGCGCGCCCATCGCGCAGTTTTTCCAGGCCGGTGTGGGCGATCGGGTGAGCAATCGTGCCACCGGCAGTGCGCAACGGTTCGGCTGAAGGGCCTGAGTCAAAACACTCGCGCCATTCGCTTAGTCGTATGCGGGATTGATCATAGAGTTCATCGGCGACCAAAGAGCGTCCTTCGCGATGATAGCTGTCGTCCCAGAGGTCGATTCGCTTTTGCAGTGCGTTGATTTCGTCCAGAGCGCGGGCCGGCGGCCAATCGGGGCAGTCGGAGGCATTGGCGGTCAGGCAGGTGAGGGTCAGCAGGAAACCGAAAAACAGGCGCAGGTTGGGCAGCATCGAGAGCGTCCTTGCTCGTTGGGATGCTTTCAAGGCTAGTCAGGTTTCGAGTGTGGAGTGCAGAGGTGTAATTCTGCGTGTTTCGAGGTGGGATCTTCTTCATGAAAAAGCCCCGCACGGCGAACCGTGCGGGGCTTTTTGTACAGCCGGGAAAGTCTTACAGGCCGGCAGCAGAACGCAGAGCGTCGGCGCGGTCGGTTTTTTCCCAGGTGAACGTGGTGAACGTATCGTCGCCCACGGTTTTGGTTTCCGGGGTGCGACCGAAGTGGCCGTACGCAGCGGTGTCCTGGTACATCGGGTGCAGCAGGTCGAGCATGGTGGTGATCGCGTATGGACGCAGGTCGAACACTTCGCGGACCAGTTTGACGATCTTGTCGTCGCTGATCTTGCCGGTGCCGAAGGTGTTCAACGAAATCGAAGTCGGTTGAGCGACGCCGATTGCGTAGGAAACCTGAATCTCGCAACGCTCGGCCAGGCCGGCAGCCACGATGTTCTTGGCCACATAACGACCGGCGTAGGCCGCCGAACGGTCAACCTTCGATGGATCTTTACCGGAGAACGCGCCGCCGCCGTGACGGGCCATGCCGCCGTAGCTGTCAACGATGATCTTGCGACCGGTCAGGCCGCAGTCGCCCACCGGGCCACCGATGATGAACTGGCCAGTCGGGTTGATGTGGAACTGGGTGTCCTTGGACAGCAGTTCGGCAGGCAGCACGTGCTTGACGATCAGTTCCATCACGCCTTCGCGCAGGTCTTTATAGGACACTTCCGGGTTGTGCTGGGTCGACAGTACAACGGCGTCGATACCGACAACCTTGCCGTTTTCGTAGCGGCAGGTCACTTGCGACTTGGCGTCTGGACGCAACCAAGGCAGCAGGCCGGACTTGCGGGCTTCGGCCTGGCGCTGAACCAGTTGGTGCGAGAAGGTGATCGGTGCTGGCATCAGCACGTCGGTTTCGTTGCTGGCGTAGCCGAACATCAGGCCCTGGTCGCCGGCGCCCTGATCTTCAGGCTTGGCACGGTCAACACCCTGGTTGATGTCGGGGGACTGCTTGCCGATGATGTTCATCACGCCGCAGGTCGCGCCGTCGAAGCCGACATTGGAGCTGTTGTAGCCGATGTCGAGAATCACGTTACGGACGATGTCTTCCAGATCGACCCAGGCCGACGTGGTGACTTCACCTGCGATGATTGCCACGCCGGTTTTCACCAGAGTCTCGCACGCCACGCGGGCGAACTTGTCTTCTGCAATGATGGCGTCCAGCACCGCATCGGAAATCTGGTCGGCGATTTTGTCCGGATGCCCTTCAGACACGGACTCGGAGGTGAAGAGGGAGTATTCGCTCATCTCGATTTTTTCCTGAATTTACCGATGGTGAGTGTCGCCAGCCGGTCGCTGAAAATGGCGGACCTGAATCTGGAAACCATTACGTAAGCCTACATAGAGGCTTTCCCCGGGAACGAGTCCCGCAGCGGTGGCCCAACGGGCCAGATCGTCCTGTTCAAACCCCAACCAGAGATCACCGCAGGCCTCCTTGGCCCAACTCTGGTTGTGGCTACATAACTCTGTCACTAACAGGCTACCGCCTGGTTGCAGCAAACCGGCCATGTGCTTGAGCGCTTCGGCCGGCGCGGCAAAATGGTGCAGCACCATGTTCAATACAACGCAGTCGGCCTGAAGGCTTACACCGTTCAATGCATCGGCCAATTGCAGGCTGACGTTAGCCAGCGTTTCACGTTCGCAGACCTGGCGGGCCAGTTCGAGCATCGCCGGGCTGTTGTCCAGCGCCGTGACCTGAGTGAAGCGACGCGCCAGTTCCGGCAGAAAAGCGCCATCGCCGGGGCCCACTTCGATGGCCGTGGCGCCGGGGACGAAACTCAGCTTGTCGAGCAGTGCCACCACGCTTTCGCGGTATTGCGGCAGGCCGGCGATCAAGTCTTGCTGGGCGCGAAACTTCTCCGCGACCCGTGAGAAAAAGTCCTGGCTGGCCGCCTCACGTTGCCCGTGGACCTGACCGATCCGCGCCTGAACGTCAGTCGGCAGGGTCAGGTTGTCCACTTCTTCGAGCAGCGCGGTATGCAGCTTGCCGCCCAGCAGATCGGTGTGGGGCAGGGCGCGACGGTAGAAAATCGCATTGCCTTCACGGCGGGTCGCCACCAGGTCGGCCTGGGCCAAAACCTTGAGGTGATGACTCATGCCGGACTGACCGATGCCGAAGATCTGCGCCAGTTCCAGTACGCCGAACGAATCGTTGGCCAGCGCGCGCAATACATTCAGCCGCAGAGGATCGCCGCCGGCCTTGCACAGGGCCGCCAGCTCATCGCAATCGTCATGTTGAATGGAAGGCACGCGTAAATTCATAAGGCCAGCAGTCTAGTGACGCTCAGAAATCACCGCAAGAGCAATATCAAAAAGTTTTGATATTGCTCGATAGATGGCACTTCTCAGCGTTAGGTTCAGTCAGCAAACGAACGGCAGAAAGGTTTCACCAGTCGAATACGTCGTTATCCATTGGAAAAACGCCTTCAGATGACTATCTGTCATTGCCCCGAAGGCGGTCGGTGAGGGAAAATGCTCGCCTTTTTTCCGTTTCGTTTTATTCACTCTCGATTCAATATCCGCAGGAGATCAGCGATGCCCAGCCGTCGTGAGCGCGCCAACGCCATTCGTGCCCTCAGCATGGATGCCGTGCAAAAAGCCAACAGCGGCCATCCCGGTGCCCCTATGGGTATGGCGGATATCGCCGAAGTACTTTGGCGTGACTACCTGAAGCACAACCCGAGCAATCCATCGTTCGCCGACCGTGACCGCTTCGTGCTGTCCAACGGTCACGGCTCGATGTTGATCTACTCGCTGCTGCACCTGACCGGCTACGACTTGTCGATCGATGACCTGAAAAACTTCCGCCAGCTGCACAGCCGTACCCCGGGTCACCCGGAATATGGCTACACCCCGGGCGTTGAAACCACCACCGGTCCACTGGGCCAAGGCTTGGCCAACGCAGTCGGTTTCGCCCTGGCGGAAAAAGTCCTGGCGGCGCAGTTCAACCGTCCTGGCCATAACGTCGTCGATCACCACACCTACGTATTCCTGGGTGATGGCTGCATGATGGAAGGCATTTCCCACGAAGTCAGTTCCCTGGCCGGTACGCTGGGCCTGGGCAAACTCATCGCCTTCTACGATGACAACGGCATCTCCATCGACGGTGAAGTCGAAGGCTGGTTCACCGACGACACGCCGAAGCGTTTCGAATCCTACAACTGGCAAGTGATCCGCAATGTCGACGGTCACGACCCGGAAGAAATCAAGATCGCGATCGAAACCGCGCGCAAAAGCGCACAACCGACGCTGATCTGCTGCAAGACCACCATCGGCTTCGGTTCGCCGAACAAGCAAGGCAAGGAAGATTGCCACGGCGCCCCGTTGGGTGACGCGGAAATCGCCTTGACCCGTGAAGCGCTGAAGTGGAACTACGGCCCGTTCGAAATCCCGGCCAACATCTACGCCGAGTGGGACGCCAAGGAAGCCGGCCGCGCTGCCGAAGCCGAGTGGGATCAGCGTTTCGCGGCTTACTCCGCTGAGTTCCCTGAGCTGGCCAACGAACTGGTTCGTCGTCTGAGCGGCGACCTGCCGACCGATTTCGCCGAGAAGGCCCAGGCCTACATCGCTGAAGTCGCGGCCAAAGGCGAATCCATCGCCAGCCGTAAAGCCAGCCAGAACGCCCTGAACGCGTTCGGCCCGCTGCTGCCGGAACTGCTTGGCGGTTCGGCTGACCTGGCCGGTTCCAACCTGACCCTGTGGAAAGGCTGCAAAGGCGTCACCGCCGAAGATGCCAGCGGCAACTACATGTACTACGGCGTTCGCGAGTTCGGCATGAGCGCGATCATGAACGGCGTGGCCCTGCACGGCGGCCTGGTGCCTTACGGCGCGACCTTCCTGATGTTCATGGAATACGCCCGCAACGCGGTACGCATGTCGGCGCTGATGAAGAAACGCATCGTCTACGTGTTCACCCACGACTCCATCGGTCTGGGCGAAGACGGCCCGACTCACCAGCCGATCGAGCAACTGGCCAGCCTGCGCTGCACCCCGAACCTCGACACCTGGCGTCCGGCCGATGCCGTTGAATCGGCGGTGGCCTGGAAGTTCGCCCTGGAGCGTGATGACGGCCCTTCGGCGCTGATCTTCTCCCGTCAGAACCTGCAGCATCAAACCCGCAATGCGATCCAGATCGAAGAAATCGCCCGTGGCGGTTACGTGTTGAAGGACTGCGCAGGCGAGCCTGAGCTGATCCTGATCGCCACCGGTTCGGAAGTCGGCCTGGCCGTTCAAGCCTTCGACAAACTGACCGAGCAAGGTCGCAAGGTACGTGTGGTTTCGATGCCATGCACCAGTGTCTTCGAAGCACAGGACGCCGGCTACAAGCAATCGGTTCTGCCATTGCAGGTCAGCGCGCGTATCGCCATCGAAGCCGCCCACGCGGACTACTGGTACAAGTACGTGGGCCTGGAAGGTCGCGTGATCGGCATGACCACCTACGGCGAGTCGGCGCCTGCGCCGGCCTTGTTCGAAGAGTTCGGCTTCACCCTGGAAAACATCCTGGGTCAGGCTGAAGAGCTGCTGGAAGACTAAGGCACGCCGCGGTGGTTTTATGGCCACCGCGTTCCCTGTGTAGGAGCTGCCGCAGGCTGCGATCTTTTGATCTTGATTTTAAAAGATCGCAGCCTCGTTTCACTCGACAGCTCCTACCAGCTCCTACCAGCTCCTACAGGGATTTGTGTTGTTAGCAAGAATTCGTCTGCCGCGACTATCGAGAACCCCATGCCTCAACCGCGTCCTTACAAAGTTGCACTCAACGGCTACGGCCGGATTGGTCGTTGTGTCTTGCGTGCGTTGTTTGAGCGAGGCTCGACGGCTGGGTTTGAAATTGTCGCGATCAACGATCTGGCCGACATGGCCAGCATCGAATACCTGACACGCTTCGACTCCACTCACGGGCGGTTTCCCGGTGAAGTGAGGGTTGAGGGCGATTGTCTGCATATTAAGGGCGACTGCGTGAAGGTCCTGCGCAGTGCCACCCCCGAAGGCATCGATTGGGCGTCATTGGGCGTCGATCTGGTGCTGGAGTGCTCCGGCGCTTATCACACCCGTCAGGATGGCCAGCGTTTTCTCGACGCCGGTGCGCCACGGGTGCTGTTTTCCCAGCCGATGGCCAGCGAGGCGGATGTCGACGCCACCATCGTCTATGGCGTGAACCAGGATTGCCTGACCGGCGACGAGCTGCTGGTGTCCAACGCGTCCTGCACCACCAACTGCGGCGTTCCACTGTTGCGCCTGCTGGATCAGGCCATTGGTCTGGAATACGTGTCGATCACCACCATCCACTCGGCGATGAACGATCAGCCGGTGATCGACGCCTATCACCACGAAGACCTGCGCCGCACCCGTTCGGCGTTCCAGTCGGTGATTCCGGTGTCCACTGGTCTGGCGCGAGGCATTGAACGCCTGCTGCCGGAACTTGCCGGGCGAATTCAGGCCAAAGCCGTGCGGGTGCCGACGGTTAACGTGTCTTGCCTCGATATTACGATGCAGACCGTAAGCGATACCGACGCCACCGAGGTCAACCGGATTCTGCGCGAGGCCGCCACCCATGGCCCGCTCAAAGGCCTTCTGGCCTACACCGAGTTGCCTCACGCCAGTTGTGATTTCAATCATGACCCACATTCGGCCATCGTCGATGCCAGTCAGACCCGCGTTTCCGGCCCACGGCTGGTGAACATCCTGGCCTGGTTCGACAACGAATGGGGTTTTGCCAATCGAATGCTGGACGTTGCAGAACACTATTTACAAGCAGCTGCTACTCCACAATCTGTCTTTCAAAAACCTGCTCTCTAAAACAGCTATCCAGGAAATGCGACCCATGACCGTGTTGAAGATGACCGACCTCGATCTGCAAGGTAAGCGCGTACTGATCCGCGAAGACCTCAACGTCCCAGTCAAGGACGGTGTTGTCACCAGCGATGCGCGAATCCTGGCTTCGCTGCCGACCATCAAGCTGGCCCTGGAAAAAGGCGCGGCCGTGATGGTCTGCTCGCACCTTGGCCGTCCGACCGAAGGCGAATTCTCGGCCGAGAACAGCCTCAAGCCAGTGGCTGACTACCTGAGCAAGGCCCTGGGCCGTGAAGTGCCGCTGGTGTCCGATTACCTGGGCGGCGTCGACGTGAAAGCCGGCGACATCGTGTTGTTCGAAAACGTGCGCTTCAACAAGGGCGAGAAAAAGAACGCCGACGAACTGGCCAAGCAATACGCCGCCCTGTGCGACGTGTTCGTGATGGACGCTTTCGGCACCGCTCACCGCGCCGAGGGTTCGACCCATGGCGTGGCCAAATTCGCCAAAGTCGCCGCCGCAGGCCCGTTGCTGGCCGCCGAACTGGACGCACTGGGCAAGGCCCTGGGCTCCCCGGCTCAGCCAATGGCCGCCATTGTTGCCGGTTCCAAAGTGTCGACCAAACTCGACGTGCTCAACAGCCTGAGCCAAATCTGCAACCAGCTGATCGTTGGTGGCGGCATCGCCAACACCTTCCTGGCCGCTGCCGGTCACCCGGTTGGCAAATCGCTGTACGAGCCGGACCTGCTCGACACCGCCCGTGAAATCGCGGCGAAAGTCAGCGTGCCATTGCCAGTGGACGTGGTGGTCGCCAAGGAATTCGCTGAAAGCGCGACCGCGACTGTCAAACTGATCGCCGACGTGGCTGCAGACGACATGATCCTGGACATCGGCCCACAGACCGCGGCGAATTTCGCCGAGCTGCTGAAGTCGTCCAAGACCATCCTGTGGAACGGCCCGGTGGGCGTATTCGAATTCGACCAGTTCGGTAACGGCACCAAAGTGCTGGCCCAGGCCATCGCGGAAAGCTCGGCGTTCTCCATTGCCGGCGGCGGTGACACCCTGGCGGCCATCGATAAATATGGCGTTGCCGATCAAATCTCCTACATTTCTACCGGCGGCGGCGCGTTCCTCGAATTCGTCGAAGGCAAAGTGCTGCCGGCCGTTGAAGTCCTGGAAAGCCGGGCCAAGGCCTGAGGTTGCCCATTTGACCAGGCAAAGGAGTGTTCAGATGGTCAGGACATTAATGCTGTTGATCGCCGCGGGCATGCTGGCGGCTTGCGGGAGTAACCCGAAAGCCACGCCGGAACCCGAGCCATCTGCGTCGGATAAGGGTTGCTACCAGGCTGACTGGCAAGCGGAAACCAACCCGGTGATCAACAAGCGGTCCGGGCCCGATGGCCTGGACAAATACGAGACACAGACCCCGGCCAAGGAACATGGCTGCCCTTGACGGGTCTGACTCTTTACTCAGGGCTGGCGGCATGCGCCGTCAGTCGAGGAACATGGATGAAAGGTTTTATCGCCCTTTCGGCGCTGGTATTGCTGGCAGGTTGTTCGAATTTCGACCTGTTCAAGCCTGCCGCATCAACGGACAACTGGGCCACCTGGACCTGCGACAGCCAGGCCAAAGTGCTCTGGCGCTACACTGATGTGAGCCGCAAGGAAGTCGACGTTCGCCTGGGCGGCGCCGATCAGGTCTACCGCCTGAAGCTTGAGCCGGGCGCCGAAGGTTCGCTGTACAGCAACGACATGCTGGCGTTTCACGTAAAAGGTGAGGAAGGCCTGGTGTACTGGGTCGCCACCAATGATTTGATCGGCCGCGGTTGTAAAGCGCAGTAATTGACACACCACGGACCCACAGTGGTTCTGTGTAGTTCTTGAGATTTTAGTGACACCGAATTCGCAGTCCGGGCCAACCCCCGATCTGCAATAACTTGAATAGCCGCCGCCGCTACGGCAGGCTGGCACGATTAACGACCCTCAACCGGGAGAGACACACACAATGGCACTTATCAGCATGCGCCAGATGCTGGACCACGCAGCCGAGTTCGGCTACGGCGTTCCAGCCTTCAACGTCAACAACCTTGAGCAGATGCGCGCCATCATGGAAGCCGCTGACAAGACTGACTCCCCGGTGATCGTCCAGGCTTCGGCCGGTGCCCGCAAATACGCAGGCGCCCCGTTCCTGCGTCACCTGATCCTGGCGGCCATCGAAGAATTCCCGCACATCCCGGTGTGCATGCACCAGGACCACGGCACCAGCCCTGACGTCTGCCAGCGCTCCATTCAACTGGGCTTCAGCTCGGTCATGATGGACGGCTCCCTGGGCGAAGACGGCAAGACCCCGACCGACTACGAGTACAACGTTCGCGTTACCCAACAAACCGTGGCCATGGCTCACGCCTGCGGCGTCTCGGTAGAAGGCGAGCTGGGCTGCCTGGGTTCGCTGGAAACCGGCATGGCCGGTGAAGAAGACGGCATCGGCGCCGAAGGCGTTCTGGATCACAGCCAAATGCTGACCGATCCGGAAGAGGCCGCGGACTTCGTCAAGAAGACCCAGGTCGACGCCCTGGCCATCGCCATCGGCACCAGCCACGGCGCCTACAAGTTCACCAAGCCACCTACCGGCGACGTGCTGGCCATCGACCGCATCAAAGAAATCCACAAACGCATCCCGAACACCCACCTGGTGATGCACGGTTCGTCTTCGGTTCCGCAAGAGTGGCTGGCGATCATCAACCAGTACGGCGGCGACATCAAAGAAACCTACGGCGTGCCGGTTGAAGAAATCGTCGAAGGCATCAAGCACGGCGTGCGCAAGGTCAACATCGACACCGACCTGCGTTTGGCGTCCACCGGTGCGATGCGTCGCCTGATGGCCACCAACCCGAGCGAGTTCGACCCGCGTAAATTCTTCGGCGCGACTGTGACTGCGATGCGTGACGTGTGTATCGCGCGTTATGAGCAGTTTGGTACTGCCGGTAATGCTTCGAAGATCAAGCCGATTTCGTTGGAAGCGATGTTCCAGCGTTACCTGAAAGGCGAGTTGAACGCTAAGGTGAACTAAGCCTTAGAATTTGACCCGTGTTGTGAAGAACCCGCCGAGAGGCGGGTTTTTTCTGGGCAGGGATTTTTGCGCACAATAACTACCCAAAAGTCAGAGAAAATGGCGCTGCCGCTTGCTCAATGGCACTGACCACATGAGGCGCCTGTTCCCGATACTCAGGATAGCGTTCAAGTACTGCTTCAACCGAGGCAAGCAATTGCTGAATGCGCTCCTGAGGTCGCTCGATCTCACAGGTGCGCGCAAACTCAAGCAGTCCTTGCCGCGAGGCAAACATTGACTTGTTGCCCGCCAGATCCAAAGCCAACACATCTTCCGGAATATAGGCCGTGGTGTTAACGATGTCGTAGGCTGGCGCCAGGCGTGCATCGCGTTGCGTAGGGTCGGAATAGAGCAATCCGAAGTTTTTCAAATGAGCGTCGCCATTCCCGACAATACAGCTCAGGGCAACGCTATCGAAGAGTTGATCAAGGGAGGTGCGTAAATGCTTAGTCGGGCAGAACACACGAATAGCCTTGGCGATTGCCGCATAGCTTTTGCTGTACTTCTGGTTAGCCGATAGCCCCATCAACACCGCCATGTCTTCAAATCCAATTGGGTTGAGCTGGTCGTCGCGATCAAAGCGACGCATGACAAACAGCTTGGCATTATCGGAAAGGTAAAACGGCGGAACGGGAATACCGGCCTCCTTCGCAATGGACATGCAAAGGAACTCGTTGATTGCCAGACCGGGAAATTCGTCTCGGCCACTTTTGATAATCAGGTCCGAGGTTTTCGATGTCACCCGTGGCAATCCGGTTTCCAGGCGTTCCGGTACCAACACTTTGGGTTGAACGCCGGAAATGCCGGCACGCAGGATGTAGCGATCAAGAATGTCAGCGAAGATATCTTCCGTGCCGTCCCATGTCAGAATCTCTTCGAGTTTCTCCCCCGGAAATTGTTGCTCCTCCAGCAAGGCGTCAACCGTTTCAGACCGCACTTGCACCCTGCCAATGGGCGAAGTGCTGCCGGAAAGCGCCAGCAAAAGCATCGGATCGACATTCACGGTCTTGGCCAATCGATTGCGCAGTTGCTCCAATACATAGCCTTCCGGCAGATTCATCTGAAAAACAGGATGGAGTTCGCGCCGACGAAACTCGTTATGCCTTACTGGCATCGACAAGCTGATAGCCATTTCTGGCGATGCATCGTCGTGATAACGGAATGTGAAGTCTTCGGCATCGCTGAAAAGCCTGCCGCTACGCCCCTCGGGCGTGCTGACTTTGAGAGAGGACATTTTCATTCGAATAAATCCCCAAGCTCTTCAAGGGTCGGCATGGCAGCTGGAACGACAGCAAGCTCACAATCCAGAGCGCCAAGGACGCGCGCATAGGCGATCATGCCGACAGACAGAGTACCTTTCTCTACTGCGATGACTTTGTATCGTGTCAGTCCCGCGAGGTCGGCAAGCTGTGCTTGCGTCAGCCCGCGATTTATACGTTTTTCGCGTATTTGGTTGCCAAGACGGCTGATCAACAGAAAATAATCCATGTTCCGCTTCCGTAACATTTATAGCTAAATGTAGCGTATACGCAACATTTTATCTACGTCGTATTTAAGTCCACGGCCATCGGCGACACAGGGATCGAGGTTAACTAAGCCCGAGCGTTAAGCTGCGTTGATAAGAAACCCGCCGAAAGGCGGGTTTTTTATTGGAAGAAAGTTTGCTCGCCTTGCACCAACCGAGCCGCGATTACTCCTTCGGTTCGACGTGATCCAGCGCCTGATTCACCGCCAGTTCACCGATCATGACCAATTGGGCGATGCCCAACGCGGTCTTGCGATGTGAGGTCTCCAGCAGCGCCGCGAAATTGTTGAGCATTTCGGTGGCCGAGCCCAGTGTTTCGCTGGCGTTGGCCAGCAGGGCTTCGGTGTTGTACTTCGGATTGGCCAAGTACATGGGCTCGGGTTCGTGGGTGGTGGCCATGATTTTGGCGGCCGGGTTGAGGTAATGATCGAGGGCGCGCTCGGCGGCTTCGTGGAATTTCTTTGAATCGGGGGATTCGTAGGGGGAGGCCGGGTCTGTGACCGGCGGATGCGGCGTTGATTTAGTCATTTGCTCGAAACCTGATTGGAGTGCCCCTCTCTGGCTACTAATCAAAGTGGAGGCAACTGTACGCAGGTTAGTAGACCGGGGTTTCGAGCAAGCCGGCGCACCCGAAGGTGCCCTGCGCACAGTTACCATCAAGCGCAGGAATCGAAATCCCTGACTGACAGATGCTTGTGCACCAAGCTCGAAACCACGGGCTACTAAACCCGATCACTGTGAATCAGTGACACGAATCAAGTTACCGATGGGCTCCCAGGCGCACAAGCCGGCGGATTCTGGCGTACCTGTAGGCGGTGACGCAAGCCGTTGTAGGCCTCATGAAGTAACGCTGCGTGTCTTTAAACGTTGGCGTTTAAGTGGGGCCTGATGCCAATCAGAGAAGAGATGGCGTTGGACACAAAGAACCTGTGGCGAGGGAACAAGCTCCCTCGCCACAAAGGGTGGATTCCTGCGGTCTTTCAGGGATTACGTATCGTGATCGATATCCAGATGGCTGAACGTCACCTCCCCGCCTTCAGTGGTGTACCCGGTGTTGTCCTGCACATAAACCCCGGCCTTGAAGTACAACGGTTTGTCGCGCCACATCGTGCTGATGTCGGTGTCCCATTGATACCCCGCCGCACTGATGCCCAATGCACCACCTGGGCTGAGGTGGATGAGGTAGGAGAATTCCTGATTGAGTTTCACGCCGGTGGCGATGGTGATGACCCGGGCGGTGTCGTCGTCGGGGTGCATGCGGACTTTGGCGACGATGTTGCCGGTCGCGCTGTAGTCCTTGTATTGATACTCGACCTTCACCATGGGCTTCTGGCTGTTGAAGGCGTGGATCTGGCCAATGACGATCTTGCCCGAGCTGGGCACCTGGCTGACCGAGAGGGTGGCACGCAGGGAGTTGTCTGCGTCAGGGTAGTACCAGTTTTTCAGCGTGCCGTTGCTGTAGGTTTCGCGCAGTTCGGTGCGCGGGTAGATCGCGTTTTCGGTTTTGGAACCGGTGACCGGGGACCAGAAAAATAAAGTGCCGGTGTCGGAGTGGAAGTATTGATCCTTGAAACCGTCTACCAGCTTGGCTGTTTCGACGGTATACGGCGGGCTGCCGACAGGAACGCTGAGGTTCCAGGTTGCGAGATCGATCATAATTCAAGCTTCCACATTTTTGACTGCACGTGCGTGCCAGAAGCTCTAGCTCGCGCCTTCTAGGCGGTCTTTATAAGCGCTGAAAGCTTGTTTGTTAATGCCCGTCTGGCAGATGATTGGCGTCAACAACCTGTCGAAATGCCATCCTTCCCGGTTTATAAGGCCTGTAGGACTGACCGTTAGTCGGCTATATGAAACTTTACCGAAGTGATGGGATATCAGCGGCTTCTGCTTTCCCGGATCCGGGTCTAGAGTGAAGTCGCAATAGGTGACCGGTTTTAACAAAAGCCGGCCTGACGTCCCGAACAAGAGATGCAGCATGGAATGCGCAGAACTTACGCCAGCTGAAGGCAACTCAATCCTGTTAATTGTCGATGATTACCCTGAAAACCTGATCAGCATGCGCGCGTTGTTACAACGCCAGGACTGGCAGGTCATGACCGCGGCTTCCGGTTTTGAAGCCCTTGGCCTGTTACTCGAACACGATGTCGACCTGGTGCTGCTGGATGTGCAGATGCCGGGCATGGACGGTTTTGAAGTGGCGCGCTTGATGCGCGGCAGCCAGCGAACCCGTCTTACGCCAATCATTTTTCTTACCGCCAACGAACAAACCCAGGACGCCGTGATCAAGGGTTACGCCAGTGGCGCGGTGGATTACCTGTTCAAACCGTTCGACCCGCAAATTCTCAAGCCCAAAGTCCAGGCGTTGCTCGAGCATCAGCGTAATCGTCGTGCCTTGCAGCGGTTGAGCCATGATCTGGAAGTCGCCCGGGCCTTCAATGCCTCGGTGCTGGATAATGCCGCCGAAGGCATTCTGGTGGTGGGCGAGGACGGGTTGATTCGCTTTGCCAACCCGGCGATGTCGCGCCTGCTCAATGCCAAGGTGCATGACCTGCAAGGCAAAGAGTTTTTGGATTTTCTGCAAAAACCGCACATCCCGATCTGGGCTGATTCCGAGTTGTTTGCCGGTTACAAACGCGGTGAAACCCTGCGCCTGCACGATGCGCTGCTGCGTACGGAGTCCGGCCAGCAAGTGCCGGTGGCGTTGTCTTGCGCGCCTTTGCCCGCCGAACAACATGCCATGGTGGTGACGGTGCTGGACATGTCGGTGGTGCGCCATCTGCATCAGCAACTGGAGTTTCAGGCGGTGACCGACCCGCTGACCGGGCTGCTCAATCGCCGGGGTTTCTACCAGACCGTTGAAAACCTGCTGCTGCGTGGCGAACGCTCCGGCAGCACTTGGGTGCTGTTGTACCTGGACCTCGACGGCTTCAAGCGGGTCAATGATTCCCTCGGCCACGATGCCGGCGACCGGGTGCTGCGTTGGGTGTCCGAGCAGTTGAAGGCATGCCTTCGGCCCTTCGATATTCTGGCGCGGATGGGGGGCGATGAGTTCACTGCGCTGCTGGATCTTGAGCTTCCCGAACAGGCGGCAAAAATTGCCGAGAAGCTCATCGAGCGGGTATCGATCTGTCAGCAGATCGAAGGTATGGACATCGCCTTGGGCGCGAGCATCGGCATTGCCACTTATCCCGATTGCGGGGCTAATCTGGACGGATTAATGCGCGCCTCCGACATTGCCATGTACGAAGCCAAGCGCGCCGGGCGTCAGCAATATCGCTTCTACGATCACGAAATGAACGGTCGGGCACGCTCGCGGCTGATGCTTGAAGAGAGCGTGCGCACGGCCATCGAGAACCGCGATTTCAACCTGGTGTATCAGCCCCAGGTAGCGATTGCCGATGGGCAGATCCGCGGGTTCGAAGCGTTGCTGCGCTGGCAGCACCCGAGTGTCGGCGATGTGCCGCCGGGGCTGTTTTTGCCGTTGCTGGAAGAGGCGCGGTTGATCAGTCGCCTGGGCAGCTGGATTTACCAGCGCGGGGCCAAACAGCGCAAAGCCTGGGAAACCTTGTTTGCCGAAGATCTGGTGCTGGGCGTCAGTTTGAGCAGTACGCAATTCGGTTTGCCCAATCTGGTCACCGAGCTGCGTCAGGTGCTGGAACGCCATGGCCTGAAGCCGCAGCAGCTGGAAGTCGAGGTCACGGAAGAGGCCTTGATGTCTAACCCCGACGAGACCCGCAAACAACTGCGTTTATTGCGCAATCTGGGGGTGCGGGTGGCGCTGGATGATTTCGGCTCCGGGGCTTGTTCGCTGGCGCACTTGCGGGACCTGGAACTGGACACACTCAAACTCGACCGGCATTTGATCGCCAGGCTGCCGGGATCCGAACGGGATGCGGCGCTGGCACGTAGTGTCATCGATTTGTGCAAACGGTTAGGGCTGCTGGTGATCGCCGAAGGGGTTGAAACGGTGGCGCAGTATGAGTGGCTGCAAGCCAACGGTTGCCAGTATGTGCAGGGTTTCCTGGTGGCGCGGCCGTTGATGGCCGAGGACACCGGTCACTTTGTCGAGCCGTTCGACTGGGGCGCGCTGACGAGTTGAATTCGCTACACTGGCGACCTTTTCGTGACGCGTGTTGCCGCTCCAATGACTGTGTTGAAATACCTCCAGGCTTATCCCGCCGCGTTGCAGGACCAGGTGCGCCAACTGATCGCCGAAGGTCGGCTGGGCGATTACCTGAGCCAGCGCTATCCGGAAAAACACGGGGTGCAGAGCGACAAGGCGCTGTACGCCTATGCCCTGGACCTCAAGCAGGAATACCTGCGTAACGCCCCGGCCATCGACAAGGTGTTGTTCGACAACCGCCTGGACCTGACCCACCGCGCGCTCGGTCTGCACACTGCTGTCTCACGGGTGCAGGGCGGCAAGCTCAAGGCCAAGAAAGAAATTCGCATCGCCTCGCTGTTCAAGGACGCGGCGCCGCAGTTTCTGAAGATGATCGTGGTGCATGAGCTGGCGCACTTCAAAGAGTCGGATCACAACAAGGCGTTCTACAAACTGTGCGAACACATGTTGCCGGGGTATCACCAGGTGGAGTTCGATTTGCGGGTGTACCTGACTTGGCGGGATATGCACTGAAGATCTTCTAATAAGGAGCGCATGGATGGACGTGAGCAAGACCAAGAGCAGCTTCTACCGCCGATTGTACGTGGCGTACCTGATCGACAGCGGGCTGGCCAGTAACGTCCCTGCATTGACCGAAGTGACCGGCATGCCCCGACGCACGGCTCAGGACACCATCGCGGCGTTGGCGGATCTGGATATCGTTTGTGAATTCGAGCAGGAAGAAGGCGCGCGCAACCACGCGGGGCGCTATCGAATTCGCGAGTGGGGGGCGATTGATCGGGGGTGGATCGAGCGTAATCTGCGGCAGATTAAAGCGGTGCTGGAGTATCCCTGAATTCCCGACCCCGATCATTCCCACGCAGAGCGTGGGAGATTCTATGGTTGAGGGGAAACCCTCAACTTGCTTTCGGCTGGTATTCGCTCTGCCCCTTCAGTAGCGCGAATACGACCCGAGCAAGTTTACGGGCCAGAATCACCAGTGCCTGAGTGGTGCTGAACCCTTTAGCTCGTTGCTCTTCATAAAAACCTTTCCAGGCTGCTGTTCGGCTGGCCGACATGGCTGCATTGTGCAAAAGTCGGCGCGCCTCCGGATCACCTCGTTTTGTCAGACTGCG
>NZ_JBFTZE010000018.1:0-123654 GCF_056406935.1 Pseudomonas sp. P1_A1 | reverse complement strand
ACAGAAACCGACATTGCCATTGAACACCCCCCGAGATATGGTTTTGAGCACTTGAAGGGCTCACCCAGAGGCGCAGGCTTGTTCCTATCGTCGGTCTAGCCAGATGCATTCTTTATCGGCGCTTGGGTGAAAGGAGGAGGGGCGAAATCTCCCACGGATCTGTACTGCGCCAACAGTCAGAATCGAGCCTTGTCCCTCCTCCTCCCTTCAAGTACCAGCATACAAGCGAGCTTGCTCCCACACTGGATCAGGGTTGTCCGGGCGATTATCGATCAGCGCGGATCCTTCTCTCCATCGCGTGGCGTTACATCCTCATCGTCCGGCAGTTCATCGATACCCGGTTCATCGTCAGGGTTGACGGTGGTCCGCGCCGGGCTCAGGGGTTCGGGATGGGTCGGGATCGGGTCGTAGCCACCCTGTTCTTCGCTGGGGTACTTCTTTTTATGGGGAAAGGCTGGATGGGGCATGGGGCACCTCGCATGGAGCCGTGACGTCGGACTCTGATCGTTCGAGGTGCCGGTATTGATCCCCGTTCCAATTTTTCAATCACCGGTCGTCGGTGATTCTGCATAACGTCTCAGGACGGCGCCTGCAGTCGCTCAACGATCTTATTCTTGACCTGTACGCGCTTCTCTTTGAGCTTCTTCAGTACCTCATCGCTGGGCGCATCCGATTGTGCGGACTCGGCCTTCACCACCTCTGCGTCCGCCTGGGTGTACTTGTTGAGCAGTGAATCCAGTAACGGATCCTTGGTGCGTTTTTGCTGGATCTCTTCCTTCGTGCAGCGCAAGTCCTGATAAAGATCATGGGTCACCGGCATGGAACACCTCCGTTTGTTAATCGGTGGCAAACGTGATCGATGGCGTTCGCCAAGTATCAGAATGGCCTCGCTTACCCGGTTCTGTCGACCGTCTATCAGACCAGCGGTGTCCGTTCGTCGTCCTGTCGCAAACGCGATAAAACCTTTGTTCGAACGCCTGCCTCCATTGAATATCGATCACCTGGATCGCCCATGTAAACCTGTATGGAGAATGTCCATGGACATATTCACCCTGCGTCACCTCGCTCTGGCCGTCGCCTTGAGTACCGGGATGGGCACGGCTTTTGCCGCCAGCTCCAACGACTTTGTCGACGACGCAACCGCGGGCGGTATCGCGGAAGTCGAGGCCAGTAAATTGGCTCTGGAAAAAAGCTCATCAGCCGACATCAAGGCATTCGCCAACATGATGATTACCGATCATTCCAAGGCCAATAAAGAACTGGCGGCATTGGCGAAAAAACATGACATCGAGGTGCCGGATTCGACGACGCTGGTCAAACAGGCCAAGGAGAAAATTCTCGACATGCGCGATGAGTCCTTCGACAACGCCTATGCCAACAATCAGGTGAAGGCCCACGAAGAAGCCATTGAGCGGTTCAAGAAAGAAGCCAATACAGTGACCGACGACAGAACCAAAGGCGCCACCGAACTCAAGGCGTTCGCACAAAAAATGTTGCCGGCCCTGGAAAACCACTTGGCGTTGGCGAAAAAACTTCAGGCAGCTCATCCCGATAAATAACCCCAAGCCTTGATGCCAGTCAGTCAAGGTGCGGAATTCTGTGGGAGCGGGCTTGCTCGCTCCCACATGGATTGCATCCCTCGCCACAATAGAATCAACCACCCAGCACGCTGCGGATCATGCTCAATAGCGCCTCGGGACCATAAGGTTTGCTCAGCAGATAAGTGTCAGAGCTGAGTTGGTGATCGCGCGAAATGATGTCGCGGGTGTGTCCGGAGGTAAACAACACCGCCACTGGAGGGTTTTGCACTTTGGCCCAGGCGGCCAGGTCCGAGCTTTTGATCAAGCCGGGCATGACCACGTCGGTGAAGATCAGGTCCACTGTCGCGCCGTCGAGCAACATCTGCATCGCCAGGTCACCGTTGGCCGCGGTCAGGACCTGATAGCCCTCTTCGCACAACAAGTCCACGGCCGAACTGCGCACCGCTTCGTTGTCCTCGACCACCAGAATGGTTTCATGCCCGCCCCGGTGCTGCGGAGCATGGCGCATTGTTTCGTCAGGCAACGGGCGCAAGCTGCGAGGGAAATACAGCTGCACCCGAGTGCCCCGCCCGACGACGCTGGAAATCTCGATATGCCCGCCGCTCTGTTTGACGAACCCGAACACCATACTCAAACCCAGGCCGGTGCCTTGGCCATCAGCCTTGGTGGTGAAAAACGGCTCAAAGGCATGTGCAAGCACTTGCGGCGGCATGCCGACGCCCGAGTCCGCCACCGTCACGCAGACATAATCGCCAGCGACGATGCCCTTGCCGGCGCAAAACTTGCGGTCGAGGACGATGTTCTCGGCGCTCAGGGCAATGGTCCCCTCGCCGTTCATGGCATCTCGGGCGTTGATCGCAAGGTTGAGAATGGCGTTTTCCAGTTGATTGCAGTCCACGTAGAGGCGCCATGGATCGTCAGGTGCGGACACCTTGATCTGGATCGTCTCTCCCAGCGCTCGCTGCAATAATTCCTCGAGGTCTTCGAAGATCTGCCGTGGGTCGCATATGGCCGGTGACAAGGGCTGACGACGGGCAAAAGCGAGCAATTGTGAAGACAATTTGGCCCCGCGCTCGACCGCGGCAATCGAGGCGCCGACCCGGCGCTGCACGTTGGCGTTGTCCGGCTCGTGACGCGCCAGCAAGTGCAGGTTGCCGGCGATCACCTGTAACAGGTTGTTGAAGTCATGGGCCACTCCGCCGGTGAGACCGCCAATGGCTTCGAGCTTCTGTGATTGACGCAGCTGATCTTCGGCCGCCAGCCGCGCCTCGACTTCTTCAGCGACTCGTTGCTCCAGGTTGCGGGTGAACTTGAGCAAGGACTCTTCGGCAATCTTGCGTTCGTGGATGTCGATCAGCACCCCGGGAAAGCGCAACGCTTCACCTTGCGCATTGAACTCGCAACACCCGCTGGCGAGCACCCACAGGTAACTGCCATCGGGACGCAGCACCCGATATTCGGCGTTATAAGGCACGCCGGTTTCCACCGACTGACTCATCCGCTCCCGGGCCCAGCTGCGATCATCGGGATGAATCTGCATTTGGGCGATGGCCGGTGGCAGGTTGGCCAGGTCCTGGCCTAGCGGATAGGAAAACGTGCGGGCGAATCGCTCGTCGCCCGATAGCACATCAGCCTTGATGTCCCAGACAAACGAGCCGAGCAAAGCCCCGGCATTGAGGGCCAGGCGAACCCTTTCATTATCGGCACGATAGGCGTTTTCGGCTTCCTGGCGTCGGCGTTCGGAAATCACATGGTCAGTGGTTTCAACCACCATTGCCATGACCCCGGCGGGACACCCGTCATCATTGGCGACAGGGCTGTAGTAAAGGTCCATCCAGACGTCTTCGGGAACGCCGTCGCGCAGCAATACCAGGGCTTTGTTGCGATAGGACAAGGTTCCGCCCGCAAGGCAGGTGTCCACCACTTGCCGATTGAATTCGGCAACCTCCGGCCAGCCCAACTCCACCGGGGAGCCCAGCAGGTAAGGATGGCGGCCACCGGCAAATCTTGAGTAGGCGTCGTTATAGATCATGTAACCGGGATGGCCCCACAGCATCACCATCGGCAGCGGTGAAGCAAGCAGTAACTGCACCGCGCTGCACAGACTCCCGGGCCAGGTGTCGATGCGACCGAGTTCGGTCAGGCTCCAGTCGAACGCTCGGATGCGTTCGGCCATTTCGCCGCTCCAGCCGGTACAACCGTGGCTATTGTCTAGAAACTGCATCGACTGGCCTATGTCTTGTGAATGACATGTTTTCAGGCAGTGCAACAGAATGAAGAGACGGTGTCTGCCCGTTTGTTTCGAGCACTGCCGACGCCAATGGTTTCATTGAGGTATAGCTGATTCTCGACCGGCCCTTCAGCGAACGTGATTGCCTCTGTAGGAAACATGTGACCATGGGTTCAGCGGAAATCCCGACTGCGCACATGGATACCGTCGAGCAATGAACTCAGGTCGCTCAAGCGTCCGGCAATCAGGTGCCGCACCTCGCCCACCTTTTCCCAGCGCCCGTCGACCTTGAGCAATTGCGAGCCGACCAATACCTGCCGTTGCCGTTCGGCCAGGTCGCGCCAGACCACCACGTTGACGTTGCCGAATTCGTCTTCAAGCGTCACGAAGGTCACACCGCTGGCGGTTCCCGGACGCTGCCGACCGGTGACCAGCCCGGCGACGCTGACCGGACGCCCATGCTCGACCATCAGCAGTTCCCTGGAGCTGCGACAGCGCCGGGCCTTGAGTTCCCCCCGCAACAACGCCAGCGGATGCGGGCCGAGGGTGGTGCCGACACTGGCGTAGTCGGCTTGCAGGTCTTCGCCCACGGTGGGTTTGGGCAGATCCACCGCCGGTTCTTCCTGACTCGGCAGACCGGCAAACAAACCGAGTTGTTTCTGTACCCCCGCCACCTCCCAGCGCGCCCGATGCCGATCACCGGCCAGCCCGCGCAGTGCACCGGCATCGGCCAGTTGTTCCTGGGCGCGAGCATCGAGTCGTGCCCGCTCGCCGAGGTCGGCGATGTCGGCAAACGCCCCTTTCGACCTAGCCCTCTCGATACGCCGGGCATCGTCTTCGCGAAAGCCCTTGATCATCCGCAGCCCCATGCGAATGGCCGGCTGCGCGCCGGTGATCGGTTCCAGGCTGCAATCCCAATCACTGGCCCGCACGTCCACCGGGCGAATCTGCAAATGATGGCGGCGGGCGTCCTGGAGAATCTGGTCCGGGCTGTAGAACCCCATCGGCCAGCTGTTGATCAGCGCACAGGCGAAAGCCGCCGGCTCGTGGCATTTCAACCAGCAACTGGCGTAGGTCAGCAAGGCGAAACTGGCGGCGTGGGATTCGGGAAAACCGTAATCGCCGAAACCTTTGATCTGCTCGAATATCTGCGCGGCGAACTCCGCCGTGTAGCCGTTTTTCTTCATTCCGTCCGCCAGGCGTTCCTTGTGCGGTTCCAGTCCGCCATGGCGTTTCCAGGCCGCCATGGAGCGGCGTAACTGATCAGCTTCGCCGGGGCTGTAGTCGGCGGCGACAATCGCGATCTGCATCACCTGTTCCTGGAACAGCGGCACGCCCAGCGTACGTTTCAGCACCGCTTCAAGCTCTTTCGACGGGTATATCACCTCTTCTTCGCCCTTACGCCGCCGCAGGTAAGGATGCACCATCCCGCCCTGAATCGGCCCCGGACGAACGATCGCCACCTCGATCACCAGATCGTAGAAGTTCTTGGGCTTGAGCCTGGGCAACATCGACATCTGTGCCCGGGATTCGATCTGGAACACCCCGATGGTGTCCGCATGGCCGATCATCTCGTAGGTTTTCGGGTCTTCGGCCGGCACCGTCGCCAGGCTCAGGTCACGGCCTCGGTGCCGACGCAGCAGATCGAAACAACGGCGAATCGCGCTGAGCATGCCCAGCGCCAGAATATCGACCTTGAGCAGCCCGACCGCATCCAGATCGTCCTTGTCCCACTGGATGATGGTGCGCTCGGCCATGGCGGCGTTTTCCACCGGCACCAGGCTGTCCAGAGGCTGCTCGGAAATCACGAAACCGCCGGGGTGCTGGGACAGGTGCCGGGGAAAACCGATCAGCTGTTGGGTCAGGCTCACCACTCGGCGCAACACCGGGCTATCAGGATCGAAACCACCCTCACGCAGACGCTCGATGGGCGGCGCCTGATGACTCCAGTGACCGCAACAATCCGCCAGGGCGTTGACCTGATCCGGCGGCAAACCCAACGCCTTGGCCACGTCGCGGATTGCACCGGCACCGTGGTAAGTGCTGACCACCGCCGTCAGCGCCGCACGAGCCCGGCCATAACGCTGAAACACATACTGCAGGACTTCTTCGCGCCGCTCGTGCTCGAAATCCACGTCGATGTCCGGCGGTTCGTTGCGCTCCCTGGAGAGAAAGCGTTCGAACAGCAGCGTGCTGCGATCCGGGTCGATCTCCGTGATCCCCAGTACGAAGCACACTGCCGAGTTGGCGGCAGAACCGCGGCCCTGACAAAGAATGTGTTGCTGGCGGGCGAAATTCACAATGTCGTGAACCGTCAGGAAATAACTCTCGTACCCCAGCTCGGCAATCAGCTCCAGTTCCTTGTCGATCTGCGCCAACACCTCGGCCTTGGGGCTTTTTTCCCAGCGCCAGCGAATCCCCTTTTCTGCCAGCACCCGCAGCCAGGACGTGGCCGTGTATCCCTCGGGCACCAGTTCCCGGGGATATTGATAACGCAACTGACCGAGGTCGAAGGTACAGCGTCGGGCGATGCTCAGCGTCTCGTCGAGCAGCGCCTGCGGGTAGAGATCGCGCAAGTCATCGAGGCGGCGCAAATGCCGTTCGCCATTGGGGTGCAGACGCAACCCGGCCTCGGCTACCGGCAGGTGATGGCGGATTGCGGTCATGGTGTCCTGCAAGGCGCGCCGGCCACGGGCGTGCATATGCACATCGCCGCTGGCCACCGCCGGGATTCGCAGTTCCCGCGCCAGGGTCAGCAGTGCCGCCAGTCGCCGGGTGTCGTCTTGCCCGCGATGTAACTGAACACTCAGCCACAGGCGCTCGGCGAAGCTCTGCTTCAGCCAATGGCCCTGCGCAAAATCATCGACGGCGTCGGGCGCCCACAACGCCAATAGCCCTGGCAACGGCTCGCTGAAATCCTCCCGCAGCACCTGATACTGGCCTTTCTGCGTGCGGCGTCTGGCACGGGTAATCAGTCGGCACAGGGCTTGATAACCCTCGAGGTTTTCCACCAGCAGCACCAGTTTCGGGCCATTTTCGATACGTATTTCGCCGCCGATGATCAGCGGCAACTCCACGGTCTTGGCCGCCTGCCAGGCTCGGACGATACCCGCCAGGGTGCATTCGTCGGTGATCGCCAGCGCCTGATAGCCCTGCTTTTTCGCCCGTTGAAAAAGCTCAAGCGCACTGGAGGCACCGCGCTGGAAACTGAAGTTCGACAGGCAGTGCAGCTCGGCATAGTCGACGCTCATGCGAACCAGCCTTGCAGCCACAACGGGCCGTCTTCGCCCACCGCCCGATAGGCCCAACCCTGCTGACCGGAACGGGTTTCGATCAGGTAGTAATCGCGGCGCACGTCGTCGCCGTCCCACCAGCCGGACTCGATGCGCTCCGGCCCCATGAGGATGCGCGTCGAGCCTTCGTGTACCGCCTGCGGTTCAGTCAGCAACCAGCCCGGGCGTTGCACCGCAGGCAGCCCCCCGCAGGCCTGGCTGTCGACAGTCGTCTGCCACGCGCATTCCGGCCGGTGATCGGCCTGGAAGCGCAAGCCCTGCACCGCGTCATCCCCCAGCCGTGCGCGCAAGCGCTCACGCAGTTGCTCCCAGGGCAAGGACTGCTGCGGACGGTCGTCGAACAGCTCCTGACGCTGGGGCACGAAGGCCGGCAGATCTTCGGCGCGCAGACGAAAACCGCGCACCGGCGCCTCGACCTGAACCTGTTCCAGCCGCCCCCGGGCCAGTTCGAACAGCATCGCCGGATCGCGCTCGGCGCTGAGCAGGCCGACCTTGATCACGGTGTCCGGCAAGCCGGCGTGTTCCAGGTGCAAGTCGAAACGTTGCACGCCGCTGTCCCGGCCGCAGAGGAACGCCGACAGATCGCCGGTCAATCGTCTTAAAGGAAACAACAATGCCTGATGGGATTGCACATCGAAGTTGAGCTCGATGCGCACATCGAAACGGTCCGGCGGCAGGTAAAACGCCAGCGCCAGCCGCCGCTCACCGAACAGGCTGTCCAGATGCTTGAGCACCTGGGCCTCGAAACGCCGGGCCAGGCTATGCCGGGGCAGCGCCTGCTGCACCTGACTCAAGGTGCGCAGCCCCATGCGCGATAACGCCGTGGCAACGCTGGGCTCCAGGGCGATCCGGTCGACGGGCAGTTGCCCCAGGTGATGCTGCAAGGCGTCATTGTCCGGCACCACCAGACCGTCATAAACGTTGGCCAGCACCCGCGCCGCCACCGGGTTTGGCGCGGCGACAATCCGATGGCGAAACCCCAGCTCAGCGAGCTCGGCGCGCAGCCGCGCCTCGAACTGCGGCCAGGGGCCGAACAAGCCCAGGCTGGATTCGATTTCAAACACCACGGCGCGCGGGTAATGCACGCTGACCTGGGAGCTGAACCGATAGGCCCAGGCGGCCAGGAACTGCTGCCAATGTTCGATTTCGGCGGCATCGTATTCGGCGGTGACGAACCCTTTGCTCAGCGCCTGGGCGGCGGTCATCGACTGACCGGGTCGCAAACCCAGCGCCCGCGCCGCACCGTTGACCGCCTGCAGCACCCGCCGCTGGGCCGGGCCGGTCAGCAGCGCCAACGGCTCATCGGGGTCGGGGCGCTGACGCAGTACCGCGTCCAGCGCCAATTGCGGGAAGACAATGCACACCCAGCGCATGGCAACCTCAATGCCCCACGGCAAAGGCAATCGGCACCGAATGGGCCAGCCCGCCCCGGCACTTGAGCACCCGCAGCTGAGCAGGCTTGCTGTCGATGGCGATGCGTAAGGCCGCTGGCGACGGGTTGATGGCTTCACTGAGCGAGCGATAGGCGAACGCCAGGGTCTGCCCGGTTTCGGCCGCCACCTGCAAACGTCGCAACGCCCGATCATCGGCCTTGTGCGGCCAGCACAACACCGCCCCGCAACTGCCCGAACGCAGGCATTGTTCCGCCGCCCACAGCGCATCGCGCTCGCTGGCCTGGATGATCGACAACTGGCGCAGATCGACCCCGGCGTTCTGCCAGGCCTGGGGATACGGCACATAAGGCGGCGCCACCAGCACGATGCGTTCGCCCGCCGCCGACAACCGCGCCAGCGTCGGCCACACCAGTTGCAACTCACCCACTCCCTGCCCGGCCAGGAGGATTTCGCTCAGCGCCGCTTCCGGCCAGCCACCGCTCGGCAGCGCCGCATCCAGCGCCGCATGCCCCGTGGGTTGCGGGCTGACGGCCGGTGGCGCAGGTCGGCCCTTCCAGACCTGGCCGCCATTGAACAGCGTATCCAGCGCAACGACGGCGCCCATCACCCTTGCCTCACCAGACCACAGAACACGCCTTCGATGGCCAGCTCCTGATCGGCTCGAACAATGATCGGCTGGTAAGCCGGATTGCGCGGCAACAGGCGAACGGCATCGCCGACCCGCTCGAAACGCTTGATGGTGACTTCGCCGTCAAGCCGCGCCACCACGATCTGGCCGTTGACCGCCTCGGGATTGCGCCGCACGCCCACCAGATCGCCATCGAGAATGCCGTCCTCGATCATCGAATCACCCTGGACCCGCAGCAGGTAATCCGGCACCCGCGAGAAGATCGACGGATCGAGCAGCAAACGGCTGTGGACCTCGGCATCGGCACCGATCGGTGCGCCGGCTGCCACTCGACCGAGTACCGGAACGTCCAGCAGCTCGGGCCGTGGCGGCTGGTTCAATAAGCGGATGCCACGTGCCTGATGCGGATTGACCTCGATGAAACCGGCTTCGGTCAGCGCCAGCACGTGCTTGCGCGCCACGCTACGGGAGGCGAAACCGAAGGCCTCACTGATTTCAGCGAGGCTCGGGGGCTGACCGTGTTCGGCGATGCGATCGCGGATGAAGGTCAGGATGGCGGTACGGCGGGGAGTTAAAGTCGTCATGGAGTACATTTGTACTCTTTCGGCTTTTTCCTGGCAAGGACCGCCAGTCAGCTCAGCCCGCGAGAGGCCAGAAACCCTGCGTCGGCTATCTCAAATACGCGTATCCAAAAGAGAGCCAGTTCAATCAGATCGAGGGATAGCCAGAAGCAAGATCAAAAGATCGCAGGCTTCGCCAGCTCCTACGGGTGTACGCGATTCCATGTAGGAGCTGCCGAAGGCTCGGGCCGCGATCGGACGATCTTTTGCTCTTTTTTCAGCCGCGATTGAGGATTTCCCGCTATTTAGCCGACGCGCAATGCACGAAGGTCGAGGCGACCGTCCTTGAGCGGCGGGCACCAGTAGTAGCCGCCAGTGATCGGTCGGCTGATGCGGTACAAACCGTCGGTGATGCCGTCTTCCAGACCGCTCATGCGCCGCAGTTGGGCTTCGAATGCATCGAGGGAAAAACCGAAGGCCAGGAACATCAGGCCGGCGCGATCGCCTTCGATCCACGGCATCGAGCGACGGACCACGAAGGCTTCAGGTGCGAAGCTTTCCTGGGCGGTGCGTTTGACGTGGGCGGAGATCGGCGCGTCGTCGAGTTCTTCGTTGTCGCTCAGGCGCCGGCCCATGATGTTGTCCTTCTCGTGGGACGGCATCGCGTGGAAGCCTTTCAGGTCATGCTGCCACTGCTGGATCGCGGCGAAGCTGCCACCGACCAGACCATCAGTGCCTTCGCTCAACAATGCAGCGGCCACAGCGGCTTCGTCGTGAGGGTTTTCGGTGCCGTCTTCGTAACCGGTCAAGTCATGGCCGGTCATGTGGCGGAAGGTTTCGTTCATCTGCACCAGACGCAGGGCCGGTGCCAGCGCGGCTTCGATCGCGTGGCTGCGATTGAGCAATTCGCCACGGTCAACACCGTGCAGCCAGCACCAGAGCGCGTGTTGGGTCGACGGGTTGTCGACGCCGACACCGACCAGCGCAGGAAAGGCGCGCAGCCCGTCGATCTGCGCGTGCAGCGCCTTGACCAGGGACTCACCGAAACCGACCACCGCCGATTTTCCGTCCACCAGGCGCATCAGGTTATCCAGCGCCGCCGGCAGTGCCTCGGCGGATTCGAGGACGAAGAACATATGACGGGCTTGAGGCGGAACTGGGGTGGCGAGGATGCCCGGCTGGTAGTAACTCATATGAACTCCTTTGAGAAAGAGCACGAAGTTTAACCGGGGGATCGTTACTTGTGTGTTTTCAGGGCAAAAGATCGTCCTGTAGCAGCTGCCGAGCCCGCCAAAAAAATCATAAGATGAACCATGACAAGCGAGTCCGAGGTCTGCTAAAACGATTCATCAGTGCATCACCCAATCCAGACGGGGTAGCGACATGACCACAGCATCGATCCTTGGCAACCTGTTTCCCACCGCCGACAGCATCCCGGAAAAGTATCGCCTCAACGGCCAAACCGAACAGCGCGAATACCTGGTCGACGGTGAACTGAAAACCTGGTCCGGCCCCCTCGCCCAGGTGCGCAGCCCGGTGTACCTGAGCGGCGCGAATGGCGATGAACAAGTGATCCTGGGCAGCACGCCGCTGCTCGATGCCGACACCGCACTGACCGCGCTCGACGCAGCCGTCCGCGCCTATGATCGGGGCCAGGGCCTGTGGCCGACCATGCGCGTGGCCGAGCGTATCCAGCATGTCGAGACCTTCCTCGGTCGTATGCGCGAACAGCGCGAGGCGGTGGTCAAGTTGCTGATGTGGGAGATCGGCAAGAACCTCAAGGATTCGGAGAAAGAGTTCGACCGCACCTGCGACTACATCGTCGACACCATCAACGCCCTCAAGGAACTCGACCGCCGCTCCAGCCGATTCGAACTGGAACAGGACACCCTCGGCCAGATCCGCCGCGTTCCGATGGGCGTGGCGTTGTGCATGGGGCCTTACAACTATCCGCTGAACGAGACTTTCACCACGCTGATTCCGGCGCTGATCATGGGCAACACCGTGGTGTTCAAGCCGGCCAAGCTGGGGGTGCTGTTGATTCGTCCGCTGCTGGAAGCCTTTCGCGACAGCTTCCCGGCCGGGGTGATCAACGTCATTTACGGCAGTGGCCGCGAGACCGTCAGCGCACTGATGGCCAGCGGCAAGATCGATATCTTTGCGTTTATCGGCACCAACAAGGCTGCCAGCGACCTGAAAAAGCTCCACCCGCGGCCTCACCGCTTGCGTGCGGCACTGGGCCTGGATGCGAAGAACCCCGGCATTGTGTTGCCAGAGGTGGATCTGGACAACGCGGTCAACGAAGCCGTCACCGGCTCCCTGTCGTTCAACGGTCAGCGCTGCACCGCGCTGAAAATCCTCTTCGTCCATGAAGACGTGGTCGAAGCGTTCATCGAGAAATTCAACGCCAGGCTCGCCTCACTGAAACCCGGCATGCCATGGGACAGCGGCGTGGCCCTGACACCGCTGCCGGAGGCGAGCAAAGTCGATTATCTGCATTCACTGGTGGCGGACTCGGTCAGCAAAGGCGCCGTCGTGGTCAACCCCAATGGAGGTGAGTCCCGGGCATCGTTCTTCTACCCGGCCGTGTTGTACCCGGTGACACCGCAGATGCGCGTCTATCAGGAAGAACAGTTCGGCCCGGTCGTGCCGATCGTGCCTTACCGTCATCTGGACACCGTGATCGATTACGTCCTGGAATCCGACTTCGGCCAGCAACTGAGCATCTTCGGCACCAACCCGGTGGCGGTCGGCAGGCTGGTGGACACCTTCGCCAACCAGGTCGGCCGGATCAACCTCAACGCACAGTGCCAGCGCGGCCCGGACACCTACCCGTTCAACGGCCGCAAGAACTCCGCCGAGGGCACGTTGTCGGTGCATGATGCGCTGCGGGTATTTTCGATCCGGACCCTGGTGGCGACCAAGTTCCAGGAAAGCAGCAAAGAGCTTCTCAGCGAGATCATCAGCGGCCGGAACTCGAGCTTCCTGACCACCGACTATATTTTCTGAGGACACCAGACCTGAGCATCATCAAAGGCCTTCGACTGCCACCGCTGTTGCGCCGAATACTGCGTCCATTGCTGGACCCGTACCGGCGCTACCGCCACGCCAAACTGATCCATGCGGTGCGGGTTTCGTTGGGGTTGCTGGCGACGATTCTGCTGACCACCGGCATCCATCTGCCCCACGGCGAATGGGCGTCGGTGACCATGCTGGTGGTGATCGGCGGCTTGCAGCACCACGGTAATATCGGCAAGAAAGCCGCCGAGCGAGCCATCGGCACTTTGATCGGGGCCGGTGTCGGCTTGTTGCTGGTGGCGCAACAGGCCTGGCTCGGGATGCCGTGGCTGACCTATTTCGCAATGTCGGTGGTGTGCGGATTTTTCTCATACCACGGCAAGGGTGGTTATACGGCGCTGCTGTCGGCGATCACCGTGTTTATCGTTGCGGGGCACGGTGACAACCCGGTCACCGATGGCCTGTGGCGCGGGGTGGATATTCTGATCGGCATCGCCCTGGCACTGGCTTTCTCCTTCGCCCTGCCGCTGTACGCGGTGTACTCCTGGCGCTACAACCTGGCCGATGCGTTGCGCGACTGCGCGGCAATCTACGGCCGTATCATCAACGGCGAGTCCGTCACCGCTGACGAGCACCTGAAGCTCATGAATCGCTTGAACGCAGTCATGGTGCAACTGCGCTCACTGATGCCCTCGGTGTCCAAGGAAGTGCGGGTTTCCATGACCGAACTCGATGCGATTCAGCGCAATCTGCGGATGTGCGTCAGCATCCTGGAGATCCTCGGCAATAGCCGGCCGAATGCCGATGACTCTGAGGCAATGGCCCATCTGCAATCGGCATTGAAAACCGAGCACCGACAGATCCGGGTGCAACTGATCGGTATGGCTCGGGCATTGAAATCGGGCGCTTCACAACGGCTCAGCCGGCCAGCCGAACCGCCATTGGACTCTACGCTTGATATGCCGGTCTACAGTCCGCTGGATGGCTACCGATTGCTGACCCGACAATTGACCGCGAACATCGGCGAGATGCGCCAGCGTCTGGTGAAAACCGCACCGCGCTGGAACATCTGAGAGGCCGTTTATTGTGTAGCCACCCGCCGAAGCTTCAGGCCCCAACCCTGTTGCATCCCGGCGGCGGCCAGCAGAATCGCGGCGACACCGATCCATTGCAGCGGCTCCAGGCGATGACCGAAGGCAAACCAGTCCACGAAAATCGCCGCAATCGGATAGATGAACGACAACGCGCCGGTCAGGGCGGTCGGCAGCTTTTGAATTGCTCCGTAGAGCAGCACATACATCAAGCCGGTATGCACGATACCCAGCGTCACCAGGCTGGCCCAGGCACTGGGCGCTTGCGGCATCGCCGAGAAGTGCGCAAAGGGCGCGAGCAACAGCACGCCGGTGCAGACCTGGATCAACGCGATCAGATGCGGTGGCGTGCCGGTCAGGCGTTTGATGATCAACGCGGCAATCGCGTACAGGAAGGCAGCACCCAGCGCCAGAGCGATCCCCATCAGGTAATCGTTGCCACCCTCGCCTTGCTCGCCATGTGCGCTGACAATCGCCAGCATCCCGAGAAACGAAATGCCCAGCCAGAACAGTTTTTGCAGGGTGATTTTCTCCCCGAGAAACAGCGCGGCCAGCCCCACCAACATGAACGGCTGGACGTTATAAACCGCCGTGCCGATGGCAATCGAGGCGCGAGAATAGGACGCGAACAACAGCACCCAGTTACCGACAATCGCCACACCACTCAGTACGGCCAACAAGAAAGTGGTGGACGTCAAAATGCCAGGGCGCAAAAAGCCGAACGCCGCGCAGATCAGCAACAGCGTGACAGCACCGAACACGCAGCGCCAGAACACCACGTCCAGCACCGGTTGCCCGGACACCAGCACGAACCAGCCAATGGTTCCGGAAATCAGCATGGCGGCGGTCATCTCGAATGAGCCGCGACGTAGTGTTCTGTCCATCATCAACCTCCTGTGTTTGAGGCCAAAGTATGCCAATCCGCCGGGGGGCTTCTCCAGCGCAAAAAGCAGGCTAAACTCGGTATCTGCCTTTTTTATCAAGGCTTATCCAGCCGATTGCCTAACAGGGGATTCGCCATGACCGACGACATCGACCAAGTGCTGATCAGCGCATTGATGGAAGACTCCCGCCGCTCGCTCAAGGCCCTGGCACAAATCAGCGGCCTGTCCTCGCCCAGCGTTGCCGAGCGCCTGCGCCGCCTCGAAGAACGCGGCGTACTCAAGGGCTATACCGTCGAAATCGACCCTAAATGCTTCGGTTATCAACTCCAGGCCATCGTCCGCATCCGCCCGTTGCCGGGCCAGTTGCAGGAAGTGGAGCGGCAGATTCAGGCGATCCCCGAATTCACCGAGTGCGACAAAGTCACCGGCGACGACTGCTTCATCGCCCGCTTGCATGTGCGCTCAATGGAACAACTGGACACCCTCCTCGACCGCCTCAACACCCACGCTGAAACCAACACCGCCATCGTCAAGAAAACCCCGATCAAGCGCCGGCTGCCACCAATGGCGTGAGTGCTGTTTGGTTCGCAAAGACGTGGATACCCCGATTCCCAGACGATAAAAAACCCGCCGAAGCGGGTTTTTTACTCAAGGCTGCCGATCAATCATCGCGGCCCATGATGCCGAACAGTTGCAGCAAGCTGATGAACAGGTTGTAGATCGATACATACAGGCTGATGGTCGCCATGATGTAGTTGCGCTCGCCGCCGTGAATGATGGCGCTGGTCTGGAACAAGATGCAGACCGAGGAGAACAGCACGAAACCTGCGCTGATCGCCAGTTGCAGACCGCTGATCTGGAAGAAGAAGCTCGCCAGCGTCGCACCCAGCAGCACGAAGAAACCGGCCGTGATGAAACCACCCAGGAAGCTCATGTCCTTACGGGTGATCAGCACATAAGCCGACAGGCCGCCGAACACCAGCGCGGTCATCGCGAAGGCCGAGCTGACCACTTCCGCGCCGCCCTGCATGCCCAGGTAACGGTTGAGGATCGGGCCGAGCAGGAAACCCATGAAACCGGTCAGCGCGAACGCAGAAACCAGGCCCCACGCCGAGTCACGGAGTTTGTTGGTGAGGAAGAACAGGCCGTAGAAGCCGATCAGCACCACGAAGACGTTCGGGTAACCGACACGCATCTGCTGTGCGACAAACGCCATCACGCCGCTGAATGCGAGGGTGAGGGCGAGTAGGCCGTAAGTGTTGCGCAGGACGCGGCTAACCTCTAGCTGCTCAGCCTGCACGCTGTTATTAACTGCGTAATCCTGTTCGCGCATGGCGACACTCCTGTTGGTTTGAAACGTTCAGTCGCAAAGATCATAACAGACGCTCTGTAACAAGCCATGCAGAGAGTTTGACAGTGTGTTTCATTCAGGTATTATGGCGCCCGCAACGCAAACGGAGGTGTGGCCGAGTGGTTTAAGGCAACGGTCTTGAAAACCGTCGACTGTAACAGGTCCATGAGTTCGAATCCCATCGCCTCCGCCATCTTATGTACGACAAAGCCCTGATTATTCAGGGCTTTGTCGTTTCTGGGGTTTGGTGAAAACCTCATCGCTTTGGATGTGTTCCATAACTATTATGGGCGCGTTCCATAACTCAGCCTGTTTCGTCCCTACCTGCGGCGTCCTGCCGACCGTACATCCCCCAAAACCCTACAGCTCGTCGCTCTACCCTCGCCCGACCTTCACGCCTCATTTACTGTATATCCAGACAGTACACAAAAGGCACCCGCCCGTGGATCCTCTAGACATCGAAGACACCAGCGACTGGCTTGGATGCCCGACCGAACTTGAAACCATCAAACACTATTCACGCATGCTGGAAAACGAAGTCCAGGAATTGAACCTGCAGCTACGCGTAGCCAGGGAAAATATCTTCGGCCTGGTGCAAATGTATGCAGACACGTCCGGGGAATGCAGTCGACTTCGCGCCGAGCTCAAGCAGGTGGGAGCAGAACTTGCCGAAACAAGCCGGAAACACTCCGACCTACTCAATTCTTCAAACAGCATCCTGATGATGAAGGACCGGGAGTTGGCCGGTTACCAGCAAAAACTTAAGGAACTGACGGGGTACACCTACCCACAGTCGACGCCTCACCGACTAAGCTGAAATCAGCAATCCGAGGGCGTAGCCATGTGTGGACGTCTTTCCCAATACAGTGGCATTCACGACTTTGTCGCGGCGCTGAGCATGCCCAACTCCCTGATCAACTATGCAGGCAACCAGCCATTCGAGCTCTACAACGCCCCACCATCCACTCAGCTCGCCCTCTTTCACCAGGAAGGCCAGTTTCTGCGAGCCGACATGGTTCGCTGGGGATGGCGGCCGCACTGGGCCAAGGGCCGCCCCGCGCCGATCAATGCCAGGGTAGAGAAAGTCGCCCACGGTCCGTTCTTCAAATCGATCTGGCCACACCGGGCAATCATCGCGATCAACAACTGGTTCGAATGGGTCGATGAAGGTGGACCGAAGAAGCAGCCTTATCTGATCCGCCGAAAAGACCGGGCGCCAATCCTGTGCGCCGCGATCGGTCAGTATCCAAGCGCCGAATTTGGTCCGAGTGAATATGACGGCTTCGTGATCATTACTGCCGACAGTAAGGGTGGCATGGTGAATATTCACGATCGCCAGCCGGTGACACTCAACCCTGAGCTAGCCCGGGAATGGCTGGATCCGTCCACACCGCAAGAGCGCGCTGAGCAGATGGTACTGTTGCAAGGGGAGCCTGCGGAAGCTTTCGAGTGGTTCAAGGTCGACCGCGCTGTGGGCAATGTCCGCAATCAGCAAAGCGGCTTGATCAACCCAATCAGCGATTCACTTCTCTGACGCAGACCTGACACGCAGGCAATGCTCTCAGTCCTTGGTCGCCGGCATCGGTCATGGCGACAACTCGTTGAGCATGCGCCGGGTCAAGTCGGGCAGGCACTCTTCACTGGTACCCGGCTTTGGGCGCGACTGGGTCGAAAAATCCGACCGATCGTCTGAAATGTATCTGCACCACATTTCAGTAATTAAGAAGTGACTAGACTCGAACGCGCAAACCTTCTCTGATCGCCCCCCTGCTGCATTGAAGCAGTAGGTTTCCGGTTCAGATAATTCTCAGTCTAAAAAGGAATATAGATATGGGCATTAATGTTACAAATAACTCATCCCACACCATTGAAGTTGCAATCAATCATTGGGGTAAAGATGGGGATACGAGTTTCTTTTCAATAGCTAGCGGCAACCAGGAAAGCTGGGATCGGTCTGACAGTCGCGGCTTTGTTCTCTCTTTACAAAAAAATGGAGCCCAAAACCCATATTACGTTCAGGCCAGTAGCAATATTAAAGTCGACAATAACGGAGTCACGGATCAGGGCGAGACTATTTATCCTCTTTCGTAAATAGCAGCCAAGGTGCCTACCGGCACCTTGGTTGTAAAACATAGGCATAGAACAAATAGCAACTAACTTAGTTGCCCTTTCAGCGAGAGTTTTCACGCACATACGCCCGACAAGCCGCCAGTGCGATCAATCCTTGGTCGCCTTCATCGGTGATGGCGATAATTCGTTGAGCATGCGCTGGGTCAAGTTGGGCGCGTGCTCCTCCATGAACCATGCCGCCGGTTTCGGTACCGGCTGACACTGAACAGCCACTGGCTGGATCCTCGGTGAGGAGGACTGACAGCCGCAAATCAGAAGTGGCAAGGCGATCGCGCAGGCGAGCCTGGTCTTTTTGTGCATCGCTCAATTTCCTGTAGTGAGTTTCTTCGCTGGCCGACAGGCGCTGCTCGAGCGCCAGGCGCTTGTCCTGATCGGCACGAACTTGGGCGGCGGCCGCGTTGCTAATGGCGTTCAGGTCGTCCTGATGCAGGCCGGCCTGCTCGGCGAGCTGCTTGCCATAGCGCCAATCCTGTACCTGCCAGACACCGCCGGCCGTTACCAGCAGCAGCGCCAGCACTCCGGCCAACTTCCACGCCGCGGGACTCATGGCACATCCTTGAAGAAGATGTGGTGCCCGAGCTTCAGCGTCTGCTTCGCTCCCACTGTCCAGGCCGGAGCCTTCGGCATGGTGGTGGCGTAGTAATGGGTGGCGCCGCCGGTAGGATCTGGCTCGGTACCAGACATAACCAAGTCAGCAGCTTTCTGCGCTTGGGCGAGCTGTCCGGCCGGGATCGGCTTCGCGCCGCTGAGGAAGGCGAAGTTCGGATCGTTCGAGTTCCAGCAGCTGAACTGGTAAGGCTTCAGGCACACGCCGGCATAACCCTCCCCCCACCACGACCTCGCCTTGCCGTCGTTTACACGGTTGCGAATGGACCAGGCCACGGCGATCTGGCCGGCCAGGCTTTCACCTCGCGCCTCACCCCAGAGGGTTCGGGCGAGGATGTCGCGGTCTTTCTCGATTGCAGTCATCACTTTTCTCCAGGCAAAAAAATACCCGCTCAATGGCGGGTGCTTGGGCCCTGCGTCGCGTTATATGAGTTCGCCGGATCGGGCTTCAGGATCGGCCATGATCACGGGTGCTACCGGCTCTGGTGGCCAAACCGGCGCGGCATACCAGGTTGGCTGAACCGTTACCTTTCCCAAGGCGAACTTGTAGGCCTGCTGATCGCAAAAATGGATGAGCGCAATGCTCAGCACATTTGCAGCTATCTGATCGTGAGCGCGCGCGGCAAGCGCATGACCGCGAAGATGCTCCGCGACCGGTGGGACAAAGCCAGGGAAAAGGCCAAGAAAGAGGCTGATGAGAAAGGCGACGTTCAACTGGCCGAAAAAATCGGCAGCTTCCAGTTCCGTGACATCAGGCCAAAAGCTGCGTACGACAAAGCCCTGATTATTCAGGGCTTTGTCGTTTTTGGCTTTTGGAAAAACCTGCCCAGCCCACACTTCAGCCCACACCCGGGATAAAGTATTGCTTTTCGACCAGCGGCTCTGCCTTGGAGTTCGGTCTTTTTTGCTCTTGAAACGCCCCAGTAACAAGTCCAGAATCTTCGGCAAGAAAATAAACCCTTGGATTTCAATGGGGCGGACGCCAGATGCGAGTCTCGTTTCCCTCTCCCAAAACGCAAAAACGCCGCTCAGTGAGCGGCGTTTTTGTTTGCGCGTAGTTTGTTGGGCTGCATCGAAGAGAGATCACAACCTCTGTTTTCATTCTGGCGCATCCTGCGGAAGCTGCCTCTAAACCCGTCCTTCAGGCCTGTAGGTGTAGGCAAGAGACCATTCGAAAATTATTCGGTTCTGCGCATAGCCAGCTGAAAACTATTATCAACCTGAAGGCATCAGTAGCGCAGGCTCAGCTCGAAAAGCGCCAGCTCCGTCGCCCGCTCCTCACCACCTCGTAGGATAGTTCACAACTGATTGTTGGCACCCCAAGCTGCCAACGGTGCCGGGTAGCTTCTTTTCAGTCACTTGATTGACCGCTTGGATTTTGAATTCTACCGGATAACGCGGGTTGCTCATGGCTCCTCCTAATTGGCCTCAATTTAAGGCAAATAGGTGTCTACGAAACCCGGGGCGATTCAGATCTCGGCCTCGCCACAGCCATAATCAGTTTGGCGACTCTCTCCGTAGCACGATTGACGCACCCGAGGATGAATATACGTTCATCGAAAACATTGCTCTATGCGTCTAGCCTGTGGGTTCCGACATAGTGAATACAGGAGTAGCCCACCATGTTCTCGCACGAAAGCATCCCGCTGATCATCATTTTCATCATCCTGCTGCTTGGCGTGCTTAGCGCCGTCCTCCATCCGGTACATGCGTTCTATAGCTGGCTTCAGAGGCGCAGGGAAAAATCATCCGCCGAGATCGCGAAAGAGGTGGATTCGCGCTGATTTTTTTTAACGAGCCCGGCTAAGCCCGGGCTTTTTTGAAGCTTTCGGGCCAGAAGCAGCCACTCAACGCGACTCGATAATTCCCACCCGACCGTGCATCTTCATGCTCGCCACGATACCGTCGTGGCATGGAATCCATCAGTGCAGAACCTGATACCGCGAATCAGGTAATTAACCTGCCCCCGACAAATGAGCCGGTTGAAATGGGCGGAACTTCGGGAGACGCTCAAGCCACCAGGTTGAACCTTCCAGATTTCGCAGCCCCGCCTGAGAGGCCGCTTCTGGCCGATTTCTGCACTTCACGACCGGCAGAAATCGGCCAGAAGCGGTCAATCGCTTTCCCTCTCAACCACCAACAATACTCTGCATCACAAGCCTCTATAGCGTTGCACTAACCATTGGCGACATCATCAATATCCGCTTCCCTGCCAGGGTGGTGCGGATGATCACCGTTTGGAACTGACCAACGGCATTGCACGCAGAAACGCCGGTTTCTGTCATTCCGCTAGGCTAATTGCAGATAGCAAAATTCACCTGATTAATGTCCTCCATTAGGATCCCCATGAGACTTTCAGATTTCATCCTCAAAAACCTTGAGTCTATTCTGCAAGCGTGGGAAGAATTTGCCAGGTCTGTTGATACCTCGGTACCCGCTATGGATTCCCAAGGCCTGAGAAACCATGCCGAGTTTATTCTGAGGGCTGTTGCGCTCGACATGCGTACCTCTCAAACCCAGAAGCAACAGATCGACAAGTCCCATGGGCTGGCACCTGTAACAGAAGAGGAGTCGGCGGCTCAAAGCCATGCAGTGACGCGCCTAATGGCTGGTTTCACTCTAGACCAGATGGTCTCCGAATATCGCGCCCTCAGATCAAGCGTCCTCAGGCTTTGGCTGGCCCAGGAAGGCGCAGGGGACGACCATGAAGTTGTAGACATAATCCGATTCAACGAGGCGATAGATCAAGCGCTTGTCGAGTCAATTGCGACGTATGGGCGAGCGGTGGAGACAACCCGAAAAACGGTCTTGGGGGTATTGGGCCACGACCTTCGCACTCCGTTGGGCGCGGTAATGCTGGGCGCCGATCTGTTGAGGCAGACTGAGGAACTGGGCAGCCGTGGAAAAAAAATAATTGCGCAGATTTCTACAAGCGTTCAAAGCGCCAACCAGATGGTGCAAGATCTGCTCGACCTGGCGCGCTGTAACCTTGGCACGGGCATTCCGGTACAACCAGAAAATACTAACCTAACTTCTGTTTGCAAATCAGTCGTGGATGAAGTCACCGCTGCCCATCCTAAAGCAAAAATCATTTTCACCGACACGGGACCGGTTCCAGGCCTGTACGATCCATCACGCATGGCACAAGTGTTTTCGAATCTTATTGGCAACGCCGCGCGACACGGCCACTTACAGCGTCCGATTAATGTCACATTGACCGGGGATGGCACCACTGCCTACTTTTGCGTGCAAAATCATGGAGAGCCCATTCCTCCCAGCGCATTGCCCACTCTCTTCGATCCGGAAGGACGTTATTCCAGATATACCGACAGTGAACCAGGAACCTCCTCTGGTCTGGGGCTTGGATTATTCATCGCCGCTCAGATTGTAGAGGGCCATGGTGGAAAGATAGAGGTCGAGTCGACGCTAGAGGACGGCACGATTTTCCGTGTAACTTTACCTGTTTGCCAATAATCGAGTTTCGACTGTAAGTACCACAGAGCCTGTAACCCCTCCGGCAGAATGTCTGCTTCGGGTTGATTGCTGCCCTCCGCCGCGACAGGGAGCGCGATTTTCGTTCCAGTCCTGATTGTCAAACCTGCTCTAAAACGTTTTCACACAGTTTGGGGCAAAGCGGAAGATCACGTTTCGAGTAATATGCAATGGAGCACTGGATAGTTGTAGAAAATATCCTCCCTTGCTGCTTCGACAAACTTTTTTTTACCGCAATGCGCGCCTTAGGGTTTGCCCCCCCCAACGAAACATATCGTTGTTTGCTCGGCGCGCATCACTCTTCATTTCGGACATGGACATTAGCCTTGTCGATACTTTATCTCCGAACAGTATCGTAATCGAAGGGTTTAGTTCCATAGAAAGAATGGATTTCTGTGGCCCAAGACTCGTCAGCCATATTAGGCCAGCTGTCCTTGTCAAAACCTGGTGCATTTTCCAAGCGCTCTTTCTCTACATTGAGCACGAAGCGCTTGTTTACTGTATCCAGTGTCAATGCATTCCAGGGTACTGCAAACAGTTTTTCTCCCATACCAAGAAAGCCACCAAAAGATAGAACAGCATAACTCACTCTTCCGCTGCGAACATCTAGCATGATTTCCTTAATATCCCCCAAGTCTTCGTCATTATGGTTATAAACATCATTTCCAATGAGTGTGTCTGCCCCCATCAGGTCGGGGCCAGGCCCCTGTTCCTCGGAGCTGGTATCTCGCAGGAGGTTGGTTTTGTATATGCCATAGGTATCGCGATCTACGTAGTTCATTACTATCTCCTATCAGCAATCGTCAATCAATCAGAAAAATACACCCACCGCCGTGATGGTTGTATTAGTGGGAGTCACCCGCTTTCGAAAAAGTTTAATTTTTTTTCTGCATGACGACGAATGGTAAATTGGAGTAAAAAGTCAATCAACTTTTAATTAGTGCACATCCATGTGTAATACTTGTTTTTATTTTAGGCATTAACCAGATTGATGTCATAGAGGCGTGGATGWAGCGTTTTCTCATTATGGCAACTGACTTGCATATGACTTCATAACATGACGATTAAGTTTGGATCGCTACTGCGACCAAGCTTATTTGAATGATAGTTAATACAGGGGAAAGTCCGGCACAATCTGGAGCAGGACATAAAATTGGCAGGTGAATATCTGCTTTTGGCCGTTACTTGCCTGTCACGACCGCAGTCGATTGTTGCTTGATGCGAAGAGCCACCCGAGCTTGTATTAATTGGGGATTGTCCATTAGCGATGTGCTCGCACGAGGTCGACTGACTCACCAGCATTGCCCCACACGCCCTCAAACCTGAAATGGCTTTTAAATTTCTGTACCTGCCTCTCATCTCAAAAATCATCGACTTTTTGAAATCACACCATCCATGTATTGATTTAAATCGCGCAGATCTTTAATCCTCCAAGCGTACGGCGATAGCGTTACACCATTCTCTCGCAACGTTTTTGGAATCAAGTCTCCATTTGGACGAAGTATTATCGATGATACAATTACGCCCGGATAATTATTTAATCGCTTTTTGAAAGCGGATGTTGTTAGATCAGGTGTAGGAGGATTGCTTTTATTAGCCAACGGTCCTGTTGCTTTGAGATCTACTCCGTGGCACATGCTGCATCGCTGTAAATAGAGATTTTTTCCATTAACATTATCCGCGAAGGATAGTGATATTTGAATTAGCGATACAATTCCTAGCGAAGCGATGAATAATATTTTCATTTTTTATCTTCCTTGATGGGATCAGCGTCGACTGGACGCGATTTGGTGCGCAGGAAAGATATCAGCCATCGTGTCCGCACACACAGTCATTTCTGATGCCCATTGAATCAACTCGTTTTTCCAGGCGCATCCCGCTGACCGCTTCTAACCGCTCTCTGCCGAACCTGGTTGCAAAGCGTGTGGCTCAAATCCGATGCAATCGGTGGTCAGAACGAATGCAAATGACTGGTCAGGTCGATGCAAACGGGTGTTCAAGTGGAGTGCAATTTCGCATTCTCCACTGGGCGCCTTTATACAAGGCATCCAAGCCTATAAAGTAGCCCCCTCCAAACAAGGAGGATGGAACAGTGCTCACCAAAATTGAGCTGCTGGACGAACTGCTTCAGCGCTATGCCGGAAACCTCGGCAATGACTTCACCGGATACCGAAATCATGTGGACCGAGTCATCAACTTTTGTTGCTCACTCAGCACGCTGGACACTGTAAATCTAGAAAAGATAGTTTTGGCCGGGGTATTTCATGATCTTGGTATATGGACGGCCAAGACGTTTGATTACTTGCCCCCGTCAGAGCAATTGGCAGAAGACTTCCTTCAGGAAATCGACAAGCTGGATTGGGCGGAAGAAATTATCTTGATCATTCGCAACCACCATAAAATAACTCGGTCCCATAGCGATCCACAGAACCTTGCAGAGGTATTTCGGAAAGCCGATTGGATCGACGTCTCCCGCGGTGCGGTTACTTTTGGACTCTCACGACAGAAGCGACGTGAGATATTCTCGGCCTTTCCTGATGCAGGATTTCACATTCGCTTAGTTCAGCTTTCGCTCAAACGACTGCTAACGAACCCACTGAGCCCACTGCCAATGATGCGGCTCTGAATTTAGTGAGCCCGCCCTGACTGTGGCGATCACAATGCTACCGGACTTGTGGTCGTTGCACGGCGCGCATTGCTTCCAGACATTGAGCGCTTTTTTTGGGGGGCCGCCCATACGGGAACGCCCATACCACGTGATTATAGGAATACCGATTTGCAAGAGTATGGGAGCGCCCGTAATACTTCGCGAATGGAATTTAAAGAAAGACTCAAAATCGCCCGTCGCCATGCCGGTCTGAACCAGACCGAGCTTGCTGAGCGCGCCGGCCTCACGCAGACATCAATTTCCGACCTTGAGCGCGGCAAATCGAAGGCGACGGCCTTTGCTGCTCAGATTGCTTCGGTCTGTGGTGTCTCCCCTATGTGGCTCGCTGAAGGCAGTGGCGACATGCTTAAAGGTGTTGCAGAAGCCGCTGAACGCACTCAACCAAACGTGGCAATGTCAGACATTGAGACATGGGATGACGAAACCCCGCTCGATGACGACGAGGTTTACGTGCCATTTCTCCAGGAAGTGGAGTTAGCAGCGGGCTCCGGCCGATTCGCGATTGCCGAAAGCACCAGCGCCAGGCTGCGCTTCTTTAAGAAAGACCTTCGCCACAACAACGTTCAGTTCAGCAACGCGAAGTGCGTCGCGGTGAGTGGCAATAGCATGCTGCCGGTGCTGCGCGACGGCGCCACGGTTGGCGTCAACGTCGGCAAGAACACGTTGAGCGATATCGTCGACGGCGAGATGTACGCGATCAACCACCACGGCCAACTGAGGGTCAAGCAGGTGTACCGCACGCCCACCGGAATTCGCCTGCGAAGCTTTAACCGAGACGAGCATCCGGACGAGGACTACACGTTCCAGCAAATCCAGGAGCAGCAGATTTCGATTCTGGGACATGTGTTCTGGTGGGCGATGTATTCGCGTTGAAGGAATGACATTTCAAATGGAAGTGAAGATGCGCACGTCACAGATTGCCGGCCTCTTGCTGGCGATACTCCTTTCTGGCTGCAGCAGCGCACCGAAGGAAAAAACGGAATTCGAGAAGCAAATTGACTCGGCGCCGATGCCCATCACTGAGGCTGATCGGCTGGAGCAATGCGAATATCTCAGCGACCTGCTTTATTTTGRAATGCAGGATATTGCCGGCTTGAACGGGTTTTCTGCTGCTTTCAAACCTTTTGACCCTTCGAAATCCCAAGCACTTATCCGGCGCATGGATTCGATACGCTGCACCAAAGCAGAAAGTCGGAATTGGCTCCAACGTGCAGTCTTAGCAAAATAGATCAAATACACGCGCTGCTGGACGCCGTTCCTCGATGCCTGGACGAGCTTGAGGCGTTCGCCGTACTGCGCGTGGCCGCACTCCCAAGAAGAATTTCAGCGCATCCAATCTCACCAAATGCAGACTCCCTCTCACCATAAGAATGTGGGAGTGGCTTAATTATGGGAATGCCCATTGACACGCATTACGGGAATACCTATATTTCAGTCCAAGCCAACGCATCACAGGCCCAGCAGCACCAAACGTAAGGCTCAACTGAGCAAAGGGTGACATCAAATGAAATAGGGAAATGACCATGACCGTAGACATCAGCAACTACACAATCGCTACACCGCTCCCAATCTCCGACACCAACCCGATCGCGCTTGAATTGATCGGCTGGCGGGCACTGCTCGAATGCCCGGAAGTTGTTTCGATGCTTCCAGATGGCTCGCTGCAAATGACGGCGCCGACGCTCGGCGCTTCGAGCAAGAGCACCCTGCGGACGCGCTGCGAGTGGAAAGAGCCAGGTTATTGGTTGTTCGCCAGCGCTGCTGACCACTGGAACCGACAAGAAATGCGAGTCACGAAGGTCAACTCGCTGCAGAAGGTTGTGATCAGCCAGATTCATGTTCAGGGTTCGGAAAGGCCACCTGTAAAAGTGTTTTGGAACAAAGGCCGAATCACGATGGGATTTCGGTCGAGCTATCTCCAGGAAGACCCGGTGAACACGACGATTCTGGAAGACGTGCCACTCGGTGCACTTTTCAAAATCAACATTCACGCCAATTCGAGCGGCGCTGTATCCGTCTCGGCGAGCTGTAATGGCGTCAAATCTACCTCTGCAATCATGCGCCTCGACAACACCTGGGACACGAAAACTCTCGCCTTCCACGGCGGTGTGTACAACCAGATCGATTACTCCGACACCACTGACCCGCAAGACGGTTCGGTCTGCATCATCAGCGACCTTTCCATCACCCACCTCTGAAATCGCGCATTTCGTGCGAGCATGACAACCAGCGTCACGTCAGCCTGACGATAACTGCCCGCCCCTCTCAATGAGAGCGCATCGGAGTGTGATCTGTAGCAAAGCAGGCACCTGACCGGTAATCAGGCCAGCCACTGAGTACGCCGGGCAGAGACCGGCGCAGGCAGAGCCAGAGGTGACGACCTCGCGCAGATCACCCCCGATGCGCACGGCACGGATGAGCGCAGCTGAGTGGTTCTGGATCAGTTCACGACCTGAATGCACGACTGGAAAAGCCTGGTTGGCTACGCCGGCCGGATGGGTCAATCATCACGACCTTGAAACCGCAAACGGTATTGCCCCGGGCTCTCCCCCGTCCATTTTTTGAAGGCACGGTGAAACGCACTCGGCTCCTGAAACCCCAACTGTTCGGCAATATCGCTGATGTTCGCCTTGCTCTGGCGCAACCGTTCAAACGCCACCCCGCGCCGCACTTCATCCTTGATTTCCTGATACGAACAGCCTTCACGTCCCAGTTTCCGGCGAAAGGTACTGGGGCTCAGATGCTGTTCCAGGGCGAAGTCCTGCAAGGTCGGCCATTCGCTGTAATGGCTATGGCGCAGGCGCTGATGAACCTGCGATGCCAGCCCATGCTGGTTGCGGAAGCGGATCACCAGCCATTGCGGTGCGGTGCGCAAAAACACTTTCAGCGAGGCTAGGTCCTGAACCACCGGCAGCCGCAAGTAGTGACTGGCGAACTCGATTTCGGTGTGTTCGGTGCCAAAGGTCAGGTTGGGCCCCCAGAGCAAGGCGTCATCACGCAGCGACAAACGCTGATGACGGAAGTCCGCACGATCGATGGGAATTCGCCGCCCGCCCAGCCAACACAGCAGACTGATCATCAACACCAGAAACGTTTCTTCGCCCAGCCGGCTCACCTCGCTGTTCTGCGAGCGGGTCTGCAAGCTGATGACCGCACGCTTGCCACGCACACTCAACGTGCCGCGAAAATCACGCAGAAACAAGGCGAAATTGGCCAGGCACTGACGCATGGCTTTTTCCAGCGTCGGCTCCTGAATCAATGCCCGACAAATCAAGGCAAAACCGCCCGGCGGCATACCATGGGAGTCCAACTGGAAAAACTCATCGTTCAACTCACGAATCTGCGCCAGCCACAACGCGGCGAAAGCCGTGGCCGGCACCCGTGCTGTCGGCTGATCCATCAGTGCCGGATCAATTCCCACCTGTTCAAGGAGTGACCGCAGACGCTGCGGCTTCTCACGCAGCGCATGGATCATGGGATACATGAAGTAAACCGCCACCGAATCCGTTTCCCGCATTTGAATGCCTCTCTCGTCACATCTGAACATGGCAAAAAACGCCATCACCCTTGAACAGTTTTGGCATAGGCCAGTGGCGCTGCTGATTCTAGACTCGTGCTCAACAAAAAAGACCTGTTCAAGAGAGCCAACATGAACCATTCCGATATTTTTGTAGTGAGCGCCGTCCGTTCTGCCATCGGCAGCTTTGGCGGTTCACTCAAGGATGTACCGCCTATTCAGTTGGCAACCGATGTTTGCCGCGCCGCTATCGAACGATCAGGCCTGGCGCCCGAGCACATCGGTCATGCGGTGATGGGACATGTGATCCCGACCGAGGCACGCGATGCCTACATCTCCCGGGTCGTAGCGATGAATGCCGGCCTGACGAAAGAGACTCCCGCCTTCAACGTCAATCGCCTTTGCGGTTCGGGTTTGCAAGCGATTGTCAGTGCCGCGCAAAGTTTGATGCTGGGGGATGCGGGCGCTGCGCTGGCCGGCGGCGTCGAGTCCATGAGCCGAGGCGCGTACCTGTTGCCGCAGGCGCGTTGGGGTGCACGAATGGGCGACATGCAGGCCATCGATTACATGCTTGGGGCACTGCAAGACCCGTTTGCCGGTTTCCACATGGGGATCACCGCTGAAAATATCGCCGAGCACTATGGCATCACACGTCAGCTCCAGGATGAGTTGGCGCTTCTCAGCCAGCAGCGTGCTGCCCGGGCGATTGCCGAGGGGCGTTTTTCCGGGCAGATCGTGCCGATCGAAGTCGCGACCCGCAAAGGGACGGTTTCGTTTGCGACGGATGAGCATGTACGGGCTGAGGTCAACGTCGAGCAATTGAGCCGCATGAAACCGGCGTTCAAAAAGGACGGTACCGTCACCGCCGGCAACGCGTCTGGTCTCAATGATGGTGCCAGCGCACTGATCATGGCCACCGGCCAAACTGTTCAGGAACAAGGCCTCAAGCCCATGGCTCGACTGGTGGGTTATGCCCACGCAGGCGTTGAACCTTCAATGATGGGGCTGGGACCGATTCCCGCCACCCGCCTGGTGCTCAAGCGCGCCGGTTTGACCGTCGCCGACCTTGATGTGATCGAGTCCAACGAAGCTTTCGCTGCCCAGGCTTGTGCCGTAGCGCAAGAGCTGGGTTTCGATCCGCAGAAGGTCAACCCCAACGGTTCGGGCATCTCGCTGGGCCATCCGGTGGGCGCCACTGGCGCGATCATCGCCACCAAAGCCATTCATGAACTGCATCGCTGTCAGGGCCGTTATGCCCTGGCGACCATGTGCATCGGTGGCGGCCAAGGCATCGCCGTGTTGTTCGAACGGGTTTGATCACAAGGACATACGCATGAACCTACAGAACATTGGCGTCATCGGCGCCGGCACCATGGGCAATGGCATCGCGCAAGTCTGCGCCCTGGCCGGCTTCAACGTAACCTTGATCGACATTTCCGAGAGTGCTCTGCAAAGGGCAATCGCGACCGTCGATAAAAATCTCGATCGCCAGGTCGCCAAAGACACGCTCACGCATGAGCAAAAGCTCGCCGCCCTCGACAAGATTCGCACCAGTACCGATTACAACAGCCTGCAAAACGTACAACTGGTGATCGAGGCCGCCACCGAAAACCTCGATTTGAAACTGCGCGTGCTTCAACAAATCGCCGCGCAGGTCAGCGCCGAGTGCGTGATCGCTTCCAACACGTCGTCGCTGTCCATCACCCAACTCGCCGCCAGCGTGAGCCGGCCTGAGCGTTTCATCGGCCTGCACTTTTTCAACCCGGTGCCGGTGATGGGCCTGATCGAAGTGATTCGTGGCCTGCAAACCAGCGATGCCACCCACGCCCTGGCGCTGGACATGGCAAAAGCCCTTGGCAAGATCGCGATCACCGCGGGCAACCGTCCGGGATTCGTGGTCAACCGGATTCTGGTGCCGATGATCAATGAAGCGATCCTGGTGTTTCAGGAAGGCCTGGCCAGCGCCGAAGACATCGACGCCGGCATGCGCCTGGGTTGCAACCAGCCGATCGGGCCGCTGGCTCTGGCGGATCTGATCGGTCTGGACACGGTGCTGGCCATTCTTGAAGCGTTTTACAACGGCTTCAATGACAGCAAATATCGCCCTGCACCGCTGCTCAAGGAAATGGTCGCCGCTGGTTACCTGGGGCGCAAAACGGGGCGTGGCTTCCATGCCTATGCCTGAGCGTTGCTCACGGTTTGCCGAGTACCGGGGCAAGGTGCTGGAGCTGTTTGCCAGCAAGGGTTTCGGTCAGGTCGGCATGCGTGAGCTGGCGACGAGCCTGGGGCTCACTCCAGGTTCGTTGTATCACCATTACCCCAGCAAACAGCACTTGCTGCTCGACTTGATCGAGGAGTTCTACGAGGAGCTGCTGGCAACCTTGGGGCGCCTTGAGCAACAGGCGCCGGCAAAACGCGACAGGCTCAACAGCCTGATCCGCGCCCACCAGAGTCTGCACCAGGAAATGCCCTGGCATTTTCGACTGGCGGAGCGCGACAGTGGCTGCCTCAACGAGGAGCAGCAGGAACAGGTTCGCCACTTGCGCGAGCAATACGAACGCAAATTGCTGCTGATGCTCGGAGCCAAACCCCGCGTGAGCGAACCGGCGCAACGGGCCGCGGGTCGAGCCATTGCAGCCTTGCTCAACAGCGCGCCCAGTTGGCTGATGCACTATTCGCTGGATGAACAAGAGCGCGATAATTTGATGGAAAACATGGTGAGTGGCGCCATCGAGCGATTATTGGCGCCAAAGACGCGTAATTGGGTGACGACTGCCAACGCGGGCGACAATACGAAGCAGCCAACTACGAAATAACAAGCCTATGCGGCTCTTCCTCGAACTGCGTCGCCAGCAGATTCCGTACGACAAAGCCCCGAATATTCGGGGCTTTGTCGTTTCTGGGGATACCTGCTGAGTGAGCCGGCAGACGTCAGAACAGTCGAAGGCGGCGGTCTTTTAACCTTCCAGCGCCCTGTGTTTACTGGGTGACTACAATCTTCCCGATCATCTGCGGGTGCAGCGCACAAAAATACTCGAACTCTCCCGGCGTATTGAACACCCAGGAAAAACTGTCATTCGTATCCAGCGCCCCCGAGCGAAACACCTTGTGGGTTTCTGCCACCGTGTGCGGAATCTGGTCGTCATTCACCCACGTCACTTTGGTGCCCACGGCCACGGTCAAATCCTTGGGTGCAAACATGAACTCCTTGATATCGATCTTCACCTCCTGAGCCCACGCAGGCATCGACAGCATCAGGCACACCACCGCCAACAGTCGCGTTTTCATCTGACCGCCCTCCCCTAGACCAGTGTCGAATCAATCAGCGCCAGCGGATGATCGCCCTGTGTCGCTCGCACATCGGTGATCCCCAGGTAATTGCGCAATTGATCGGCGGCCACCGTCATCGGCCCCGGTGCCGGCGCCGCACCCGGTGCAGGTTGTGGGTAAGCCGTGCCACGGGCGGTGTGGAAGGTGATGTTGCCTTCGACTTTCTGGATAACCTGATGGATGTGCCCGTTCAATACCGTCACTGAACCGTACTTGCGCAGCATCGCAATCGCCTGATCACCATCCTCGGTGCCCCAGCCCCACGGCTGATAAATCGTCCACAGCGGAACATGAGTAAACACGACGATGGGTGTACTGGTCGTCACTGCCCGCAAATCATCGGCCAGCCAGGCCAGTTGATCGGCGCCAAGGTTAGCTTCGTGACCGGCCTGGAAGTTGAAGACGTTTACCAGTGCGATGAAATGCACGCCGTGGTCATCGAAGCTGTACCAGCCATTGCCTTTGGTGCCCTTGCCGTAACGCTCCAGGTAAAGCTTGCCGCCGCCCTCATCGAGGGTGTCGTGCTCACCCGGCACGTAATGCACGGTGGACGGCAGCCCCTTGAGCAACTGTGCCGCCATGTCGAACTCCTCAGGCTTGGACAGGTGCGTGATGTCGCCGGTATGCAGAATCAGCGACGGCGGTTTTGGCAGCTTGATGACCTTGTCGATCGCCACCTGCAATGTCTTTACCGGCTCCGGGTTGGCTTCCTTGTTGAAGCCGATGTGCGAGTCGCTGATCTGCACGAAGTGAAACGTGCTGGCCAGTGCCTTGGGGTCGGCGACGTTGCCTGCCTCATCCAGCGCAAAGGCCCGGGGAATCCCGCCGCTCAGGGCCCAGATGACCCCTGCCCCGGCCCACGCCGAGCACTTGAGCAGCGTTCGGCGGTCAGGGTTCAGCAAGTCGTCGGTGCGCACTGGGGGGGGTGATTGAATGTCCATCGGTATGTCCTCGCAAGCGGACTACAGTGATGTAGCTGACACGAGGTAAACCTTGCGGGACGAGTGTTTATTCCGCGTTGGAAAACAAATTCTTTTCAGGGAATAAAAGACCACGCATCGCGGTTATAGGGGTGTGACAGTGCGGAAGCCACTATGAAGCGATTTGAGGACCTGATTGCGCCCCATCTGGACGCCGCTTACAACCTCGCGCGCTGGCTCACTGGCAACGACGCCGCCGCCCGCGATGTCGTGCAGGAAAGCGCCCTGCGCGCCTTCAGGTTTTTGCAGCGTTTCGCCGATGGCAACGCCAAGGCCTGGTTTCTGACCATCGTGCGCAATGAAAGCTACACCTGGCTCAAAGCCTCGGCCGGGCGCCATTGGGTTGCTTTCGATGACGACATTGGCGATGACGAGGGGGCACTGAGCCACAGCCAGACCCCGGAATTGCTGGCTATTCACACGGAAAACGCGGCGCTGATCCAGCAAGCGCTGTGCGCCCTGCCGCCGGTGTTTCGTGAGGTGATTGTGCTGAAAGAACTCGAAGACATGCCTTACAAGGACATCGCTTTGGTGGTCGATATCCCCATCGGCACCGTCATGTCGAGATTGGCCCGGGGGCGCGCGATGCTCAAGCTCGAATTACTGAAGTTGCACGATCATGAATGAACTCGACTGCACGGTTTGCCAGACACGGCTGCATGGTTATCTGGATCATGAACTCGATCCTGCGACGGCTGCGGATGTGGCTGCGCATCTGGCCGCATGCGCCGAGTGCGCGCGGCTGCATGATGAAGTGAAACTGCTGAAGGTCAGTGTGAAGCGCCAGGCGCCGTATTACCCGGCGCCGGCATCGTTAGCGGCCAGCGTGTTTGCCGCAGGTGCTCCCGCGACTCGCGCCGTCGAGCGTTGGCAGAAATGGTTCGCACCGACGTTTTCCGCGGCGGCGCTGGCCTTGGCGGCAGTGCTTTATGTGATGACACCGGGCAGCGAGCAACCTCTGATGGACGAGGCTGTCTCCAGCCATGTCCGCTCGTTGATGGGCGAGCATCTGAACGATGTGGTGTCCTCCGACCGTCACACCGTGAAGCCCTGGTTCACCGGCAAACTCGACTTCTCGCCGCCGGTATTCGATTACTCGGCGCAGGGATTTCCATTACTGGGCGGGCGGCTGGATTATCTGCAACACCAGACCACGGCAGCCCTGAGTTACGGGAGGGCCAAACACATCATCAATGTGTTTATCCTGCCGGTGCCGGAGGCAGACAAGCCGCGGCAGACCCAGACGATTCGTGGCTTTAACGTGGTGTCCTGGCAAACCAATCACATGCGCTTCGTGCTGGTTTCCGATGTGGAAAAAAGTGAACTGGAGGCGTTCAGCCAGTTGCTCAGGGACGGTGCCTGAAAGGAGCACGGTTTCGCGTGCGCCGTCATTCTCTCTGTCGAGAACAATCAAAAATGGGTGCTCGCCCAACCAAGGCCTAGCACTCCGTGCCTGGTAAAGAGCCGAAGCTGGGTGAGCGGTGAGAACTCTATCCAGAGTTGCGCCCAGTGTCCCGAACACAATTCTGAATAAACCTGAACAGCCTGCCGGCAAAGGCTCGTCGTTCAGCGTCCGGCATAATCAGGTTTTACTCGCTGCCAGTGCGCGACCACTCATCACCCATAGCGCCTGCTGTGCTGGCGACTATCCACGCCACTGCACAAGCCACTAACGAGAACACGGCAAAAGCACCCATCACATGCATGTAAGGCAGCACGTGATTCCACGCTCGAGCCACCCCCAGGAATGCGGCAAATAACCAGCCACTCATAGAGAGAGCGCCCAACAGTGCAAGGCGAGTCCGGGCGCCGCTGTGTAACAAGACAAAGGGAGCCTTCTGCAGCAGTGGAAAACCGATCCGATGCAACAAAGCGCCGTTGAGACTAAGCAGTGCGACAACACTCACCTTGGCCCAGAGCTTTTGATTGAGCAGATACGTGGTCCCCTCATAGAGGTAACCCTGGAGCACCAGCAGCAAGCCACTTCCCCAAAGAGCCAATAGCGCGAGCGTGACGATTTTTTGAGTCTCGTCGAGATACTCACGTTGCACTTGGCTCAACACATCCTTGCGCCAGCTCCATAGCTTTTGATCCGCCTGCAGCACCCTCCCCAGAGCAATACAGGTGGCAATCAGATGACCGTACACGAGTAGCATTTTGAGCATTACCTGGACCTTATTTTTATGTGGGCAATGCACTCCCTCGCACCCTAGACTTGAAACTAAATGATACAGATTCATATTTGTACCAACAAGTTACCCGCTCACCCATCCATCCGAAGCCGCCTGCTCTCTCGCAGGCTTTTCCGTGTTGCGCTGTTCCTTGAGCAACGCCCGCATACGAAAACGCCGCTCAATGAGCGGCGCTGGAGAATCCCGGTTCACCACGATGACGAGCGGAGACAAAACATTCTGAACCCTGTACGTCCCCTCCAAGTCGAAAAATAGACAGTCAGCAATCACTGAAACATCCCTTTAAAAGGAGTCTTTTTCATGAAGATTTCGGAAGTTATGACGAAAGATGTTTTAACAGCCAAACCTAGCCAGACGATCCAGGAGGCTGCAAGCATGATGGCCAGGATCGATAGCGGCGCCATTATGGTTGAAGAGCAAGAGCGCCTGATTGGCATGATCACGGACCGGGACATCGCCATCAGAGCCGTCGCCGAAGGACTCACCGGAACAACCCCTATCAGTAAAATAATGAGTGGCGGCATCCGCTATTGCTATGAGGATGAAGACATCGAGCATGTCGCTAGAAACATGGCGGACGTCCACCTCCGTCGCCTGCCCGTGCTTAACCGAGACAAGCGTCTGGTTGGCGTCGTATCGCTGGGAAACATTGCCAGCACACGATCTCAGTCCGCCGCCGCGACTGTTTTGTGCGGCGTGGCACAGGCTCATTAACCGATTGGATAATGAGCCGTTCAAGTGTTCATCAGGATTAAAGCCCCATGGATCCGACACGCTCGCCTGACCTGGAATCCGTTGGAAATTCGGCTTCAAGGCCAGGCGAGTCCTTCTGTAAATAGTCGCTGCCCCTTCCCCCAGGCAACGCACCCTTCGCTGAACTGCATTCGCTTTGCGCGACACATTAGCCCGGCTCGATGAGTAGGTCTTTGTCTTCCGGGCCTAGCGCCGGCTCTTGATCCTCCAATTTGCCGGTTTCACGCTTCTTCTTCAGACGGGTTCGAGCGCGCTCGGTGTCATAAGACTTTCCTTCAGCCAAGGCATGCAGGGTCGATGAAATTCGATAGAAACCACCACACGGCTCGCAGTGAATGCGCAATCCGCCCCCAAACGAAAGATCTTCCAGCGCATTGGTATTGCCACACAGCGGACAGTTCATAGCCACCTCCTGAACATTCAGCTATAGCCGCTTTCAGCCCGCCATAAAAGCTAACAACCTGGACAGGAGTGATGACGAATCGCGCGGATATGTTGATATCGACACGGGCGATCCAAGGAGGTTGCTTGTTTTTACATGACGGTCGAACGTTAGGCGTCGATCGGCAGCTGGCAGCTGGCAGCTGCTGCATATCTTGATCGTTCAGGAGCCGCTGAAGATCAAAAGATCGCAGCCTTGGGCAGCGCCTGCCGAGGGTGGTGTTACAACCGGGCGGAATCTAATCCGACGTCAGCGGCTGCCTGGAGCGACTCGGCGCCATGGCCGACTTCTCCCCGGTGTCGCGATGCAACAAGGCAACGTTGTAGTCATAGCGGGATATCAACGGTATCGGCTCATCATTGCGGGACATCTCGAGCCATTGCCTTGTGCGCTCGATGTCAAAGGACTCGTTCCTGCCCTTCATCATTTTAATAAGGTTCGCCGAGACCCTGAAGCGTCCACATCCGGCCGAACATGCAACCTCTGACCAGTCTTCAGCCACATGAACAGTGTTAGAGACAGCGTGACAAATTAAGCACTTCATGTTCGATCTCCGTATCCATGAATTACTAACTGTAGACGATCCACGAACAAAGAACTCAGCATAAAAAAAACCGGATCAGTCCATCGCGCCGCCAAGTGACAGCCTGGCGAGGTGACCTGTCAAAGGGGCGATAAATGAAGAGCCCGGCGCAATGGCCGGGCTCAGTTTTATCTTCTGTTTTCAAGCATCTTGTCGGCGAGCGCTTTGGCTCTTTGGATCAGCAGGTTTTGCCTGTCTTCGTGGGTGGCTTCTCCTACCACCGGTGCCGTCAGATGGCTTTCGGCAATCAGCGCAGCACAGAAATATTGGTCCCAAACAGTGCTTTGCTCCGACGCCTGTCTAATCGTTTGGTCGGCGATCATATGCGGCTCCTTTTGATGAGGTAGCCTTTTCAGTTTACGCCCGAATCACCAACTACCTTCATTGCGCAGGACAATCGGCACTGCCAATCGCTGGCGACAAATCGTTTCCTCGACTAGGATTTTTATCTCACAGGACTTCGCCCACTGTGTTGTCGGGCGACTCACAAGGGAGAGATAGATGACGCCTACTCGTATTACCGAGCAAACCTATCGTGGCTGGTCCAGCCCCATCTTGCTAGAACTCAAGGAGAGAGAACATCAACTGGATCCTTCGGCACGCCAGGCCCTGCGAAATGTCCTGGTCGAGAGAAGGCTTATAAACACTGGCAATCCTTCTGGCAGTGATCGGCGCAAGGCTGATCCGGCCGGGTAACAACAAGCAGCAATAGCGCTTACCCACCTCATCACCGACGCTGCTGGCGCTCTGCCGGCAGCGTGCTTGTAAGCCATCCCTAAATGCCAGGCAAAAAAAAAGCCCAGGCAGCTGATGGACGCCTGGGCTTTAAAAATGCATAAACCGTGGTGGTGAACGCGGGGCAATATTACCCAATCAATTGATCTGTAACAAGATATTTTGATTCACCATTCAGTTACTAAATCTCGTAACCCATTAAATATCCACACTATTTTTGAGTCATCTACTGAAGAAACCGTTACAAACAATCCCGGACAGCCTGGCGCAGCGCTCCTGACTTGGCCCATGGCGGCCCTTGGTAAAGCGATACCCGACTGCCATCCTTCGACTTCACGATATCCAGAATTTCGTCAGCCGTGATGACGCTCGGTGCAGTAATCCGGTAGCCGTTGGAAATCGCGGTTTGCGTCGTTCCCGCAATCTCCTGACGCCACAACGGCAATACACACCCGGCATATTCCTTGGGCGCCTTATCGCTGTATTTGCTGACATTGGGCTCACCGGGCACCAGGGATGCGGGCAATGAACAGCCCGCCAACGCAGCCACCGCTACTCCCGCTATCAACATCCGCATGATGCTTCTCTATCCTGAAAAACGGGAAATGTAGCCTGTACTTGCGCAGACATCCAGCAAACGCTGGGGCTACGCCACTATTAAAGGAGCTTTTTATACAGAGGCTTCTATACAGAGGCCTCGCCCTGCCCCGGATCGACCCCCGAGCCGGAATCGGTATACGAACTCGCATTCAGATACTTCATCCACCGCTCGTACGCTTCATGCTGCCATTTCGTGACCCGCTCCCATTCCGGCCCACTGAGCTGATGGGCTGAAATCAGCTTCATCATTTCCGTGGTGGCCGCATCCAGGTCCACGATCAGTTCATGCGCATGGTGTCTGAAATCATCAGTCGCCGTCATTTGAGATACCTCGCCCCAGCGAATAGATCACTACCTCCATACGACAGCAGAGCTGTCCACTCCCGTTGATTTTCCCGACCAGCGGAATACCTCCCATCCCTACCCCTTCACGCACACCACCTGTCGCAACGTGTGCAGCACTTCCACCAGATCACGCTGGGCGTGCATGACTTTGTCGATGTCCTTGTAGGCCATCGGGATCTCATCGATGACCGCCGCATCCTTGCGGCATTCCACATGGGCGGTCGCGCGGATCTGGTCGGCGATGGTGAAGGTGTTCTTGGCTTTGGTGCGGCTCATGGTGCGACCGGCGCCGTGGCTGCAGGAACAGAACGATTGCTCGTTGCCGAGGCCGCGAACGATGAAGCTTTTGGCCCCCATGGAACCGGGAATGATCCCCAACTCGCCCTTCTTCGCCGACACCGCGCCTTTGCGGGTGACCAGGATGTCCTCGCCGAAATGCCGCTCTTTCTGCACGTAATTGTGGTGGCAGTTCACAGCCTCCAGAGCAACCTCGAAAGGTTTGCGGATCACCTGCCGCGCCGCGTGAATCACCGCTTGCATCATCAAGGCACGGTTCTGCCGGGCGAAGTCCTGAGCCCAGCCCACCGCTTCGACGTAGTCATCGAAGTGCCGGCTGCCCTCCTTGAAGTAGGCCAGGTCACGGTCCGGCAGGTTGGCGATGTGCTGGCGCATGTCCGCCTGGGCCAATTGAATGAACAGCGTACCGATGGCATTGCCCACGCCGCGAGAACCGCTGTGCAGCATGAACCAGACGCGATTGGCCTCGTCCAGGCAGACCTCGATGAAGTGGTTACCGGTGCCGAGGGTACCCAGGTGCTGGCGGTTGTTGGTGCTGGCGAGTTTCGGGTATTTGTCGGTGATCGCCTTGAACCGAGGGTTCAGCGCAGCCCAGGCCTGATCGGCCTGCTGCGGAACGCGCTCCCAGGCGCCTTCGTCGCGCCGGCCATGGCTCAACGTACGGCCATGGGGCACGGCCTTTTCAATGGCAGTGCGCAGACCGTGCAGGTTGTCCGGCAAGTCGGCAGCGGTCAGCGAGGTGCGCGCGGCAATCATGCCGCAGCCGATGTCCACGCCCACGGCCGCCGGAATGATCGCGCCCACGGTGGGGATCACGCTGCCGATGGTGGAGCCTTTGCCCAGATGCACGTCCGGCATCACCGCCAGGTGTTTGAAGATAAACGGCATCTTCGCGGTATTGATCAGTTGCTGCCGGGCTTCGCTTTCAACCGGCACGCCTTCGGTCCAGAGTTTGATCGGCTTGCCGTTGGCGACTTCCAGCAGTTGGTAGGCAGGTTGTTGCATGATTTCGACTCTCTTTGGATCAGACGAACATAACGCTCCATCGAGGTAAATGGGATTACTATTTCGTAGCGGGGAATTGCAGGAGGTCATCATGTGGCTTAACGAAGATGAACAGCAACTACGGCGCGACCTGCAAGGCGTGGCGTCGGACCTGAGGTGGTCGGCGGTAGAGCTTCTGCGCATCGCAGAGCAGTTGCGCCTGGCCGGCAATGATGTGGACGCAGAGGCGACACTCAGGCTGTGTTCCTTGTTCCAGGGCGATGAAGAGCGGCTGGCGGGCTATGCTGAAGAGGTGAAAGCAAAAACCATCACTCGAACTAAAGCTCACTAGAGAGCGCTGCCATGAACAAGCCTCTATGCGCGCTGATCGCCGTGCTGGCGGCGACAAGTGGTTGCAACACCGAATCACATATCTACCGGGACCAACCGCTGGTCGCCAAGGTCGAAGCCGGCATGACCAAGGATCAGGTCGAGCAGATTGGCGGCAAGCCGCTATCGATCACCGATCGCACGGTGGAGCCAGGCACTTGCTTTGATTACAAGTTGACCCAGGCCGGCAATCAGCAGCCGTACGGCGTCAGTTTTGATGGCAGGGGCCAGGTCGACCATAAAGCCTTCATGACCTGCGCCGAGTGGAGTCGCGTCCAACAAAAAGCCAGAGCGTATTCCCCGTCCACGGGCGGGATGGGTGGTGGTTACTGAGCCCACGACTTTAATAACGAGAAGCCCCGGCGTACCGGGGCTTCAGCTGCACTATTTGTCTGATTTGTGGCTACGCGATGATCTGCCCGACCGGGCTCTGTAGGCGGGAAGCGCAGCCGCATAGGCCAGTGCTTCTTCTCGGCTGCCAAAGGATCCAAGCCGGTCACCTTTGGTGCACACCCGCCAGGGGCCACTGTTCACGCTGAGTACGTCATAGCCGTTCATGTGCATTTTGGTCAGCATCGGAACGCTCATTAGTCACCTCCATTTCGGCAGTGATAGTCCAGGGTCCACTCAGCTACCTTACACCCGACTTTCACAGAAGTGCCGACCAGACGTCGCGTCAGGATTCCGGCATTCCATTGCACTTTCAACCGCCCTGTCGACTCCAACCCTTGAAGCAGACACGTCTGCGGATTGCGGTCTGAATATTGCATTTTTATGACTGTTTTATGACAACCGGCAATCAGGTAATCCATGAAAGTACGCGCAACCGTCATTTGCGAGCAGGACCGGCATATTCTCCTGGTGCGCAAACCCAGGGGGCGCTGGACCCTGCCGGGCGGAAAAATCGAGCCTGGCGAAACCATCGCGGGAGCAGCCACAAGAGAGCTCTATGAAGAAACCGGGCTTGGGGTCGACGGCCTGATGTACCTGATGGAGCTGGAAACGATCAGCACCCGGCATCATGTCTACGAAGCGTCGGTCGTAAACGTGGCCGAGGCTCGGCCACAGAATGAAATCATCGAGTGCATCTGGCATCCGCTGGACGCCGTCCAGAACCTGAACACAAGCGACGCCACACTCAGAATCATCAGAGCATTTCAGCGTCGCTTGTAGCTCATCGCAGCCGACGCCCCCCTGAAAGGTCAGCCCAAATCGCCACCACCGACCGGCATGACCATGCCGGTGACGTAGGAGGCTTCGTCGCTGGCCAGAAACAGGATAGCGCTGGCCTGTTCATCCAGTGTGCCGTAGCGCTTCATCAAACTGCTGTCGAGGGTCTGGTCGACGATCTGCTGATACCACAGCTTTTCCTGAGCGCTTTGTTCCGCGGTGTTGCGCGGAATCAGCCGCGGCGGCGCTTCGGTGCCACCGGGAGCGGTCGCGTTGACCCGCACCCCACGGCCGGCGGTTTCGAACGCCAGGCACGCGGTCAACGCATTGACCCCGCCCTTCGCCGCACCGTAAGGCACGCGATTGACGCTACGGGTGGCGATCGATGAAACGTTGACGATGGCGCCGCTGCCTTGTTCAAGCATGAACGGCAGCGCGGCATGGCAGCACCACAGCGTCGGGAACAACGAACGGCGGACTTCGGCCTCGATCTGCTGTTCTTCATAGTGCTCGAAAGGCTTGGCCCAGATCGTGCCGCCGACATTGTTGACCAACACATCGAGGCGCCCGAAGCGCTCGACGGCGGTGCTCATCACCCGGCTGCATTCGCTGTATTGCTCAAGGTCGGCGGTCAAGGCGAGCACCTGGCTGTCCCGCCCCAGTTCCTTCTGCAACTCGAACACCAGATCGGAGCGGTCGACCAGAATCAACCGCGCACCTTCGGCGGCCATGCGTTCCGCCACACGCCGGCCGATGCCTTGGGCGGCACCGGTAATCAGCGCGATTTTTTCGTGGAATCTGTTCATGTATCTCTCCCACAACAGCGCGGCTCAGGCCGCGCTGGCGGCAAATTTCTCGTAGTAGAAGTTCGCAGGCGCGATGCCTTGCTCACGAATGAACTGGCTGACCGCCTCGACCATCGGCGGCGGGCCGCACAGGTAGACATCGACGTCGCCATCGTTCAAATGCCGTGGCTCGATGTGCTGGGTCACGTAGCCCTTGAGCGGGTGCCGGCTGTCGGGGTTGGCCACGCAGGCGCTGAAGCTGAAGTTCGGGATTCGTGCAGCGAGGGCTTCCAGTCGATCGATTTCCACCAGGTCGAAATCGTTGGTCACGCCGTAGATCAAATGCAGCGGATGCTCGCTGCCCTGCTCGGCGATTTTTTCCAGCATCGAGGTAAACGGCGCCAGACCGGTGCCACCGGCCAGCAGCAACAACGGCCGGCGGATATCGCGCAGATAGAAACTACCCAACGGTCCGGCCAGGCTCATGCTGTCGCCGGCCTTGGCCATGCCGGTCAGGAAACTGCTCATCAAGCCGCCGGGCACGTTGCGAATCAGGAAACTGACTTCGCCGTCACGCTGCAACGAACTGAACGAATACGCGCGGGTCTGCTCGCTGCCCGGAACCCCGAGGTTCACATACTGCCCCGGCAAAAACGCCAGTTTGCTCAGGGCTTCGCCCTTGATCGACAGTGCGATGGTGCTGTCGGACAGCTGACGCACGGCGCTGATGGTCGCGTCGTAACTGGTCTGACGAGTACGGCAGACATCCGATGAAACCGGTACCCGCACCACGCAATCGCTCCGCGCACGCATCTGGCAGGTCAGGACAAAACCCTGCTGCGCTTCTTCGGCGCTGAGGGCGTCTTCAATGTAGTCCTCGCCCAAGTCATAACGCCCGGTTTCAGCGAAACACTTGCAGGTGCCGCAAGCGCCGTCGCGGCAATCCAGCGGAATATTGATGCCCTGGCGGTACGCGGCATCGGCCACGGTTTCGCCAACGTTGGCGTCGATGAACCGGGTGACGCCGTCTTCGAAATTGAACGCAATGGAATGAGTCATGACGGCTGCCTCAAAGGTGGTAAACATCGATGACCTGGCGAACGTAGTCGTTCTTCAGGATCACTTTCTTGGCCAAGATCAGCGGGTTCTCGCCGCGCACATCCAGGGTGTAGAAACTGCTGCCGAAATAGCTGTCGACGGTCTTGTAGCGAAAGCTCAGGGTGTGCCAGTTGAAGCGCACCTTGCACAGGCCGTCGGCCTGTTCGATCAGCTCGATGTTGCTGAGATTGTGCGAGGTGCGGGTGTCCGGCACGCTGGCGCTGGAACGCTCGGTCTTGATGCGGAAGATGCGGTCTTCCAGGCCCGTGCGGTTGCCGTACCAGATCAGCGAGATTTCCCGCTGCGGATCGATGGTCAGCTCGTCGTTGTCATCCCAGGACGGCATCCAGAAAGTTGCGTCCGGCGCGTACAACTCCAGCCAGTCGTCCCATTGTTTGTCGTCGAGGTAGCGCGCTTCGCGGTAGAGAAAATCGCGCACCGCGTCATAGGTCATGGTCATTGCACGGCCTCCACTGCAATCAGGTCGGACTGTTCGGCGGCCAGGGCCTTGAGCATGGTCTGCTGCCAATATTTGTGTTGCAGCACGAACAGGCCTTCGTCTTCGGTACGCACCCCGCTGAGCAACGGGTGCAGGTCGATTTCCCTGGCCGCGTCATCGGCGCCTTCAATCCAGTGTTCGGCACCACGGGACATGTCGTTCCAGGTGGTAACGCTGCCCTGGTAGCCGGTCTGGCAGGAGCGAAACTCTTCCAGATCGTCTGGAGTGGCCATGCCGCTGACGTTGAAAAAGTCCTCGTACTGCCGAATGCGGCTCGAACGGGCGTGGTCGCTTTCACCTTTGGGGGCGATGCAGTAAATGGTGATTTCGGTACGGTTGACCGAGATCGGCCGGGCGATGCGAATCTGCGAGCTGAACTGGTCCATCAGGTACACGTTCGGGTACAGGCACAGGTTGCGCGAGTTCTCGATCATCCAGTCGGCGCGGGCCTGGCCGAAGTCCCGGGCCAACTCGTCGCGACGCTCGTACAGTGGACGGTCCTCGGGGTTGGACCAACGGGTCCAGAGCAGCATGTGGCCCTTGTCGAAGGAATAGAAACCACCGCCCTGCCTGGCCCAGGTGCCGGCGCTCATGGTGCGGATGTCTTCGCCGGCTTCGCGCTGTTTGCGTTGGTTCTGGGTGGCGGCGTAGTTCCAGTGCACGGAGCTGACGTGATAGCCGTCGGCACCGTTTTCGGCGGTGAGTTTCCAGTTGCCTTCGTAGATGTAACTGGAAGAACCGCGCAGCACTTCCAGGCCATCGGCGGACTGGTCGACGATCATGTCGATGATCTTCGCCGACTCGCCCAGGTGCTCCACCAACGGCACCACGTCAGCCTTGAGGCTGCCGAACAGGAAGCCGCGATAGGACTCGAAACGCGCGACGCGGGTCAGGTCGTGGGAGCCTTCGCAATTGAAGCTCGCCGGGTAACCGGCCGCCGCCGGGTCCTTGACCTTGAGCAGCTTGCCGGAGTTGTTGAACGTCCAGCCGTGGAACGGGCAGGTGTAGGAACTCTTGTTGCCGGTCTTGTGCCGGCAGAGCATCGCCCCGCGGTGGCTGCATGCGTTGATAAAGGCGTTCAACTCACCGTCCTTGTTGCGCGCGATAAAGATCGACTGGCGCCCCATGGTAGTGGTGTAGAAGTCGTTGTTATTGGGGAGCTGGCTTTCGTGCGCCAGGTACAGCCAGTTGCCTTCGAAGATGTGTTCCATCTCGAGGTCGAACAGCCGCGGGTCAGTGAACATCTCGCGCTTGCAGCGATAGATACCCTGTTCAGGGTTTTCTTCAAGCAGGGAGTGAAGGTATTCGGGTCGCAGGGACATGGCCGCCGCCTCCATTGTTTTTATTCAGGCAGGGCCATGCTAGGACGTGGGGATGGGGCGGACTATCCGCCGGGTGCAGACCTTTATCCGTTTTGTGCAGCAGGTGATGATCGTTCCCACGCTCTGCGTGGGAATGCAGCCCGGGATGCTCTGCGTCCGTTGAGGCATTCCCACGCGGGAGCGTGGGAACGATCAAATAGCGGTGGGTGGTGTTTGTGAGATCAATGGCGGCGCTTGAGGGTGTCGGAGGGCAATTCGCCGAACTGTTTGCGGTAGCTGTCGGAGAACCGACCCAGGTGCAGGAAGCCGTAATCCATGGCCACTTCCGTGACGTTGCGCACGTTGCAGGTCGGGTCGCTCAGGTTGGCGTGAATGCGTTCGAGCTTCTTCTGCCGGATGTAGTTTTTCGGCGTGTCCCCCGCATTGCGTTCGAACAACCCATACAGCGAACGCAGGCTCATCCGCGCCTGGCGCGCCAGTTCTTCGCTGTCGATGTCCTGCTTGAGGTTGCGGGCGATGTAATCGACCAGCGCCTCGAACGTGGCCGAGGCTGAGCCGGGGTCGGTGCGCATGACGTTGGTTTTCATCAGGCCCAGCATCTTGCTGACCACGATTTGCGCATAGTGCTCCTGCACGCGAGGAATCGGCTCGGAAGCCTCGGCTTCCTGGCAAATCATCGCCAGCAGGCTGACGAAACCTTCCAGTTGATTGAGCTGATAACGGTTTTCCAGAAACCGCACGCCCTGCCCCGGATACCGCCAGCGCTGCTCCTCGCACACCGACTCCAACAGCCGGGTGGGGACTTTCAGGATGAATTTTTCGCAATCACTGGAATAGGTCAGATCCACCGGATCGTCCGGGTTGATCAGCAGCAACTCCCCGGGCGCGAAGTAATGTTCCTGACCATGGCCACGCCACAGGCAGTTGCCGCGCAGCAACACCTGCAAGTGATAGATGCTGTCCAGCGCGCCAGCGGTAACCCGCACGCTGGCGCCATAACTGATGCGGCATAGATCAAGGCTGGCGAACTTGCGATGATCGAGGCTGGCCAGCGGCCGGCCGGCCCTGGGCATCTGCAGGCAATGGTTGCCAACGTGCTGATTGACGTAGCCAGATACCGCGTACGGGTCGGCATGGTCGAAGACTCTGCTGCGATGACTCAACAATTGCGCTTGCATCATCGGTTCACTCTCATTGTTGTTATCAGTGGCGTCGCCATTCTAGAGCCCCGGCCGAAACACAAAAGACCACGAGATAAACGGTCGGTTATCTCGTGGCCCGGTTCGGCTGGTCGAAGGTATCAGTCCTCGAGTGCGCGGACCCGTTCGTGGCGTTGCTGCTCCTCAGGCTGGGCGGACGACTGCAGGGTGAAGTCGAAATCGATTTCGGCAAAACGACCGCTCACGCCATGGGCCGCCGCACGCTGCGGATCGTCGCTGAAGGTGATCTTGGCGATCAGTTCGTCACGGGTGGCGTAGGCGAAATCGTCATGCAGGTACTGATCGCCATCGAGGTTGATCTGGGTGGTCAGGTGACGATGATCCGGTGCCGAAATGAAGAAGTGAATGTGCGCCGGCCGCTGGCCATGACGGCCCAGTTGATTGAGCAGTTGCTGGGTCGGACCATCCGGCGGGCAGCCGTAGCCCGACGGCACGATGCTACGGAAGCGATAACGGCCCTCGGCATCGGTGACGATCCGGCGACGCAGGTTGAACTCGGACTGGGTGGTGTCGAAGTACGAATAGGTGCCGCCGGTGTTGGCGTGCCAGACATCCACCACCGCCCCGGCCAGCGGTTCGCCGGCGGTGTTGAACACCCGGCCCTGCATGAACAGAGTCACACCCGGATCGACGCCGTCATCGAGACGCGCTTCGCCTTGCGACAGCGGCGCACCCGCCACATACAGCGGCCCCTCGATGGTCCGCGGGGTGCCGCCGGATTTGCCGGCCTGCTCGTCTTCGGCATCCATCAACAGGTCGAGGTAATGCTCAAGACCGAGCCCGGCAACCAACAGACCGGCCTCCTGCCGCGCGCCCAGCACGTTGAGGTAATTGACGGCTTTCCAGAATTCTTCCGGGGTCACGGCCAGGTCCTCGATGATGTTCACCGAATCACGCAGGATGCGGTAAACCAGCGCTTTGACCCGTGGATCACCGGCGTCGTTAAGCTGGCCGCTGGCCTCTTCGAGAAACTTCTGGACACTGGCGGTGTGGGAAATCTTGACGTTCATGGTGGATCCTCATCTTGTAATTATTAGCGTAGCGAACTGAACAGGCTGGGTTCAGCGGTCATCCTCGCGAATGGAAGAAGGATGCCGGCACAGCGCGTTGACCTCGATGGCCATGTACGGGTACAGCGGCAATTGCATCAGTAGGTCGTGCAGTTCCTGAACGCTGTCGACATCGAACACGCTGTAATTGGCATAGAGCCCGGCGATGCGCCACAGATGACGCCACTTGCCTTGCTCTTGCAGGCGCTGGGCCAGGGCTTTCTCGTCGGCCTTGAGCTGAGCGGCGCGCTCCGGGTTCATGTCGACCGGTAAATTCACGGTCATTTTTACGTGAAACAGCATGATGCCCTCCTCAGGCTTGATGAACGACAGTGGAACTTTTGTCCCGACGGAAAAACGCCAGGCGTTCTTCATCCAGAACCAGGCCCAGCCCCGGTGTTGACGGGACGTGCAGTTGGAAATCGCGGTAGACCAAGGGCTCGCTGAGGATGTCTTCGGTCAGCAGCAGCGGGCCGAACAATTCGGTATCCCAGCTCAATGTATTCAGTGTGACAAAGGCATGGGCCGAGGCCAGCGTGCCGATTCCGCCTTCCAGCATGGTGCCGCCGTACAGGCCGATACCGGCCGCCTCGGCAATCGCGGCGGTTCGCAGCACGGCGCGAGGGCCGCCATTCTTGGCGATTTTCAGGGCGAATACCGAAGCCGCGCCCTCCCGTGCCAGGTTGAAAGCATCCTCTACGCATTCGATGGATTCATCGGCCATGATCGGCGCCGGGCTCATGGCATTCAGGCGCACCATGYCGGCGCGGTTATTACGCGAGATCGGTTGTTCGATCAGGTCGATGCCGTTGGTGCCGAGGATCCGGCAGGCCCGCAGAGCGACTGCTTCGTCCCAGGCCTGATTGACATCGACCCGCACGCTGGCGCGATCACCCAGGGCCTTTTTGATCGCAATCACGTGGGCCAGGTCGCGGTTGACCTCGCCGGCGCCGATTTTCAGTTTGAAGATCCGGTGGCGGCGCAGGTCGAGCATTTTTTCCGCTTCGGCAATGTCCTTGGCGGTGTCGCCGCTGGCCAGGGTCCAGGCCACCGGCAAGGCGTCGCGAACCCGTCCGCCCAACAGTTCGCTGACCGGCAGGCCAAGGCGCTTGCCCTGGGCGTCGAGCAAGGCGCTTTCGATACCCGATTTGGCGAAGGTGTTGCCACGAATGCTGCGCTCCAGGCGCAACATCGCGGCATTCACATTGCCGCTGTCCTGGCCGATCAGCAGTGGCGCGAAGTGTTTGTCGATGTTGGTCTTGATGCTGTCCGGGCTTTCGTTGCCGTAGGCCAGGCCACCGATGGTGGTCGATTCGCCGATACCCTCAATGCCATCGGCGCAGCGCACCCGAATGATTACCAGGGTCTGGTTCTGCATGGTGTGCATCGCCAGCTTGTGCGGGCGAATGGTCGGCAGATCGACGATGATCGTCTCGATCGATTCAATGGCAGTTGCACGCATGTCGATACCCGTCAGGTTCTTGAAGTTCTGAAACGGATTCTCGTACGGCTTTTTCCGGGCGGCCAATATAGAATTGGTCTGGCTCGATACCTCAAAGGTATTTAACAGATCGACGTGCGGAGGCCCCATGGAACTGCGTCACCTGCGGTATTTTCAGGTGTTGGCTCAAACCCTCAACTTCACCCGCGCCGCCGAACTGCTGCACATCGCCCAACCACCGCTGAGCCGGCAGATCCAGCAACTGGAAGACGAACTCGGGGTACTGCTGCTGGAGCGCGGCCGACCATTGAAGTTGACCGACGCCGGGCGGTTTTTCCATGAACACTCCACCGCCCTGCTCGAACAACTGGGCAAGGTTTGCGACAACACACGACGAATTGGCCTGGGCGAAAAGACCTGGCTGGGCATCGGCTTTGCGCCCTCGACACTCTATGGCGTGTTGCCGGAACTGATTCGCCGGTTGCGCAGCGGCGAGCCTCTGGCGCTGGAGTTGGGGCTCTCGGAAATGACCACGTTGCAACAGGTGCAGGCGCTCAAGGCCGGGCGCATCGATGTCGGTTTCGGGCGCATCCGCATCGACGACCCGGCCATCCTGCAGACCGTGCTCACCGAAGATCGACTGGTCGCCGCCCTGCCCGCCGGCCACCCGCTCCTCGCCAGGCCCATCAGTCTTCGTGAACTGGCGAAAGAACCTTTTGTGCTTTACCCCGGCAACCCGCGCCCGAGTTATGCCGACCACGTGATCGCGTTGTTCGAAGCCAGTGGCGTGCACATCAAGGTGGCGCAATGGACCAACGAGCTGCAAACGGCGATCGGTCTGGTGGGGGCGGGAATCGGGGTGACGCTGGTACCGGCCTCGGTGCAGTTGCTGCACCGCGACGACATTGGCTTCACTCCGGTGCTGGAAGACAACGCGACCTCGCCGATTATTCTCAGCAGGCGCGTGGGCGATGTGTCGCCGGGGTTGAATCATTGCTTGCAGATGATCGATGAACTGCTGCCGCGCGACAGACCTGCAGACTAGGCCACGACACCGGCGAACGCTCGGCGACCGGCACGCATTTCTGTGCGAAGTTCGCCGATCAGCTTGGAAATATCGCGAACACTGATCAGTTTGTCGGGGGATACGCCGGTGATCAACAACTCAATCCGCCCGGTGCTCTGATCGAAAACCTTGATCCGCAAGGTTTCATCATGGTTCACGGTGCATTCGCAGGAGAGCGGCTTGAAACCGGACTCGACAATCTGGCAAAGCTGCTCAATTGAAACCATGACAGACGCCCCTCCATGGACGGTTTTCCGATTGGATCCACTGAGATTAGTTCAGCTTGCGCAATGCGCCAGTGAGCTCAGTGAGCATCCCCATCCCATATCCAATTCCAGATCCCCGGCAAACGAACAGGCTCGGAACTCTGCTTGACGGTGCGCGCCATGGCCGCCCGCTGTAGCGCTGCAGTGTCGTCGTAAAACGGTTTCTGCGCCGTGGCCAGACCGGTGGCGTTGGCACTGTCGAGGAGGATTTGCAGGTATTCACGAGCATGCCGGGCGGTGTAGCGGTTGAGGTCGTGAAAGGTCACCACCACCGGAATCACCCCGTCCACCGTCGGCAACTGGCCAAGGGCGATGCGCTCGCGCACTTCGGACAGCTGCCGCAGCATATTGGCCCGCCGCCGAGGGCTGGCATTGAAGCCCCAGATCTTGCCGTCATTGGCGCTCAGGTCGGTCAGCAGTACATGCATGCCGTGCTGCTGATAGGCCGCGAAAGTGCGCTTGTCATAATTCCAGAACGGCGGACGCACCAGGATCGGCGAGGCGCCAGTGATCGCGGCAATGTCTGCGCTGCCGTTGGTCAGCGACTGTTCCAGTTGTTCCGGCTCCAGGGAGCGATGGTTGGTGTGGTGGGGCGTGGCCGTGTGGAAGCCCAGCAGGTGACCTTCGGCCTGTTCGCGTCGCATGATCTGGCGGCCCACGTCACTGCCGCCGGCGCCTGTGGCACGGGTCTGCACGAAGAACACGGCTTTGATGTCCGGTTGCAGCGGATTGCGCGCCAGGCTGTCGAGCACGGTGACGGTGGGGTTGTAAAAACCGGAGGCGCTGGGCCCGTCGTCGAAGGTCAACAGGAAACGGATCGGCGCTTGCGCGCGCAGGCGCTGTTGCGTCTGCGGCGTCATTTCGATGGGCGCGGCGATGCAGCCAAACAGGCCGACGGCGATGGCGAATACGGATAGAACCTTGATCAACTGCTTCATGTTTTGCCTTGGGCCAGACCTTGCGACCGTCACGTTTAATGGCAAAAACCCCTCGCCCATTCATCCCTTCGATCGACCCGCCAATCGCTGCGAGCCGAGGTTGGATAAGGGTACACAGTGTTTGGTTCCAGTGCCTGCTTCGGTTATTGGGCCAGTGCCTGCTGGAACGAGCTGTCGATTATCGGCGCCGTGGCCAGGGCGGCCGGCAGTGCCTTGACCTTGAACAGGAAGTCCGCGGTGCTTTGCAGATCCGCTGCGGCCTGCTGATCCACCGGGCCGACAGTCATGTGCGCCTGGCGCAGCCAATGGCGTGACACGTTCTGGTCAAGATTGGCCTTTTTCGCCCACAGGTCGGCGTACTCGTCGGTGTGGTTGTCGACCCAGGCACGGGCCTTTTTCAGACGCACCAGGAAGTCGGCAATGGCTTCGCGTTTGCTGTCGATCGAAGGTGTTGACGCGGCGATGGCGCTAAGGCCGGGCATCAGGTTTTTGGCCGTGAGAATCGGCCGGGCACCGGAAAACAGAATCTGTTGGGAAATGTACGGTTCCCAGACCGGGAACGCGTCGATGCTGCCCTGGGGCAACGCGGCAGCTGCGTCGATCGGCATCAGTTTGATGAAGTCGACGTAGTTGTCCGGCAAATCGGCTTGCTCCAGGGCCCGCAGGGTCAGCTGCTGGCTCCAGGCGCCGGGCCAGTACGCGACTTTCTTGCCCTTGAGATCGGCGATGGATTTGACCGGAGAATCCTTGGGCACCAGCAAGGCGATGGTGTCCGGGTTCTGCCGCGACACACCGATCAGTTTCACCGGTGCCTGCTTGGCGGTCAGAAACAGAAAACCCGAATCGCCAAGAAAGCCCAGGTCCAACGCGCCGGTGTTCAGCGCTTCGGCCAGCGGCGCGGCGGCCTGGAAGTGCTTCCAGTCGACGGTATAGGGCGCCCCTTGCAACACACCCGAGGCCTCCACCGACGCACGAATGTTGTAGTAATTCTGATCGCCGACGTGCAACACCACGGAGTCGGCGCCGTAGCTCAATGGCGCGGCAAACAAGGCGCTGGTCAACAGACCGCGCAGGAATCGGGACAGGTTCATCGGGGGCTCCTGGAACGTTGTTTTTATAGACCATAACGCTCTTAAAGCTGCCGCATTAAATTCTATTTGTGCATAAGTTCATGACCGGGAACAGTCGGTGTCTGTCCAGCAACAGTGACTCAACAGACTGTTTTCCCCGGTGCATTCCGATCCCCTTTCATTCGCCCCAACCCCTGATAAACCGGAAACTCCGGGATATGGCACAGAGCCTGCAATATTCCCATTACGCAGGACGCACTCAAGAAAAATGTTTTTTCGGAAATAAGAATCTCGCCGCCTTGCCTGGAGCTGTCCCATGAAACCGATCTTCCGTTTTGCCAACGTCAGGTATCTGCTCAGCGCCTGCGCTCTGGCCCTGAGCCTGCCGACCTTAGCCCAGGCGGCTGAAACACCGCCCGCCGAAGTACATCTGGACTACGCGTATTACTCGCCGGTCAGCCTGGTGCTCAAGCACTTCGGCTTTCTGGAGAAGGCCCTGCCACAGACCAAAGTCAGCTGGGTGCTGAGCCAGGGCAGCAACCGTTCGCTGGAATACCTCAACAGCGGCGGCGTTGATTTCGCCTCGTCCGCCAGCCTCGCCGCAGTGCTCAGCCGGGCCAATGGCAGCCCGATCAAATCGGTTTATGTGTACAGCCGCGCCGAATGGACGGCGTTGGTGGTGCGCAAGGACTCGCCCTACAAAACCGTGGCCGACCTCAAAGGCAAAAAAATCGCCGCGACCAAAGGCACCGACCCGTACCTGTTCACCCTGCGCAGCCTGCAACAGGCCGGCCTGACCAAGGACGATGTGGAGCTGGTGCACTTGCAGCACCCGGACGGTCGCACTGCGCTGGAGAAAGGTGAGGTCGACGCCTGGGCCGGACTGGATCCGCACATGGCCGCGAGTGAAGTTCAGGCCGGTTCGCGCCTGTTGTACCGCAACCCCCACTTCAACAGTTACGGCGTGGTCAGCGTCACCGAGACCTACGCCAAAGCACATCCGAAAACCATCGAAACAGTGCTGAGCGCCTACGAAAAGGCGCGCGACTGGGCGGTGAAAAACCCTGACGAACTGGCGAAGTTGCTCGCCACCGAGTCCGGTCTGCCGCTGGAAGTGGCCAGGCTGCAACTGTCGCGCACCGACCTGAGCAGCCCGCAATTGACCGCCCGGGATGTGATCGCCTCCAAGGCTGCCGCGCCGATTCTGGTCTCCGAAGAACTGGTGCGCCGAGGGGTGAATGTTGATCAAGTGATCGATCAGTTGATCGATACCGGCTTCAAGGAAACCGTGGCCCGTCAATAAAGATCAAAAGATCGCAGCCTGCGGCAGCTCCTACATTGATCGGGTACAACCATGAATCCACGGTGAACGCCTCTCCCTGTAGGAGCTGCCGCAGGCTGCGATCTTTTGATTTTGCTTCAAATCAGCCGTCACTGGAGAACACCCATGACCAGCAACAGCAAAGACCTGCCCGCCAGCCTGACGCTGCCCGCGCCGCGTCGCCTGAGCAACGCCTGGCAATTGCGCCTCAAGGGCCTGGCCCTGCCAGTACTGATCGTCCTCGTACTGGAATTCGTCGTGCGCATCGGCTGGCTGCCGTCCTACCAAATGCCGGCCCCCAGCGACATCGCGTTGACGTTGAGAGACCTCGCCGAAGGCGCGCTCTGGAAGCACATCAGCGCCAGCCTGTTGCGGGTGCTGCTGGGCTTCGTCATTGGCGCCAGCCTGGCACTGGTGTTCGCCGCGTGGGTCGGTTTGAGCCGCGAAGCCGAAGCGTATCTGGAACCGACCTTCGCCGGCCTGCGCTCGATTCCGAGCCTGGCCTGGGTGCCGCTGTTGTTGCTGTGGCTGGGCATCGACGAGACCTCGAAAATCGTCCTGATCACCATCGGCGCGTTCTTTCCGGTGTACCTCAACGGCGTCGCGGCAATTCGCGACATTGATCGCAAACTGGTGGAAGTCGGGCAGATGTACGGTTTCAGCCGGCGTCGACTGGTGCGGCGGATTCTGCTGCCCGCCGCCCTGCCCGGCCTGTTCACCGGGTTGCGCAGCGGCATGAGCCTGGCCTGGATGTTTCTGGTGGCCGCCGAGCTGATCGCCGCGACCAAAGGCCTGGGTTATTTACTCAGCGACGGGCGCGAAACGTCACGCCCGGACATCGTGCTCGCTGCGATCATCGTCCTGGCGCTGCTGGGCAAACTCAGCGACGGCATTCTCGCAGGCCTGGAGAAACGCTTCCTGGCCTGGCGCGACACCTTCAACGGCCAAAGCGCGGAGGATTGAGCCATGACCGAACACCTGCTGGACATCCGCGTCGAGCGCAAAACCTTCGCCGCCACCACCGTCCTGAAAAACATCCATCTGCAATTGCAGCCCCGGGAAACTGTCAGCCTGCTCGGCCCCAGCGGCTGCGGCAAAAGCACCTTGCTGCGGATCGTCGCCGGCCTGGAAAAAGACTTCCTGGGGGAGCTGCGCAACAACGCCGGTGAAGTCGCCTTCGTGTTTCAGGAACCGCGGCTGATGCCCTGGCTGACGGTCGAGCAAAACATCGGCTTCAGCGCCGACAGCGATTACGACAAGGCCTGGGTCGCGCAACTGATCGAAGAAGTCGGCCTCGGCGGTTTCGCCCAGGCCCTGCCCAAAGCGCTCTCCGGCGGCATGGCGCAACGGGTCGCCATCGCCCGCGGCCTCTACTCGCGGCCGCAGGTTTTACTGCTGGACGAACCCTTCAGCGCGGTGGACGCCTTTACCCGGATGAAACTCCAGGACCTGTTGCTGCAACTTGCCGAGCGCCACGCCATCGCCCTGTTGCTGGTGACTCACGACGTCGATGAGGCGCTGTACCTCAGCGACCGCGTGCTGGTGATGGACAACCGCCCCAGCAGCATTCGTCAGGAACTGGCGGTGGAACTGGCGCATCCCCGTGACCGGCGCGATCCCTTGCTCGCGCGGCTGAAGGCATTGTCGTTGACCGAGTTGCAGCGGGCGCATGTCATTTGATGACGACCCCGTTAATTTCAGGCATCGGAAATTAAAAAGCCCCGCTATCAATAGCGGGGCTTTGGCACGAGCAGATATGTCAGGGCTTCAACGGACGCTCCTGATCGCGGTCCGACAGTTCTTTACCGTCGTCGGGGTGCTTCCAGTCCGGCGTCGAACGCTTCTGCCGCTCGAGTTCTTCCTCCGTCGGTTCATCGGTCTCATCATCCAGGTCCGGACGCTTTGGTTCAGTGGCCATGTCCACCTCCCTTCCTCAAGGGATCATCCGTTAAGCGTAGAACAGTTTCGCCTCGGACGACTCAGAGCCACCACCGCAACAAAAAGAAAAACCCCATGCTCAACAACATGCTGAGCAAGGTGTTGCGGGTGTAAAGCACCAGGCCCACGGCCACCAGCGAACTGATCAGGTAGGGGTTGTCCCACTGCAGGTTCAACTGTTTGTCGGGCATGAACACAATCGGCCCGCAGATCGCGGTGAGCATGCCCGGCACCGCGAAACCGAGAAACTGCCGGGCATTGCTGCTCAAGCGCACCGGCAGCCGAGGTTCGAGAAATACGTAGCGGTTCAGGAACACCAGCAGGCCCATCCCGATAATCACAGCCCAGACCATCATATGCGCCCCACGTAGAGTTTGTTGCAGATAAAGCCCGCCGTCATGCCCGCCAACCCCGACAGCACCAGCGCCGAGCCCCATTGCCAATAGCTGAACAGCACTGAACAGAACAACGAGACCGCCACGCAGACCACCGTCGGCACGTTGCGCACCACCGGCGTGATCAAGGCGATAAAGGTCGCCGCGATGGAGAAATCCAGCCCCAGGTGTTCAAGGCCTGGAATGCTGCTACCCAGCACAATGCCCGCCAGGGTGAAGAGGTTCCATGCGATGTAAAACGTCAGGCCCACGCCGAGGGCGTACCAGCGGTTGAACTGCTGTTTGTCATGCTGGCTGGTCAGGGCGAACAACTCGTCGGTGAGCAAAAAGCCCAGCCCGATACGCCAGCGGCCCGGCAATGGGGAAATCACCGAACGCATGCTCATTCCATACAGCAAATGCTGGGAGGTCAGCAGCAACGTGGTCAACAGAATCGAAAAGACCCCGGCACCGCCCTTGAGCATGCCGATGGCGACCAATTGCGCCGCGCCGGCAAACACGATGCTCGACAGCCCCTGGCCTTGCAGGGGCGTGAGGTTGGCCTCGATGGCCATGGAGCCGGCCAGCAATCCCCAAGGCGCGGTCGCCAGGGACAACGGCATGATGGCCGCGGCGCCACGAAGGAATGCAGTGCGCGGCACGAGTGAGTTGGACATAACGCTCTACAACCAGGAAAAGACGTCAGACTGTGCCAGCAGTCGTGGCCGATGGCTTGAACAATCTTGCGCACTTGCGACGATTTCACGATTGACAAATACCCCGTCGGCTTTTAAAACTGGGCGCCTCATTCAGGGTGTAAGCAACCATGTCCGCAACCTTCAACCTCAACACTGTCGTCATTGGCTTGATTGCCAAGGCGCAAGGTTGCGTTGCGCACACCCCTAAATCGAAGAAACAGTCGCTCATGTGACCGGGGCGCGCTGTCCCGTCAGATGAGCTGACAGGACATTGAGCGCGACGGACACCCCTCCTCTTGCTGACTTCCTTCTACGCTTCTGACGGTGACGAAATCGGTCAACCTTCAGGAGAAAGTGCATGTCATCGTTTCAAGGTATCTGGGTTCCCATCGTTACGCCGTTTCACAATGGTGCGATCGACTTCGCCGGATTGCGGAGGCTGGTCAGTCATCTGCTGGAAAAAGGCGTCGATGGCATAGTGGTCTGCGGCACCACCGGGGAAGCCGCGGCGCTGGGCAAACACGAGCAACTGGCGGTGCTCGATGCGGTGCTGGAACAGGTGCCGCCAGAACGCGTGGTGATGGGCCTGGCCGGTAACAACCTCACCGAGTTGCTGCAATTTCAAAGCGAAATCCTGAAGCGTCCCCTGGCGGGCTTGCTGGTGCCGCCGCCCTACTACATCCGCCCTTCCCAGGCCGGCCTCGAAGCCTTTTTCAAGACCGTCGCCGATGCGTCCAGCGCTCCGATTATTCTCTACGACATCCCCTATCGCACCGGCATAGCCTTCGAGCAGGCGACCCTGCTCCGGATCGTCGCCCATGAGCGGATCGTCGCGATCAAGGACTGCGGCGGCAACCCAGCCAACACCTTCGCACTGCTCTCCAGCGGTAACGTCGACGTGCTGTGCGGCGAAGATAATCAGATCTTCGGCGCGCTATGCCTGGGTGCCAAAGGCGCGATTGCCGCCTCGGCCCATGTTCATCCCGAACTGTTCGTGACGCTGTATCAACAGATTCGCGACAACCGCTTAGCGGCCGGCCGAACGACCTTTTTCCAGTTGCTGCCGCTGATCCACAGCCTGTTCATCGAGCCCAATCCCGCCCCGGTGAAAACTGCCCTGGCCCTTGAAGGATTGATCCGCGACGAGCTGCGAGCACCGATGCAACGTAGCAGTGAAAGCACGACAGTGCGTTTGAAAGAAGTACTGGCAGCGCTTGAAGGCGGCAATCGATAGAGCACAAGCGTCCAGCCCGAGTACCATGGAGCGATTCACCTAACGCGTCAGGGAATCGACATGCTTTACCGAATCGCCGCCGACGGGCTGGTGCTGTCTCACTTGCTGTTCATTCTGTTCGTGCTGTTCGGCGGGCTGCTGGTGCTCAAATGGCGCCACCTGATCTGGTGGCACCTGCCCGCCGCCGCATGGGGCGTGATCGTGGAAGTCTTCCACCTGGCGTGCCCGCTCACCGAATGGGAAAACCGCATGCGCCACGCGGCCGGGCAAACCGGTTACGGCGGCGGTTTTATCGAACATTACGTGTGGCCGATCATTTATCCGGCCGGGCTGACGCCCACGATTCAACTGGCACTGGGCAGCGTGGTGTTGGCGCTCAACGTGCTGATCTATGCGCGGCTGTTCCGGCAATGGAAGCATCCGACCCGTTCAGGCAGTAACCACCGCTCCGGTTGAGCTCAGTTGGCAATGACGCTCATGTTCCGGCCACTGGCCTTGGCCACATACAGCGCCTTGTCCGCGGCGCCGACGATGTCGTCGGGCTGGGCTTGCGAGGCCGGGTCGTAGGCGCAGACACCCACGCTGACTGTGACCACGCCGTCCACGCCTCCAACGTGCTCGATGCCGGCCTGCTGAACCGCACGGCGGATGTTTTCCGCTACCAGAAACGCCCCCACGTAGTCGGTACCGGGCAGCACCACCGTAAACTCCTCACCACCGAAGCGAGCCGCGAGATCGCCAGGGCGCTTGATGTTTTCGGTGATAATCGTGCTGATTTTGCGCAAACACTCATCGCCTGCCAAATGACCATAGTGGTCATTGAAGCTCTTGAAGTGGTCGACATCGATCATCAGCAGCGCAAGATGGGTCTGGCTACGCCTGGCGCGGCCCATTTCCGCGAGAATGAACAGGTCGAATTGACGCCGGTTGGAAAGCCCGGTCAGTGCATCCTCCAGTGCCAGCAACTCCAGGCTGCGGTTGACCTCAATGAGTTTGTCCTGAGTCTCCAACAGATTGCTCTGAATATGATTCTGCTGCTTCATGAGGCGGATCAGGCGATAACCGAGAGCCCCCAGAAACCCCAACAGCAACAGGACGATGCCCGCACTGAATATTGATTCCTGCCGCCAACTGGCCAGGACTTCCTCCTTGTCGAGACCGACAAAGATGACAAGCGGATACCCCTCGACCCGTCGAAACCCCACGACCCGCATCACCCCGTCGACAAAGGACCTGACCGTTGCCGTACCGGAATCGCCCTTGGGCAACAGCTGGGTAAACAGCGGCCCTTTGGCGACACTGGTGCCGATATCGGCTTCGTTGAACGGGCGCCGAACGACGATGGTGGCGTCATCGGAGATCAGGTTGATCACGCCGTTATTGCCCATGTCGATGCTGTTGTACAAATCCAGGAAATGCTTGAGGTAGATCGAAGCCACCACCACGCCGGCAAACCGGCCATCAGCGTGATTGAGCCGGCGTGACACGGTCATGATCCACTCACCGGTCGAGCGACTTTTTATCGACGGACCGATATGAGGGCCGCGGTCGGGATGATCACGGTGGTAGATAAAATATTCACGGTCGGAATTATTGGCATTGGGCGGTATGACGTTAATGGCATTGGCGAGCCAGCGTCCTTCTTCGTCGAACACGAACAGCCCATGGATCTGTACCAACTCACTGCGCTGAGCCTGGAGCAAACGTTGCAGTCGGGGAAGTTTTTCCGGTTGCATGCCATCGATTTCGAGGCGGTCCACCAGGGAAAACAGCAGCGTGTCGGCCTGTTTGATCGATGCCTGCGCCTGCGAGGCCAGGGTTTGCGCCAGGTTGGACATCGCCACTTCGCTCTCACGCAGATGGTACTGACGCGAGTTCCAGCTTTCACCGATCACAATGGCCATCAAGGACAGGCACACCGCAATCAGCAGAGAAACCACGTATCGAACCTTGAGCGTTGACTCAACCGGCTCGGGCACCCAAGGCGTGGCGAACCGGGTGTGTTCAATACGATCTTTGAAGGACGGATGCCCCATGACGCTCCCTGAATCCCTTATGACATGGCGAATTTTCCCGTTCGCCCTTTTAGCGCCAGCCAGCCGTGACCGGCGCTCAAACCATTACAACCCGACACCGATACGATAGGTGATTTGCACAAAAACGCTCATTGCCAGCGATCGTAATCGCTACATCGGCGTCTGTTTGATCGCCTCAAACCAGGCCGGATTCAATTGCGTCTGCTCAGTATCGATGCCCAGTGCTTGCATCCGCGCCGCGTGTTGATCCATCTCGCGGGCCAGCTGACTATGGTCGCTGGAATTGCCGTCCAACTGGTGCATCTGGCTCAGCCCCAAGTGATAAAAGCGCAGCAGTTTCATGGCGGCAGGGTCGCCCTGCTCCACCGCCGCCGTCACCTGATGCATGACGTTGGTGACGCTCATCAGGCTGCGCTTGAGCTGCCAACCATAGACCGCTGGCGCCATCCACTCCTGGCTCCAGAACTTGCCGCGCATCAGCGCCACTGTCAGCAACAACGCGGCAAACACACCGCCCACGTTGAACCGCAGATTATCGCCGCCGGGTTCACCGAACAACGTCACCGCCGCCGTCGACAGCACCATCGCCAGCGCCAGGAACATCAGGGCGATGATCACCGTGCTGCGCCGCGTCTGGCGTCGATAGGTTTCGGCATTCATTGGCTGGATTTCGAACATCGCGACGGGATTCCTTGCATCGATGGTAAAAGGCGCTGTGACAAAAAGACTGCGAGGCATTATCGCCTCCCCGAAGGATTTAGCTATGCTGGAGCTCCTTTTCATCTTTTCATCGTCAAGCGGGAGCATGGCGATACAGCGCAGTTCGTGCCATCTTCATCATGGATACACACTATTCGGATGCCATGCGCCGTTGCTGGCGGGTGACATCGTTTTAAGGATCATTGAATGACCCAACGACATGTAATCAACGCCTCGGTCAGCCCTAAAGGCAGCCTGGAAACGCTCTCCCAGCGTGAAGTACAGCAACTGAGCGAAGCCTCATCCGGCATCACCTACACCCTCTTCCGCCAATGCGCCCTGGCCATCCTCAATACCGGCGCCCACGTTGATAACGCCAAGACCATCCTGGAAGCCTACAAAGACTTCGAAATCCGCATTCACCAGCAAGACCGTGGCGTACGCCTGGAACTGCTGAACGCCCCCGCCGACGCTTTCGTCGATGGCGAAATGATCGCCAGCACCCGCGAAATGCTCTTCAGCGCCCTGCGCGACATCGTCTACACCGAAAACGAACTCGACGCCTTGAGCATCGACCTGAGCACCTCCCAGGGCATCAGCGACTACGTCTTCCACCTGCTGCGCAACGCCCGCACCCTGCGCCCCGGCGTCGAGCCGAAAATCGTGGTGTGCTGGGGCGGCCACTCGATCAACACCGAAGAATACAAATACACCAAGAAAGTCGGCCACGAACTCGGCCTGCGCAGCCTGGACATCTGCACTGGTTGCGGCCCTGGCGTGATGAAAGGCCCGATGAAAGGCGCGACCATCGCCCATGCCAAGCAACGCATCCACGGCGGCCGTTACCTCGGCTTGACCGAACCTGGGATCATCGCCGCCGAAGCGCCGAACCCGATCGTCAACGAACTGGTGATCCTGCCGGACATCGAGAAACGCCTGGAAGCGTTCGTGCGGGTCGGCCATGGCATCATCATTTTCCCCGGCGGCGCGGGCACGGCCGAAGAGTTCCTGTACCTGCTCGGCATCCTGATGCACCCGGACAACCAGGACCTGCCGTTCCCGGTGGTCCTTACCGGGCCGAAAAGCGCCGCGCCGTATCTGGAGCAACTGCACGCCTTCGTCGGCGCAACCCTCGGTGAAGAAGCGCAGCAGCACTACGAGATCATCATCGACGACCCGGCTGAAGTGGCGCGGCAGATGACTCAGGGCCTCAAAGCGGTCAAACAGTTCCGCCGCGAGCGCAACGACGCGTTCCATTTCAACTGGCTGCTGAAGATCGACGAAGGCTTCCAGCGCCCGTTCGACCCGACCCACGCCAACATGGCCAACCTGCAACTGAGCCGCAACCTGCCGTCCCACGAACTGGCCGCCAACCTGCGCCGCGCGTTCTCCGGCATCGTCGCCGGCAACGTCAAGGACAAGGGCATCCGCCTGATCGAAGAGCACGGGCCGTACCAGATCCGTGGCGATGCCGAAGTCTTGCAGCCGCTGGACCACTTGCTCAAAGCCTTCGTTGCCCAGCACCGGATGAAACTGCCGGGTGGCGCGGCGTATGTGCCGTGTTACCAAGTGGTGGCTTGATACGCGAAACCCTGTGGAAGCAGGCCCGCGATGGCCCGCTTTCCCGAACCACCGGAAACAAGAAACCCCGCGTGATGCGGGGTTTCTTGTTTTTGGGGACTGAGTCAGTGGAGCCCACTGTGGCGAGGGAGCTTGCTCCCGCTGGGTTGCGAAGCGGCCCCAAATCCAGCAACCGCATTTTTCTGGCACACCGCATATGCCGGTTTTGCGACTGCTGCGCAGCCGAGCGGGAGCAAGCTCCCTCGCCACAATGGGTCACTCAGTTCTGAGGATCGAGGTTATCCAGCACCCGGTTCACCGCCAACTCCCCAAGCATGACCACCGATTGAATCCCCAACATCACATTGCGATGTGGCATGTCCATCAACCCGGCGAACTCACTGAGCATCATGCTCGCTGACGCCAGGGATTCGCAGGCGTTGACCAGCAGGGTTTCGTTATCGACCTTCGGACCGACGTGGTAAATGGTGCTGGGTTTGCGCTTGGGGGCTTTGGGGATGGATGGTTTGAGGTAGTGGTCGAGGGCGCGGTCCGCGGCTTCGTGGAGTTTTTTGGAATCGAGGGATTCGTACGGGGAGGTTGGATCGGTTTCCGGTGGATTTGGTGTTGGTTTGAACATATGAAGCTCCTTGATGAGTGGAGCTACCGCCGTTCGCGGTCAAACGAACAAGGTGGCAGCTGTACGCGGGTTGACCGACCGGACATCAAGGAATCCGGCACACCGAAGTGTCCCACGCACAGCCACCGCGACACGATATTTCAGGCAATGCCTGAAAAGGTCTTGGACGCTGGCGCGCCTTGATTTGTTCGGACGGTCAAATCCGATCGCTGATTGGTCAGCGACCCGGAAACGATAGAGCCCGGCCTCAAGGCGCACAAGCCGGCGGATTCTGGCGTAGTCGTAGGCAGCGGCGCAAGGCTGCGTAGCCTGAGAGAGTGTCTGGAAGTGTCGCTTAAACAATGCTTGTTTAGCGGTCTGACACCGAGCCTTGTGGTGGCTGTACCGGCCTCAGCGCGGGCTGCCCGCGATGAGGCCCAAAAGAACATCCTCAAACCCAGGGTCAAACCACCGGACACATACCTGCCAACCGCACCGCCAACGCCTTGGCCTGGCTCGCCACATCAGTCACCGCCGTGCTCTCCCACCACATCCCGCGCAACGGCGGCCCCATGGCGAACAAACGGCTGGCGACCTGCCCATCGGCGCTTAATACTGCGCCGTCAACTGCGGCGGCAATGCCCAATCCCAACGGCCCCGGACGCACCAGGCCGCGAGCGAGCAACTGCTGCGGCAACGGCCGCGCCACCCGGCGCCAGTCGTATTCGATGCCGCTGGAGTTGATCAGCGCCGCGCCATGCACCACGCAGGTTTGCGCCTCGCCACGCCGACGAATGCGGATGCTGACCTCACCGTCCGACGCAGGCTCGAGCCCCTTGAACGATGCAGCCTGAATCCGCAACCGCCCTTCCCCATGCAGCCGCGCCACCAACTCGGCACTCAACGGCGGCGAGCGATGGTGATGGCTTTCCCACCATGGCCGCACATGCCGCACAAATTGCCGACGTTGCACATCGGTCGCCTGACTCCACAACCGCCCGATATGCGCCCGAACGGTATCCAACGGCGCTTGCCAGTCGATGCCCTGAGCGATGGCATCGCAGCAATGCCGGCGCAGTTCGCGCACCAGCTGACGTGGTGTGCGAATGCTGTGATCCTCGGCGAGAAAATCCACCCACGCCGGCGGTTGTCGGCGCACATGCGGCAGCAAACCATGACGGGAGAACACTTCGATCGGCCCACGATGCCCGGCCTGCTCCAGCGACACCACGGCATCGACCATGGTCAGGCCCGAGCCGATAATCAGCACCGCCGACTGCGGATCGAGCTGACGCATGGCAGTCACATCCCATGGATCGAGCGCCGCTGCGTTCAAGCCGCTGGACTCGGTCTGCGGCGTGCGTGCTGCCGGGAACATACCGGTAGCGAGCACCGCGAATGCGCCTTGCAGACGCTGGCCATCGTTCAAGGTCAGTTGCACAGAGTCGGCAGAGGTCTGCAAGTCCACCACTTCGGCCCGCACATGCTCGACACTCGAACCCTTCAATACGCCCACCGCCTGCGCTTCGGCCAGACGCTGTTGCACATAGACGCCGAACAGCCCGCGCGGCGGAAACAGTTCACTGACCGGCACATGCTGCTGATCCGACTCCGGCCAGCCACCCGCGGCGATGTGTTCGGTCAGCCATTGGGTCAGGTCATCGGCGTTGTCCGGGTCGACGCTCATCCGCGCCGCGTTGCCATTGAGCGTATGGCCCAGCTCCACCGCGCTATAGGCTTCGCCACGGCCCAGTTCTGCTCGCGGCTCGATCACCAGAATCCGGCGCTGACCGGGCAACCGCAACAACTGCGCCGCCAGCATCGCACCGCTGAGGCCGCCGCCGATGATCAGGATGTCCGCGTGGCGGATGGCGTCGCTCGCCTGTCCGCTTTGGGTGTCAGTCATGGCGTTCTCATTGATCAGTGTTTACCTAAATAGAAGTCGTGCAGATCGCCTCGTGCCAGTAACTCATCGGCAGTACCGGACAGCACCACGCGACCCGTGTCGAGGATGTAGGCCTTTGAGGCGTATTTGAGTGCCACGTTAATATTTTGCTCGGCAATCAGGAAGCTCACCTGCTCGTCTCGATTGAGTTGCGCCACGATTTCGAAAATCTCCTGGACGATAATAGGCGCCAAACCCATGGAAGGCTCATCGAGCAGTACCAAAGTAGGACGAGTCATCAACGCGCGGCCGATGGCGACCATTTGTTGTTCGCCACCGGAAGTCAGCCCGGCCTGAGTCTTGCGCTTGGTTTTCAGACGTGGAAACCAGGCGTAGATGCGCTCCAGATCCGCCGCCAGGTCCTTGCGGCTCAGACCGCGAACGAAGCCGCCGCTGCGCAGATTGTCCTCCACCGTCAGTTGCGCAAATACGTGCCGACCTTCCAGCACATGCACCATGCCCTGGCGCACGCGAACACTCGGATCGACCCCGGCAGTATCACGCCCGAGAAAGGCAATCGAGCCTCGGCTGACCTCCGCCCGTTCAGCCCGCACCAACCCGGAAATCGCCTTGAGCGTGGTGCTTTTTCCCGCACCGTTGGCCCCAAGCAAGGCGACGATGCCGCCTTTGGGCACCGTCAGCGATACCCCGGCCACGGCCAGGATCGCCCCGTCGTAGATCACTTCGATGTCATTCACTTGCAACAGGTCATTGGCGGCAATGTCGCTGGCGGCTTTGCTCATGGGTTACTCGTCTCCGGTGCAGGTGCGTGGCGTCAGGCCTTTTTCCTTGGCGAACGCGGCGGATTTTTCATCGATCAATGGCCGCAGCAACGCGCGGTCGGCGGGGATCCAGTCGCTGATCAGCGTCCAGTTGGCGCCGTCCCACTGCTGCACCCGTGCCGAACCGCCACCCTCATGATCCTTGCAAGACAGTTTGAGGTTCTGCATCAGGCCGAAGTAGCCCATGTCCTTGAGCCGTGCATCGCCGATATTCAGGTGCTCCAGCCCCCAGCGCCCTTCTTCGCCATTGAGCGGCCGCTTGCCGAATTTTCCCTGGGCGGTACGGATCGCTTCCACCATGACGGCGGCGTTCACCAGCCCGGAGTTGTAGTAGACGCTTCCGAAATTCTTCAGGTCCTTGAGGTCGCTTTTGCCCTTGTCGAGGATGGCTTGCTTGAGGCGTTTATGGATCTCGAATTCGCTGCCGGCCGGGTATGGCGTCAGCGCCAGATAACCTTTGGCGGCGGCGCCTGCGGGCAATACGTCTTCGCTGGAACTGGCCCAGATGTCGCCGACGATGTGGTCCACCGGAAAGCCGAAGCGCGCCGCCGTCTTGACCGCCACCGGCGTCGACACACCCCAGGTGCGCAGAAACACCCAGTCCGGGTTGGCTTGGCGCACTTGCCGCCATTGCGCCGATTGCTCGTTGCCTGGATCGGCCACCGGAATCTGGATGTTTTCGAAACCGTATTTCTCCGCCAGCAGCTTCAACGGGCCGAGGGTTTCCCGACCATAAGCCGAGTCGTGATAAACCGTGGCGATTTTCTTGCCCTTGAGTTTGTCGAACCCGCCCTCGCGCTGGGCGATGTAGTTGATCAGGCTCGAAGCCTCGCTGTAGAAGGTCAGCATCACCGGAAAGTTGTACGGGAACACCGTGCCGTCGGTGGCTTCGGTGCGACCGTAACCGAGGGTGATCAGCGGGATCTTGTCGACTTCCGCCCGCTCGCTCAACGCATACGCCGCCGGTGCGCCGTTGGGTGAATAGATCGCCACCGGCGCGCCATCCAGGCCTTTCTTGAAGCGCTCATAGCACTCGATGCCCTTCTCCGCCGTCCACTCGGTTTCGCATTCCTGCCAGACCAGTTTGACGCCGTTGATCCCGCCTTCCACATCGTTGATGTAGTTCAGGTAATCGAGCATGCCGGCCCACACCTGCACGCCGCTGGAGGCATAGGCGCCAACGCGATACGTGGCCAACGGGAAGAATTGCTGGTCCGCCGAGGCCTGAACCATCGGCATCGTACTGCCGTAAACCGCCAGCGTCAGAGCGACGCCGGCCAACGAACGTTTCAAGGATGCACGCATGTTGTCTCTCTAATAGTGGGGAGGTCAGAAGCGCAGCGGCCAGTGACGCAGCCGTTCACGGAGGTTGCTCAAGAGGCGAATCAGGCCTTCCGGTTCCTTGATCAGAAACAGGATGATCAGCACGCCGAAGATGATTTTTTGCAGGTTCTGCAACTGGCCGGCGTCCACTGAGCCGCCGAACAGCGCTTGGCCGGCGTGGCTGAGCAGGATCGGCAGCAGGCTGATGAACGCCGCGCCGACGAAGTTGCCGGCGATGCTGCCCATGCCACCGATAATGATGATGAACAGGATCTGGAACGACCGGTTGATATCGAAGCTGCTGGCGCTGGCCGTGCCCAGATAAGCAAAGGCCCACAGGGCCCCGGCGATGCCGAGGTAAAACGAGCTGACGGCGAATGCCAAATGCTTGTAGCGCACCACCGCAATGCCGATGACGGCGGCGGCGGTGTCCATGTCGCGGATCGCCATCCAGTTGCGGCCGATCTGGCTTTTCACCAGGTTCATCGCCACCCAGGTCAACAGCAGCACCGTGGTCAGGGTCAGCAGATAGCGGCCCAATGGCGTGTTGAGGTCATGGCCGAACAGGGCCAGTTTCGGCGCGGAAATGGTTCCGGACGAACCGTAGTTGTAGAACCAGGGGAATTTGACGAACAGCCACTCCAGGAAAAACTGCGCGGCGAGCGTGGTGACCATCAGGTAAAAGCCCTTGATGCGCGAACTCGGCAGGCCAAAGACAAACCCCACCACCGCGCTGATCAGCCCGCCGCCGAGCAGCGCCACCGGCAAGCCCAGCTCTGGCAAACGCAGCAGAAAACCGTAGGTGGCAAAGGCGCCGACCGCCATGAACCCGGCCGCGCCGACCGAGGTCTGGCCGGTGTAACCAGTGAGTAAGTTGAGGCCAAGCCCAGCCAGGGACAACACCAGGAACGGAATCAGAATCGCGTTCAGCCAATAGTCGTTGCCGGTCAGCGGCACGACGACGAAGGCAATCAACAACAGGCCAGGCAGGCCAAACGGCACACGACGCTGGATCAACACCGCTGGCGCGGTTTCGCGGGTTAGGGAAATCGACATGGGTTCAGACTCGCTCGATGGCGCGCTCGCCGAACAGGCCGGCGGGACGGATATACAGGAAGGCCAAGGCCAGGACATAGGCAAACCACGGGGTGATGCCGCCGCCAATCAGCGGGCCGATGTACACCTCGGCGAGGTTCTCCGCCGCACCGACGATCAACCCGCCGACAATCGCCCCGCCAATCGAAGTGAAGCCGCCGATGATCAACACCGGCAAGGCCTTGAGCACCACCAGCGACAGGGAAAACTGCACCCCCTGGCGCGCGCCCCACAGCAACCCGGCGACCAGTCCGACAATGCCCGCCACCGCCCAGACGATCAGCCAGATGCGGTTGAGGTTGATGCCGATCGACAGCGCGGCGGTGGTGTCATCCGCCACCGCGCGCAAGGACACGCCAATGCGGGTTTTGTTGAACAACAGCGCCAGCACCGTCACCAGCACGATGGCGGCCGCTGCGGCAATCAGGTCGAACTGGCTGACCATCATCCCGCCGATGAACAGCGGCACGTCATCGATGCCCAGATCCAGCGCCCGCACCTGCGAGCCCATCAAGCCCTGGGCCAGGCCTTCGATGATGAACGACAGCCCGAGGGTGGCCATGAACAGGGTGATCTGCGAGCGATTGACCAGTGGCCGCAACACCAGCCGTTCGATCAGTAACGCGCCGATGATCATCACCACAACAGTCAGCAACAGTGCCAAGGCGAACGGCACGCCTTGATCGTGCAGGCTGACAAAGGTCAGCGCGGCGAACAGCAGCATCGCGCCCTGGGCAAAATTGAACACGCCGCTGGCCTTGTAGATCAGCACGAAGCCGATCGCGACCAGCGAATACATGGTCCCGGCGAGCAAGCCGCCGAGCAGGGTTTCGAAGAGGAATGTCATCAGTGCACCACTCCCAGATACGCCGCGATGACGTCGGGATTGGCCTGCACCTCGGCCGGCGTGCCGTCACCGACCTTGCGTCCGTAATCGAGCACCACCACATGGTCGGACAGGCCCATCACCACGCTCATGTCGTGCTCGATCAACACCACCGTGGTGCCGAGATCGCGGTTGATGTCGGCGATGAAGCGGGCCATTTCCTGCTTCTCTTCAGCGTTCATCCCGGCCATCGGTTCATCGAGCAGCAACAGGCTGGGGCCGGCGATCAAGGCACGGCCCAGCTCCACGCGTTTTTGCAGGCCGTAGGACAGTTGGCCCACCGGCACGTCGCGATGGGCTTGCAGTTCGAGGAATTCGAGAATGCCTTGGGCTTGTTGGCGAAAGTCTTCAGCCTCACGCCGGGCTCTTGGCAGGTTCAGCGCCTGCTCAATGAAACGGCTGCGCAGGTGCCGTGACAGGCCGGTGAGGATGTTGTCGATCACGCTCATTTTCTTGAACAGCGCGTTGTTCTGGAATGTGCGGCCGATGCCCCTGCGTGCGGCGCTCAACGGGTCGATACGCTTGAACGGCTGTTGCTCGAACACAATCGAACCGGCATCGAAGCGGTACACGCCGTTCAGCACGTTGAGCAGCGAACTCTTGCCCGCGCCGTTGGGACCAATCAGCGCGCAGATCTCGCCCCGACGGACGTCGAACGACAGTTCATTGATCGCCTTCACGCCTTTGAAGGACAGGGAAATACCGCTGACTTGCAGAATGGAGTCGGTCGAGCTCATGCGATGTCCCGTTTGAATTCAGCGAGCCAGATCGGCTCGGGTTGAGCATCGGAAATGCGGGGGGCTTGCCAGATGAACTGCAGGTTGTGGAAACCCAACAGGCGGCGAACGCGGTTCTTGATCAAGCGTTGCAGGCCTTTTTCGGGATGGGCGATGGCCCAGTCGCAGAGGCGTCGACGCCAGGTGCCATGGGGGGCGAGGCGGCTGTCGATTTCCGCGGCCAATAGTTGCAGGCGTTCGGCGGACAGCAGCAGCCCGAACGGCGCGACTTCACGACGGTCGCGGGCGGCGCTGCCGGGGCTTTCCGGGAAAGCCAGGGATTGGCCGCTGGTCAGCCATTGTTCCAGCAGCACCGTCAGGCCGTACTGCCACTGGGTACCCTCTTCGCTCCACAGTTGCGCATCCTGATTCCAGCGGCTGCGGCGTTGCGGGGCTTCCACCGGGCCAAACAGGTCGGCGAAACTCAGCGGCGACTGGCCTTGGTTGATCCAGAGTTGCTGCGTCTGTCGCCCCTGGACGAACGCGTGAGTCGGACGGCTGCGCCACAGGGCTTTGTGCAGGGCTTCGGGGTCGAGGTTGTCCGGCAGCGTCAGCAATTCGGCGCCGATGTGCCGGGCGGCCAATGCGAGTAGCAACAAATTCGGTTCGAACGCGCCGCTCAGGGCCAGACGCGAATCTTCGGTGAAACCTTGCTGACGCAAGCCATCGGCCAACCGCTCGACATCGCGCAAGACATCGATCCAGCGCCAGACGAACCACCGGCCGTGGCGCTTGTGGCGCAAGGCCGGTTGCAACGGACTGACCTGTGCCCAGTGTTGCAACTGCTCCAGGGCGCGAGGCGCCTTGACCTGCCATTCGGCGGTGTCCGCGGTGGGCGGACGCTTGAGTTCATGCACGCTCATTGGCTTACCTCTTATCCATGGGCAAAAGCGTGCGGTGGTCCGCCGGGCTGGAATCTGTAAAACACCACCGTCCCCCTGTGGGAGCGGGCTTGCTCGCGAAAGCGATGTAACTGGCGATATCAATGTTGAATGTGCCCACGATGGCATCTAGGCAGACACCACTTTCCTCTCCTGCCGCCGCAATCCCACCAGGTCGCGATAGCCGCTGCCCGGATGTATCTCCGGCAATCGCGCCCCTTCCCCGAATAACTTCTCGCGCAACGTCCCCGGCGCGTATTCGGTCTTGTACACCCCGCGCTTCTGCAACTCCGGCACCAGCAATTCCACGGCGTCGATGAAGGTTTCGTGGGTCAGCGCATACGCCAGGTTGAAACCATCCACATCAGTCTCCTCGACCCACTCCTGTAGCAGGTCGGCGACGGTCTCGGGGCTGCCGACAAACAGCGGGCCGAACCCACCGATCCCGACCCAATCGGCCAGTTCGTTCGGCGTCCAGACCTTATTCGGGTCCGCCGTGGAAAACGCCTCCACCGCCGACTGAATGGCATTGGTATGCACGTGCTTGAGCGGCTCATCCGGTTTGAACTGGCTGAAATCGATCCCGGTCCAGCCCGAGATCAACGCCATGGCGCCCTCATAACTGACCCAGGTTTTATATTCTTCGAATTTGGCTTTAGCCTTGGCGTCGGTCTCGCCGAGTATCACCGTTTGCAGATTGAAGATCAGGATCTTCGACGGATCGCGCCCCGCTTCAGCCGCACGGCGACGGATGTCGGCCACGGTTTTCTTCAGCAGCACTTTCGACGGCGCGGCGACAAACACACACTCGGCATGTTCGGCCGCAAATTGCTTGCCGCGACTCGAGGCGCCGGCCTGATACAGCACAGGCGTGCGCTGGGGCGAGGGTTCACAGAGATGAATCCCTGGCACCTGAAAGTGTTTACCGACGTGCCGGATCTCGTGAATTTTGCTCGGGTCGCTGAAGATCCGCCGCTCGCGATCCCGCAGAATCGCGCCCTCTTCCCAGCTGCCTTCCCACAGCTTGTAGCAAACCTCCAGGTACTCTTCGGCGAAGTCATAACGGGCGTCGTGTTCGGTCTGGGCTTTCTGGCCGAGATTCTTCGCGCCGCTTTCCAGGTACGAGGTAACGATGTTCCAGCCCGCGCGGCCCTTGGTCAGGTGATCAAGGGTCGACAGGCGCCGGGCGAACGGATACGGATGCTCGAACGACAGCGACGCGGTCAGGCCGAAACCCAGATGCTCGGTGACCAGTGCCATCGGCGGGATCAGTTGCAATGGATCATTGACCGGCACCTGCGCCGCTTGACGAATCGCCGCGTCACCGTTGCCGTTGTAGACGTCGTAGATGCCGAGCACATCGGCAATGAACAAGCCGTCGAACTTGCCGCGCTCGAGGATTTTCGCCAGATCGGTCCAGTACTCCAGATCCTTGTACTGCCATGAGCGATCTCGCGGATGCGCCCACAGGCCGGGCGATTGGTGGCCGACGCAGTTCATGTCAAAGGCGTTGAGACGAATTTCGCGGGCCATCAAACGRCACTCCCAACGCTTGGGGGATGGATGCCGTTGAGGCGGAAGTTGCCGATGAGGTGGAGTTTCCAGCGCAGCGGGTCGTGCAGTGACCCGTGCAATGCAGTGCGTTGGCCGGTGAGTTCGAATTCGGCGTTGCTGACGGCGTTGAGCGCATCTGCGCTAGCCAGATGAGACTCGGCGATGGCAATGCTGATTTCCGTGTCATCTTCAAGGCTATTCAGGAAGTCTTCGGCACGTTCGAGCAGCGCGGCGGCGACTTCGATACGGATGTGCAAGTCGCCGAAACGGCTGATCACATAAGGATCGTCCTCAGGTTGTTGCTGACGAACAAAACGCAGGGTCGCATCAAACAGGCTCCGAGCGTTGTGCAGATCGTGCTGACTTTTGGCCAGGGGCTGCCCGGCAACAATCGGTTGGGTCAAGGCGTTCATGGGTGGCTCCTCAGTTCCAGGCGTGGCGCGCAGGCTTCACGCCGTTGAGCAGATAGTTGCCGATCAGGTGGTATTTCCAGCGTGCCGGGTCGTGCAAGGTGTGCGTCCGGGCGTTGCGCCAGTGACGGTCGAGGTTGTACTTGCCGAGCACCGAGCGAGTACCGGCCAGCTCGAAGAGTTTGCTGCCGGCAAGCAAGGCGATCTCGGCGGACAGCACTTTGGCCTGGGCGACCACCACCGAGGCACGGGCCACCGTGTCTTCATTGGGGTTGAGTAGCGCATGGTCGATTGCGCGGCCAGCCTTTTGCACAATGGCTTCGGTGCCGTGGACTCGCCATTCCAGCTCGCCAATTGCAGCGATGCTGAACGGGTCCTGCCAGCCGTGATCCTGCCCACTGTCGATCCAGGGTCGGGCTTGACGGGCGTAGCGTTTGGTTTCTTCCAGGGCGCCGACGGCGATGCCGGTGTCCACGGCCGCCTGGATGATTTGCGAAATCGGGCCATCGGCGGTGGGCTCGTCGAAGGCTTTATGGGCGGGGATCACGGCGCTGAGCGGGACTTTAACCGCGTTGAGCGTGACACCGCCGCTGGCCGTGGTGCGCTGGCCGAAACCGTCCCAACTGTCGATAACGGTCAAGCCGGGAGTGTCGCGCTCGATGAAGGCTATGAAGGCCTTGTTCTCTTCATTGACCGCCACCGCCGGCACGATGTGCGCGAACAACGCGCCGGTGCAGTAGAACTTCTCGCCGTCGATTTGCGCGGTGTCTTTGTCGAAACGAATGCGGGTTTCGAAGGCACCGGCGTTTTTGCTTTTGGATTCAGAGAAGGCGTTGCCGAATCGGTAGCCCTGCAAGACTTTGCCGAAGTAGTAACGCTTCTGCTCTTCGGTGGCGGTTTGCAAAAGGATGTCGAGCACCCCGAGGTGGTTTTGCGGTATCTGGCCAAGGGATGAGTCGGCGGCGGAAATGATCTTGATCACTTCGGCAACGGTCACGTAAGAAACGCCGGCGCCGCCGTATGCCTTGGGAACGGTGATGCCCCAGAGACCACTGGCGGAAAATTCGTCGAGTTCGGCGATTGGCAAGCGTCGGTCGCGGTCGCGGAGGCTGGCCTCGATGGCGAAGCGCGCGGCGAGCTTGTGAGCGACGGCGATGGCTTCGGCGTCCGAGTGGATGACGTGGGCGGTGCGAGGGGATTGGGCAGAGGCTGTCATGGGCCGACTCCAGAATTCTGGTGAATACCCCAGAGCTTTTGCAGGAGTCATGCCTGAAATTAAATTTCTTTTATTTCAATAAGTTGATGAATTATCCGAGAAACACTTGCAGCTTAAAAACAGCAAAGTGCTTATCCAGTGTTGGTCGGTCAACAGTCAAATCACCACATTACGCACAAACCGCACCGCCACTTCCCCATCATTGCAATAGGAATACGGCTGGTTACTGGCAAACATGAAGAACTCGCCAGCCGCGATTTTCTGCGGCTGATCGCCGAGCATCAGGGTCAGGCAACCTTCGAATACATAAAGCTGTTCGCTATAGCCTTCGGCATCTGGCTGCGACGGGTAAATTTCGCCGGGTTGCAGGCACCATTCCCACTGTTCCACCTCACGAGTGGCAGTGGCTTTGGACAGCAAGACGGCTTTGCTGCCAGGAATCTTCCCGGCCCAAGCCACTTCGTTGATGCGGCTCGGGTCGCGGGCATCCGGGGCCTGGATCAGGTCGCTGAAGGCCACGTCCAGCGCTTCGGCCACGCGGTCGAGGGTGGTCAGGCTGACGTTCTTCTCGCCGGCCTCGATGGCCACCAGCATCCGGCGGCTGACCCCGGACTTTTCGGCCAGGGCGCTCTGGCTCATGTCGGCGGCGTGACGCAGCCGCCGCACGTTCAGGCTGACGTGCTGGAGGACCGAAGCCCGTTGGGTGGAATCTTTGTGCACTATATTGCTCACTGGGTGGCGTTGCGCAGTATACTGCCCAACTTCGGGCGCATTGTGCGTCTCCCTCAGATGGCGCGCAAGGTCATGACGTCAATGAACGCTTCTCATACTTCCCCCCGTTTCTCCCGGTTCAGCAAGGCCGAGTGCGTGCTGGTGCTGATTACCATGGTCTGGGGCGGGACCTTTTTGCTGGTGCAGCATGCGATGACCGTCAGCGGGCCGATGTTCTTCGTCGGGCTGCGCTTTGCCGCGGCGGCGAGCCTTGTGGCGCTGTTCTCCTGGCGTCATCTGCGCGAACTGACCCTGTTCGAACTCAAGGCCGGGGCGTTTATCGGCGTGGCGATCATGCTCGGCTACGGCCTGCAGACCGTGGGTTTGCAGAGCATTCCCAGCAGTCAGTCGGCGTTTATTACCGCGCTGTACGTGCCGTTCGTACCATTGCTGCAATGGCTGGTGCTGGGGCGTCGTCCGGGGTTGATGCCGAGCATCGGGATCATGCTGGCCTTTACCGGGTTGATGTTGCTGTCGGGGCCTTCCGGCGCTTCGTTCAATTTCAGCCCCGGTGAAATCGCCACATTGATCAGCGCCGTGGCGATTGCTGCGGAAATCATTCTGATCAGCACCTATGCCGGCCAGGTCGACGTGCGCCGGGTGACGGTGGTGCAATTGGCGACCACGTCGGTGCTGTCGTTCCTGATGGTGGTGCCGACCCAGGAAGTGATTCCCGACTTCTCGTGGTTGCTGTTGTGCAGCGCTTTGGGATTAGGCGCGGCGAGTGCGGCGATTCAGGTGGCGATGAACTGGGCACAGAAGAGTGTTTCGCCGACTCGGGCGACGTTGATCTATGCCGGGGAGCCGGTGTGGGCCGGGATTGTCGGGCGGATTGCCGGGGAACGCCTGCCGGCGATTGCCTTGGTTGGCGCGGGGTTGATTGTGGCGGCGGTGATTGTCAGTGAGTTGAAGACCAAGGGTAAGGTGGTTTTTGAGGTTGAGGACGATCTGGATCGCGAAGCCGAGCACTGATCGTTCCCACGCTCTGCGTGGGAACGATCGATAGCGATCTGAAACAAGGAAAAACAGGAATTTTCCACCCGCTTTGTAGGATTCTGCGACAGCTTGGCGTTTGGTGATCGGGGAGCTGGCACGTATGATGCTTCACAAACTTCCGCAGATTAGAAGCCTATGTCCCTGATAGTTCTACTGCTTCTGCCTTTTATCGGCAGCTGTCTGGCGGCTTTGCTGCCACACAACGCGCGTAACACCGAATCTTTGTTGGCGGGTCTGGTTGCCTTGATCGGCACTGTCCAGGTCGCCCTCCTGTACCCGCAAATCGCCCATGGCGGCGTCATTCGTGAAGAGTTCTTCTGGCTCCCCAGCCTGGGCCTGAACTTCGTGCTGCGCATGGACGGTTTCGCCTGGTTGTTCTCGATGCTGGTGCTGGGCATCGGCACGCTGGTTTCGTTGTACGCCCGTTATTACATGTCACCGGACGACCCGGTGCCGCGTTTCTTTGCGTTTTTCCTGGCGTTCATGGGCGCCATGCTGGGGTTGGTGATCTCCGGCAACCTGATCCAGATCGTGTTTTTCTGGGAGCTGACCAGTATCTTTTCATTCCTGTTGATCGGCTACTGGCACCACCGCGCCGATGCGCGACGGGGTGCTTATATGGCGCTGATGGTTACCGGCGCGGGCGGTTTGTGTTTGCTGGCGGGGGTCATGCTGCTCGGCCATGTGGTCGGCAGCTATGACCTGGACAAGGTCCTGGCCGCCGGCGATCTGATTCGCGCGCATGCCCTCTACCCTATTCTGCTGCCCCTGATCCTGATCGGCGCCCTGAGCAAAAGCGCGCAATTTCCCTTCCACTTCTGGCTGCCCCACGCCATGGCGGCGCCAACTCCGGTGTCGGCGTATCTGCACTCGGCGACCATGGTCAAGGCCGGGGTGTTCCTGCTCGCTCGCCTGTGGCCGTCGCTGTCCGGCAGTGAAGAATGGTTCTACATCGTCAGCGGGGCCGGCGCCTGCACCCTGTTGCTTGGCGCTTACTGCGCGATGTTCCAGAACGACCTCAAGGGCTTGCTGGCCTACTCGACCATCAGCCACCTGGGCCTGATCACCCTGCTGCTGGGCCTGAACAGTCCGCTGGCTGCCGTGGCCGCGGTATTCCACATTCTCAACCACGCCACGTTCAAGGCCTCGCTGTTCATGGCCGCCGGGATCATCGACCACGAAAGCGGCACCCGGGACATTCGCAAACTCAGCGGCCTGGTCAAACTGATCCCGTTCACCGCCACCCTGGCCATGGTCGCCAGCGCCTCCATGGCCGGCGTGCCGCTGCTCAACGGCTTCCTGTCGAAAGAGATGTTCTTCGCCGAAACCGTGTTCATCAACGCCACGGCCTGGATCGAGATGACCCTGCCGATCGTCGCGACCATTGCCGGGACGTTCAGCGTCGCTTACTCCCTGCGCTTCACCGTCGACGTGTTCTTCGGCCCGACCGCCACCGATCTGCCGCACACCCCGCACGAGCCGCCGCGCTGGATGCGCGCGCCGGTGGAGTTGCTGGTGTTCACCTGTCTGGTGGTGGGGATTTTCCCCGCTCAAGTGGTCGGCTCGCTGCTCGCCGCCGCCGCATTGCCGGTGGTGGGCGGCACGCTGCCCGAGTACAGCCTGGCGATCTGGCACGGCTGGAACGCACCGATGTTCATGAGCCTGATCGCCATGTCCGGCGGCATCGTGCTTTACCTGTTGCTGCGTAATCAACTCAAGCAAGGGCGTTTCACGCACCCGCCGGTGATCAGCCGTTTCAATGGCAAGCGGCTGTTCGAGCGCTGCCTGGTGATCATGATGCGTCTGGCCCGTCGCCTGGAGCGGCGGATCAGCACCCGGCGCCTGCAAACCCAACTGTTCCTGGTGGTACTCGCCGCAGTGCTGGCCGGGGTGATCCCGATGCTGCACAGCAGCCTGAGCTGGGGTGACCGGGCGAAAATTCCGGGCTCGATCGTGTTCGTGATCCTCTGGCTGCTGGCGATTGCCTGTGCACTCGGCGCGGCGTGGCAAGCCAAGTATCACCGGCTTGCGGCCCTGACCATGGTCAGCGTCTGCGGCTTGATGACCTGCGTGACCTTCGTCTGGTTCTCGGCGCCGGACCTGGCCCTGACGCAACTGGTGGTCGAAGTGGTGACCATGGTGCTGATCCTGCTCGGCCTGCGCTGGTTGCCGCGACGGATCGAAGAGGTGTCACCGTTGCCAAGCAGCCTGCGCAAGGCGCGGGTACGACGGGTTCGCGACTTGCTGCTATCGACAGCGGTCGGTGGCGGCATGGCGCTGTTGTCCTACGCGATGCTGACCCGCCAGACGCCCAACGACATATCCTCTTTCTACCTCAGTCGCGCCCTGCCCGAAGGCGGCGGCAGCAACGTGGTCAACGTAATGTTGGTGGATTTCCGTGGCTTCGACACACTCGGCGAAATCACCGTGCTGGTGGCGGTGGCCCTGGCGGTGTTCGCCCTGCTGCGACGCTTCCGCCCTCCGAAAGAAAGCCTGCAACTGCCGGCCCAACAGCGTCTGCTGGCGCCCGATGTGGTCACCGATCTGGTCAACCCGCGTCACGCCAGCGACACCGCGCTCGGTTTCATGATGGTGCCGGCGGTGCTGGTGCGCCTGCTGTTGCCGATCGCCCTGGTGATCTCCTTCTATCTGTTCCTGCGCGGGCACAACCAACCGGGCGGCGGTTTCGTCGCAGGGCTAGTGATGTCGGTGGCGTTCATCCTGCAATACATGGTCGCCGGCACCCAGTGGGTCGAGGCGCAAATGAGCTTGCGGCCGTTGCGCTGGATGGGCACCGGGCTGTTGTTCGCCACCGTTACCGGGCTCGGGGCGATGGCGGCCGGGTATCCGTTCCTGACCACCCACACCTGGCATTTCGAGCTGCCGCTGCTGGGTGACATTCATATCGCCAGCGCGCTGTTCTTCGACATTGGCGTGTACGCCGTGGTGGTCGGTTCGACGCTGTTGATCCTCACCGCCCTCGCCCACCAATCGGTACGCGGTCATAAAACCAGCGCGCAAATCAGGCCCGTGGCCAAAGCTGTTGTTACCCAAGGAGCCATCTGATGGAAGAAGTCATCGCAATCGCCATCGGTGTGCTGGCCGCGTCCGGCGTATGGCTGATCCTGCGGCCACGGACGTTCCAGGTGGTCATGGGCCTGTGCCTGCTGTCCTATGGCGTCAACCTGTTCATCTTCAGCATGGGCAGCCTGTTCATTGGCAAGGAGCCGAACATCAAGGACGGCGTGCCTCAGGATTTGCTGCACTACACCGACCCGCTGCCGCAAGCGCTGGTGCTGACCGCGATCGTCATCAGTTTCGCCATGACCGCGCTGTTCCTGGTGGTGCTGCTCGCCTCCCGGGGCCTGACCGGCACCGACCATGTGGATGGCCGGGAGCCTAAAGAATGATGGCGATGACTCACTTGATCGTCACACCGATCCTGCTGCCGCTGCTGACCGCCGCCGTGATGCTGATGCTGGGCGAAAAACACCGTCCACTGAAGGCCAGGATCAATCTGTTCTCCAGCCTGTTGGGGCTGGGCATTGCCGTGATGTTGCTGCAATGGACACAAACCACCGGCGTGCCCGGCTCCATTGGCGTGTACCTGCCGGGCAACTGGCAGGCGCCGTTCGGTATCGTGCTGGTGGTCGATCGCCTGTCGGCGTTGATGCTGGTGCTGACCGGGATCATCGGCGTCAGCGCCCTGCTGTTCGCCATGGCCCGCTGGGACGGCGCCGGTTCGAGTTTCCACGCACTGTTCCAGATTCAGTTAATGGGCCTGTATGGCGCCTTCCTCACGGCGGACCTGTTCAACCTGTTCGTGTTTTTCGAAGTGCTGCTCGCCGCTTCCTACGGACTGATGCTGCACGGTTCGGGCCGGGCGCGGGTGTCGTCGGGGCTGCATTACATCTCGATCAACCTGCTGGCCTCGTCGTTGTTCCTGATCGGCGCGGCGCTGATCTACGGCGTTACCGGCACACTGAACATGGCCGACCTGGCGCTGAAAATCCCGCTGGTGCCGGAGGCCGATCGCGGCCTGCTGCATGCCGGCGCGGCGATTCTGGCGGTGGCGTTCCTGGCCAAGGCCGGGATGTGGCCGCTGAACTTCTGGCTGGTGCCGGCGTACTCCGCGGCCAGCGCCCCGGTAGCGGCGATGTTCGCGATCATGACCAAGGTCGGCGTCTACACCCTGCTACGCCTGTGGACGCTGCTGTTCTCCGGTCAGGCCGGGGCCTCCGCGTACTTCGGTGGCGACTGGCTGATCTACGGCGGCATGGCGACCATCGTCTGCGCCGCCGTGGCGATCCTCGCCGCGCAACGCCTGGAACGCATGGCCAGCCTGAGCATTCTGGTGTCGGCAGGCATTTTGTTGTCGGCCATCGGTTTCGCTCAGCCGAACCTGATCGGCGCGGCGCTGTTCTATCTGGTCAGCTCGACCCTGGCCTTGAGCGCGCTGTTCCTGCTGGCAGAGTTGATCGAGCGTTCGCGTTCGGCCAACGAAATGCCACTGGACGATGACGGCGAGCTGCTGCCACGGCCCCTGGAATCCTTGCAGCCGCCCAAAGGTTTCAACCTCGATGACGACCAGAAAGCCGTGGTCGGTCAGGTGATTCCCTGGACCATGGCCTTCCTCGGCCTGAGCTTCATCGCTTGCGCCTTGCTGATCATCGGCATGCCGCCGCTCTCCGGATTCATCGGCAAACTCAGCCTGCTCAGCGCCCTGCTCAACCCGCTGGGCCTGGGTCATGGCAACGACGAGCCGGTATCGAACGGTGCGTGGGGGTTGCTGGCGTTGTTGATCCTGTCCGGATTGGCCTCGTTGATCGCTTTCTCGCGTTTGGGCATCCAGCGTTTCTGGACCCCGCAAGAGCGACCGTCGCCCTTGCTGCGCCGCCTGGAATGCGTGCCGATCATCGTGCTGCTGGGGCTGAGCATCGCGCTGACGTTCAAGGCTGAACCGCTGCTGCGCTACACCCAGGCCGCCGCTCAAGCATTGAATAACCCGCAGCAATACGTGATGGCAGTGCTCGGCACCCGTGCAGTGCCGAGCCCTGAAGCCAGCGCGGTACTGGTGGAGGTGCAACCATGAAGCGTCTGTTTCCTGCGCCGTGGTTGTCGCTGTCCCTGTGGCTGCTGTGGCTGCTGTTGAACCTGTCGATGAGCCCCGGCAATTTGCTGCTGGGCGCGGTACTTGGCCTCTGTGCCCCGCTGATGATGCGCAAGCTGCGGCCGTTGCCGATCAGCATTCGTCGCCCCGGGGTGATTTTGCGTTTGTTCTTGCTGGTCGGGCGCGATGTGCTGGTGTCCAACCTCGCCGTGGCCTGGGGTGTGCTCAATGCCGGGCGGCGTGCGCCTCGCTCGCGGTTCATCAAGGTGCCGCTGGATTTGCGCGATGCCAACGGCCTGGCGGCGCTGTCGATCATCTGCACGGTGATTCCCGGCACGGTCTGGTCGGAGCTGGCGCTGGATCGCAGCATTCTGTTGCTGCACGTTTTCGATCTGGATGACGAAGGCCCATTCATCCAGCACTTCAAGGCGACCTACGAGCGCCCCTTGATGGAGATCTTCGAATGAGCGCATTGCTGTCGAACGCGATCCTGCTGAGCCTGTTCATCTTTTCGCTGGCGATGATTCTGACCCTGGTCCGCCTGTTCAAGGGCCCGTCAGCCCAGGATCGGGTTCTGGCCCTGGATTACCTGTACATCATCGCCATGCTGATGATGCTCGCGCTGGGCATTCGTTATGCCAGTGACACTTATTTCGAGGCGGCGCTGCTGATCGCCCTGTTCGGCTTCGTCGGCTCGTTTGCCCTGGCCAAATTCCTGTTGCGCGGCGAGGTGATCGAATGAGCGCTGAACTGTCTTTGTGGGTGGAAATACCGGTGGCGATTCTGCTGGTGCTCAGCAGTCTGTTTGCGCTGATCGGCGCGGTCGGGCTGCTGCGGATGAAGGATTACTTCCAGCGCATGCACCCGCCGGCACTGGCCTCGACATTGGGCGCGTGGTGCGTGGCACTGGCTTCGATCATTTACTTTTCGGCGCTCAAGTCGGGGCCGGTGTTGCATGCCTGGCTGATTCCGATTCTGTTATCGATCACGGTGCCGGTGACCACGCTGCTACTGGCCCGGGCGGCGCTGTTCCGCAAGCGCATGGCAGGGGATGATGTGCCGGCGGAAGTGAGTAGTCGGCGCACGGAAACCGGGAGTTAGTTCGAGGATTTGTGTTGATTGGCAGGGCCTATATCGCGGGCTTGCTCGCGAAGGCGATTACCCGGTCACCCTCAGATCCAGGCCACTGCCAGCAACCCGGCCCCCAACACCAAGCACAACGGCGAATACGCCCAAGTGTCGAGCCGGGCAAACTTCGAATCCTTGACCTGCTTGAAGAACCCCACCAGATTCGAATCGCCGATCGCCCGAGCGAACATCAGCAGAGCAATCGCGCTAATCACCCATTGCAACGACCAGTGATGCACCGTGGGCAGATACAGCCCGACCCGCAGGCACACCAGCATCGCAATCAGCAGCAAACCCACCGCCACCAGCAGCGTGCCAAAGCCCGATGGCTTGAACGCCGGCCTTGATGCCTCACCGCCCTCCCCGGGTACTCTCGGTACCACCGCCTCGCTACCCCACTTGCCACCCGCCGCCCAATACAGGTGGATCAGGCTGATGACCAGAAAGATTGCAGCAATCCATTGCGCGACCAAAAGGCTCATATTCAGACGTCCCGTGTGAAAAGTTGCAGCAGAATGAACTTCCTTGCGCGAATTTAAAAGCGTCCCGCAGAAGCTGGCGAAGCCCGCGATCTTTTGATTTTGCCTTTAAAGATCGCGGGCTTCGCCAGCTCCTACGGGTTTTATGTACACCCGAGCAGTTTATTTCAGCTGGGCAGCGACTTTATCCGCCACATCCTTGGGCACCCAGGCCTGCCACACTTGTGGGTTCGCCTTCATGAACGCCTCGGCCGCTTGACGTGGCGGGGTGTGTTTTTCACTCATGTTCGCCAGGGCCTTGTTCAACGCTTCGATCGGTAAATCGACCTTGCTGAAGAACTCGGTGAGCTGCGGGTACTGTTTCTGGAACGGCGCGGACACACCGATGGACAGCTTCGAGGGCAGTGAGCGAGTCGGCTTCGGATTAGGGTTGTCGGCCTCGGTCAGGGTTTTCCAGGCTTCGGCGTCGAATGGCGGCTCTTGCAGTTGAATCAGCTTGAAACGGCCGAGCAATGGCGTCGGTGACCAGTAATAGAACAGGACTGGTTTGCCGCGACGAATCGACGAACTGATCTCTGCGTCCAGCGCCGCCCCCGAACCGCTGCGAAAGTTCACATAGCTGTCGTTCAGCCCGTAGGCCTTGAGCTTCTGCTTGTTGACCACCTCCGACGTCCAGCCGATCGGGCTGTTCAGGAAGCGCCCCTTGCTCGGGGTTTCCGGGTCTTTGAACACATCCTTGTAGCGCGGCAGATCACTGACACTGCGCAGCCCCGGCGCCAGCGGCTTGATGCCCTTGGCCGGGTCGCCCTTGATCACGTATTCCGGCACCCACCAGCCCTCAGTGGCGCCCTTGACCGTATCGCCCAGGCTCGCGACTTTGCCCTCGGCCTCAGCCTTGACCCAGACCGGACTACGGCCCGCCCACTCTTCGCCAATGACCTGAATGTCATTGTTGGCCAGTGCGGTTTCCAGGGTAATGGTCGTCCCCGGCAAGGTGTCAGTCGGCAAGCCGTAGCCCTGCTCGACGATGATCCGCAGAATTTCGGTGATCAGGCTGCCACTTTCCCAATTCAGGTCGGCAAAGTGAATCGGTGCCTGGGCAGCGAATACCGGAACGGGTGAAGCCAACAAGCCGAACGTGGCCAGGGTAGTGGCCAGTAACCGTCGTAATCCCTTCATGCTCTTGCACCTCGTGCTGTTCACAGCAATAGCAGGATGGCCTGACAAAGAAGACCGCAAGCCTCTGAATACTCAGCCAACTGACTGTAGTAGAGGTTTCTGCTTTCGAGGGGCGAGGATTATTTTTCGGAAGGTTCCTGCAAGCGCGCAAGCTCTCTTCTGACCATGCTGGCGTACGCCGCCGGGCGCAACATATAAATCTGTGACGCTACCCAACTCAGCCAGGCTCCCTGCAGAACGGCCTTTTCAGCCAACAGGCGCTGGGCCTCGGCGTGTGCACTGGCCTGGTTCTGCTCATGGAAATCGGCGCGGGTCTGGGTCATTACTCGCTGGCCTTGAAGGTCACCAGTTCGCCTTTGCGCCACTTGGCGGCCTTGGCAGTCACGGCTTTCAGTGTCTTGGTCAGGCCTTCCTGCAATTGTTGGTGGGCCGCAAACACCATCACCACGCTATGACCTTCCTTGAACACAATGCCGTGGCCGTCTGCGGTGGTCACGAACGCGTAATCCCCCAGCCCGTATACCGTCAATTTGATTTCGCGGAACTTGATGTCCAGTTTTCCGCCTTCGCGGCTGGGCAATACGGAAGCGCTGAAATGATCACCGACCTTGAGTTTCAGCCCAGGCTTGTCGTCCACCACCAGTGCCGACTCGGTGTCGATCTCGGCAATATAAATGCCTTCAGCGTTCTGTTCGGTGATGTAGACGAAACGTGACTGAAACTGTTTAACCAGCTTTGCGCGCAAATCACCCAGTACGAACAAAGCATGCATATCGAGATTACTTACTGCCAAGGAAACATCCCCACATCTGAAAATGATGCCGCACGCAGAAAACGCGCACAGCAGAAAAAAGCGGCAATGCCGAGGTTTAGCCAAATGACCCGGGTCGTAATCCTGGAACGAGCAGAGGGCTCATTCATCGCGAGGTTTGGGAAGATTACTGGAACATCCCCCGCGTCGTCTTGCCTGGCGTTCGTCAGAGGTTGAAGGAAAACGCCCTTCTGACGGCCAGAAAAACCGGACCACCAACTTTAGGGAAAAATCTCTTTAAAAAAAGCACTTTTCCGACATATCGCCAGTTAAAAATTGCTTTAGATGGGCAGCAATCGCCATCCAGTGATAGCGATTCTAGAGCAGCCATGCTCACCGAGACTACCCAAAACAACGTACGCACGTCGGTAAAACCGCGAAAAGGACTTCATATGTGCACACTGACTCACTTCGCCCAGCCTCACACACACCACACAAACGACTCGTCACTTCTGCAATCGATAGTACTCCGCCAACAGGATTTCCTCCCTGAAGCGCATCTGCTCCCGCGTTTTCAGGTGGTATTGGCCGGGAACGCCTTTTTTCACATCAGGGAAATATCCACCGGACGTGTCAGAGGTTTCCGCGCCGACCATAACGAAGCCTGCGCCCTTGCCCGCTCGCTCGAGTCTCGCAACTGACTCATCCTGCGGAATTCACTTCTATAGACGCTTCGTCACGCCGGCGACTTAACTCAGCCGCCGGCAGGCAACTACTGCCATACTGCCCGCCCCATGAAACCCGTCCTCAGGGTGGACGGCGCTCAATACAACATAATATTTCAAAGGGAAGACTGCTACGTGACGGAATTTGATATCGGTGAATTTTTTATCCGGGGCGAAGCCAGAGAAGTCGACGGCGAATTCCAGGCAGTCATTATCATGCGCGCCAAACCGCCGTTGACTACGGTGTCGTATCACCAGGTGGAAAAGGATCGCTGGTTCAAGACCGCGGATGTCGCGGCCATTGCTGCCCAGGAAGCCGCCAAAGCCCTGAAACTTGCGGTCGATGAAGGGGCATTGAAAGCCTGAGACAGGAGAGGATGAAGCGACGGTTCAAGCCTTAGAGTGTCTGCGGCGTGCCAGCCTTGCACAGATAGCACGCCTTGTTCTGGACAACCGGTCAGATCAGCTTGCGCTTGACCGCTTCATCCAGTGTGCTTTGAGTCAGCTGTTTGAGTACCGCGTCGCCACGTTCATTGAATGGCAAGCCGACAATCAACAGAATCTGCATCCAGGTGCGAGTGCTTTCCTGTTTGACGATTTTACCCAGCAAGTTGCCTTCCCGGTCCTTGAACACGGTTTCCAGCGTGAAGGTATTGCTGAACGTTGTCGGAATCACAAAGAACGTAAAGCCTGTGAGCCAGGCACTCGCGATATTACCCTGCTCGTTATTGGTCAACGTACTTGTCACGTACAGGTTCGAGTCAACCTTGTCCGTGGTCACGTTCTTGAACTGTCCGGATTCCTTGAAGGTTTCCAGTATGTGCTGTTCCACCAACGCCGCATTGCCGACACCACCCGACAGTTCGCCGTTGAACTGCTGCTGGGTGGTCACGTGCAGATAAGCACTGGGCTTGTCCTGCCTGGCCTGCATTGGCGGCCACTGGTCCACCGGCGCCAGCTCATGTTGGGAATAGGAAATGCAGCCTGTGAGGGTGCTGCTGACCAAAAGCAGCAGAGTCAGAAGATATTTATTCATGGGCTGCCAGTTCCTTTGACGGTGTACGCAATTGAGGGGTGGCACTGGCCAACAATTGAGCGATCAGATCGCGCAACTGGGAGCCGCCCAGACGCGGGTTGAGGTAGTCGGCATTCCACAGGCCGACATTTTTGTCGAGCTTGACCTGCTCGACCGACCGGGCCAGTTGCTTGCCTTGACGATCTTCAATGATCAATTCGCCGGCCAGGTCGTATTTATCGACGTAAATCGGCCCGTCGACCCAGATCCAGATGGTCAGCGTCACCAGTGCGCCGGGGATGTAAGCCGGGTGCATGGTGCGTTTGCCTGCCAGTGAGGTCAGGTTGAACTTGAGCACCACGTCATCCTCGCCAGCCTTGGCCGGGAACACCACGATTCGCTTGAAGTAATCGCTTTTATCAACATATGCGCTGATTTGTTCGGTCAGTTGCCGGCTGCCGGCGACGCGTACCTTGTCGTCCAGCTCGGGGGCGGAAATCACCACATCGCTGATCTCGGCGCTGCGATCGAGGGTCGATGGCGCGGGGCTCAAGGGTTCGCCAATGGGGCCCAGCGGCGTAAACGACACACAGCCGGTCAACGACAGGCCTAGTGCGATGACCATCAAATAAACAAGACGCTTCACTGCTTACATCCTTTTCATGCGGGATCGGGGGGGCGGGTCGCCTTGGAAGAAATCACGCAAGGGATGGGCAGATCAGCACCGCAAGGCGCTAAACCTGGCAGCGAGTGACGACGACATCCATGTACGGACTCTTTGAATGGCGGCTTGATGACGCCAAAAAAATGCGACGGCATCGTAATCGCTGGAACAGCGACAGGCAATAGCTTATTGCCATCACTGATGACGAATCCGCAGAAAGCTGCTAAACCCCTATCGAACTCTTGGCGCGCGGTTCCCTCAGATGCAATGAAGCCGCACCTCAGATCTCGCACCCGAGGCGACTGATTATCTGCAAGGAGATGAAGATGGATTCACCCACACATGACTTGAAAGGTTTGTTCGACCAGCTCGGCCTGGACTCCAGCGAAAAGGCCATCGACGATTTCATTGCCCTTCACTCACCCTTGCCCGATGACAAGAAACTCATCGACGCCGAGTTCTGGACCCCGCAACAAGCCGGCTTCCTCAAGGAACAACTGCGTGAAGACGCCGATTGGGCGCATGTGGTCGACGACCTGAACCTGCGCATGCACCAGATCCATTAGCATGGAATTCAATGCAGGCTGTCGGGCATTTCGGCGTTCAATTGTGCCAACCAGGCAGCCCTGCACTCCTCGGCTTCATTACGACTGGAAAACGCCGTCCCCCAGCGCTCACCGTTGAGCAGCACCACCCAACAGACGCTCTGCCCCATCGCTCGCAAACTGGCGGGCACGCCGCTGCCAATCATGACCGCGACATCGACTTTGCTTTGCATGCTGACCTCTCGAACTTCATTAGCGACCTAACTATGCAGGCATGTTAATGAGTTCATCCTCGAGGAAACAGCAACGGCGCTGCACCGCTTCGTTGCATACGCGGTAACAATTGTCAGGCTATCAGCGAGACTTTTCCGGTTTGTAGCCCAACCGCAATCCACCCCAGTGGCGACCCTTGAGCATGATCGGCACCGAGAGGTCGTGCATCAGTTCACCGGTGTCGCGGGTGTAGGTCTGCAACAGTACGGCCTGCTGGTGGCTGCCACAGCGAATCCCGGTGCGGTCGGCGAACTTGCGCTTGGTGCGGTTTTGCAGGGTATCGACCTGCACGTCGCCGGTCAGTGGCTGGCTGAACACGGTGTTGTGGGTCGGCACATACCCCTGCTGCGTGCAGGCAATGGCGAACACCAGGCCTTCGTGACGCGGCAGCAATGGCTCCTGGATCGCCGGCAAGACCTGATCGGTGTAACGGTCGAAGCGGGTCTGGTATTTGGCCGGGCTGGTGTTGGGGATCGCCTGGTAATTGCGATCAAACAAGTCATCGAGACTGATCCGGCCCTGATCGATATCCGCTGGTGATAGTCATCCAGTCCGACTGCGGCGAGGCGTTCGCTGATGGTTTCGGCCTGCCCTTCCATTTGTACCGCCGCCTGGGCCAGCCGCTGGGTTTGCTGGTCACTGATCGCCAGGTCGCTGCGCATTTGTTCGATGGCGTGGAACAGGCTGTCGAGTTGTTCGCGATTAGTGTCCGCGCCCAGAGCGATTTCCCCGACCTGCCTTTCAACACCGGCGGCCAGGCGCGCGATGTTTTCCAGGTGCTGCCCCGTGTGCTCGACCTGCGCAACGCCAGTATTCAGGTCGCTGGCCAACTGACGAATCTGTTCCACCACTTGCGCCGTGCGTTGCTGAATATCGGCGACCATCTCCCCGACTTCGCCGGTCGCGGTCGCCGTGCGCGCGGCCAGGCCACGAACCTCATCGGCCACCACCGCAAACCCGCGACCGTGCTCCCCGGCCCGCGCCGCCTCGATGGCCGCGTTCAACGCCAACAGATTGGTCTGGCTGGCGATAGACTGGATCACCAGCGTTACCCGCTGGATATCGTCACTGCGCAGGCTCAGGGCTTCGATCAGCTCGCGGCTGCTGCTGGCGCGTTGACTGAGTTGATGCATGCGCGCGATGGACTCGATCAGCTCCATACGCCCTGCCGCGCTGCTCTGATGGGCTTCGCTGGCCGCGCTCAAGGCTTCCCGGCTGAGTGTCGAGGTAGCCTGTTCGGTGGCGATCATCACTTCAGCGCTGCTGACAATCTGTGCTGCAGCGCCGAGTTGCGATTGCAGCTTGTCGGCCAGTTGCTTGACCGAAAAGGCCACGCCGGCGGCGGACAAGGCGTTATGACTGGTGGTGTAGGAAAGATCGCGAGTCAAACCGGCGATGGCGCTGGCGTTGTCAGCCGGGGTTGCCTGCGGCAGCGTGCGCGAGCGCAGGCGCGGCAGCCAGATAATCAGCACAGCCAATGGCAGGCCAAGGTAAAGCGACCAGCCAGCCAATGCCATGCCACACAGCAAGAGCATCAGGGCGATGCTTTGCAGGGTCGGCGTGAGCCACTGGTTTTTCGGCAAAAGTACGGCTGCGGGCACTGCCCCAGCCAGAGACCCGTCTCGCATCATCGTTTGTCACCCCAGGCATCTTCTAATTGTTGTATCCGCATTAAACGCCACCACAAGGCCATTATCTATGGTCCGTTAGTAGTGGGGGGTTGCAGCAGATCAATAGAAGTGCACGGGTGTTTTCGCAGACGTCGAAAAGCAAAGATCGCAGCCTTCGGCAGCTCCTGCACGGGTTCACATAAACCTGTAGGAGCTGCCAAAGGCTGCGATCTTTTCAAGGCAGCCAGTTATTAGCTGGCTGCCTCACAGAATCAGGCCTGACGCTGGTGCTTGTCGATCTGCTCGTGACGTTCTTGAGCTTCGATGCAGTACTTGGTGGTCGGGCTGATCAGCAGGCGCTTGAGGCCGATTGGCTCGCCGCTGTCATCGCACCAGCCGAAGCTGTCTTCCTTGATGCGTTCCAGGGCCTGTTCCAATTGAGGCAGCATGCGCTGGTCGCGATCGATCGCGTTCACCAGCCAGGTGCGCTCTTCTTCGACGGAAGCCGCGTCAGCCGGATCGGCCGGGGTGTCCAGGCTCTCGATGGCGATGCGATTCTGTTCGATGCGCTCATGGGTTTCGACTTTCATGTTCTGCAACAGCTCAGAGAAAAAAGCATGTTGCTCGGCATTCATGTAGTCATCCGCCGGCATGGCCAGCAACTTGTCCTTTGTCATTGATATCTCTATAAAAAAACGTGCATTAAGGCGAATTAGGGAGCGTTCCGTTGAGCCTTGCGCGGTCATTGGAACGGCGCCGTTTATTCCAAGCGCCACCCGGCACTCAATTTACGAGGGGCGGCAGTCTAAGGCCGACTTGAGGCCTCAGCAACTGAAAAGACTGCAAATCTGTCCGACAAAGCCCTGAAAGTGCTCTATGGCAGGCTTTGAGGTGCTTATCGGAGTGCGTTTATAGCAAGAAATTCAGTCCGACGGCTGTATATAGAAGACAAACGGCTGCGCCACGCGGGTCAGGCGTGGCGCATTTTCGTCTTTCGTATGGCTCAGCGCTTGAGTTTGCGCTTGTTGCGGTACTGGTCGATGACCACCGCCACCACAATAATCAGCCCTTTGATAATGTCTTGAATATAAGCATCAACACCGACAAAGGTAAAGCCGCTGGCCATGACCCCGAGAATCAATGCGCCGATCACGGTGCCGGTGATGCGCCCTACGCCACCGGCCAGGCTGGTGCCGCCGATGACCGCCGCGGCAATCGCGTCCAGTTCATAAGACATGCCCATCCCGGCCTGCCCGGTCGCGGCCCGTGCCGACGCCACCACCCCGGCCAGGCCTGCAAGCAGCCCGGCGATGCTGTAGACAATCACCAGATGGCGCTTGACGTTGATCCCGGAGGTGCGCGCCGCCTGCATGTTGCCGCCGATGGCGTAGGTGTACTTGCCGTACTTGGTGTAGCGCAGGGCGATGTGAAAGATCACCGCCACCACCAGAAAGATGATCACCGGCATCGCGCCATGTCCGATGGCCGTGTAGGAGTCCGAGAGCATGCTCACCGGCTGACCTTCGGTGTAGTAGCGCGCCAAACCGCGCGCCGAGACCATCATGCCGAGGGTGGCAATGAACGGTGGAATCCCGGTGACTGCAATGATGCTGCCGTTGATCGCCCCCGCCAGCAATCCCACCCCCAGCCCGGTGATCACCGGAATCCACACCGGCAAGTCAGTCAGGGACGGAAACACCGCCCGGGCAAAGTCCGAGGTCTGGGCCAGGCTGGCGGCAATCATCGCCGACAGCGCCAGCACCGAACCGGAGGACAGATCGATACCGGTGGTGATGATGACCTGGGTCACCCCGATCGCCAGCAGGCCGATGATCGACACTTGCAGAATCATCAGCACCAGACGCTGAGAGTTCATCAGGAAGCTCTGGTCCCGCACGATCCAGCCGAACAGCTCGAAGACCAGGCCGATGCCGATCAGTACCAGGAAGATACTCAGCTCGGTCGGAAAGCGTCGGCGACTCTTGACCGGTACCGCTGCAGGCTTGTTTTCCAGTATCGCGTTCATAACCACTCACCCTTCTATTGCGTCGTCGACGGCGGCCACGGCCACCGCCAGCATCCATTAGTGAACCGCGGACATGCCCGAGGCCAGTTGCATCACTCGTTCCTGGGTCGCTTCGCTGCGGTCGAGGGTGCCCATCAGGTCGCCCTCGTGCATGACCATGACCCGGTCGCTCATGCCCAGCACTTCCGGCAGTTCCGAAGAAATCATGATCACCGCCATGCCTTCGCTGGCCAGGTACGAGATCAGCCGGTAGATCTCGGCCTTGGCGCCGACATCGATGCCCCGGGTGGGCTCGTCGAGAATCAGGATTCGCGGGTTGGTCATCAGCCAGCGCGCCAGCAAGGCCTTCTGCTGATTGCCGCCGGACAAGGTATCGATGCACTGTTCCAGCGACGGCGTTTTCACCCGCAGCTTCTTGCACATGTCTTCACACAACGCGCGCAGGGCCTTCTGCTGGATGAAGCCGTTGCCGACGTAATGAGGCAATACCGCCATTTCCATGTTTTCCAGCACCGACAGGCACGGGAACAGGCCGCTGAGCTTGCGATCTTCGGTCAACAGCGCGAAGCCCTTCTCGATGGCCATGTGCGGATCGGTGATGCGCACCACCTCGCCGTCGAGCCGGATCTCGCCACCGTCACTCGGAGTGATGCCGAAAATCGCCTCGGCGACATTGGTCCGCCCCGAGCCCATCAACCYGGCAATACCCAGGATCTCGCCGGCATGCAGGTCGAAGGAGACGTCCTTGAAAATGCCGTCCAGCTTGAGGTCGCGTACCGACAGCAACAGATCGCCAATCGGCTTCTCGCGCACCGGAAACAGTTGACTCAACTCGCGGCCGACCATCATCGAGATCAGGCTGTCGCCGTCCATACTGTCGGCCCGTTGCAGGCCGATATAGGCACCGTCGCGGAACACCGCCACTTCATCGGCGATGCTGAACACTTCGTTCATCTTATGAGTGATGTAGATGATGCCTTTGCCCTGGCTCTTGAGGTCGGCAATGATCGAGAACAGGTGGGCGACTTCCTTATCGGTGATGGCCGAAGTCGGTTCGTCCATGATCAGGATGTCGGAGTCGTAGGACACCGCCTTGGCGATCTCGACCATCTGCCGTTCGGCGATGCTCAGGTTGCCCACCTGCTCTTCCGGGTCGAGATTGATCCGCAGACGCTCCAGCAGTTTGGCGGTGCAGCGGTGCATTTCGCGGTGATCGATCATGTGCAGGCCGTTGAGCTGCTCGCGGCCGATCCAGATGTTCTCGGCGATGCTCATGTGCGGCATCAGGTTGAGCTCCTGGTGAATCATCGCGATCCCGGCCTGGAGCGCGGCCAGTGGCGTTTCGAAGACCACCGGCTTGCCCCGCAGGCGCAACTCGCCGGCGTCCGGCTGGTAGATGCCGGCAATGATTTTCATCAGGGTGGATTTGCCGGCACCGTTTTCGCCCATCAGCGCCAGCACGGAACCGGGACGCACCCGCAGCTGTACGTCGGACAAGGCCACCACACCGGGAAAACCCTTGCTGACGTTGATGATCTCCAGCAGGTACGGCTCATCGACAGGTGTTGCGGTTGGCTGGATACCCACCAACGGGGGGCTCGAAGCAGTCGCTGAAGCGAACATGATCAGGTACTCCATCAGCAAGGTCGCGTCGCAACCTTGCGTGCTTATTGTTGTTATCGAACGGACGGACTATTTGAACTGGTCAACGTTTTGCAAAGTGATCAAGCGATACGGCACCCACACGGCCTGTTCGACCGGCTCGTTCCTGGCCATTTTCACCGCCGTGTCGACCGAACCATCGGCCTGCCCCTTGGCGTCCTGGAACACCGAAACCAGCAGAGAGCCCTTCTTCACCGCGTTCAAACCGTCGGGCGTACCGTCAACACCGGCGATCAGCACACTGCCTTTGGCGACACCCGCCTGTTGCAGGGCCATGGCCGCGCCAATCGCCATCTCGTCGTTGTTGGAGACGACCGCGTCGAACTTGCGGCCTTGGGTCAGCCAGTCGTTGACCAGTGTCATGCCCTTGTCCCGCGACCAGATGCCGCTCTGCTCTTGCTCGATCTTGATGTTCGGGTACTTGGCCAGCACCTCTTTTACGCCCTTGGTACGGTTGGTGGTGGAGTTGTTGGCCAAATCACCGAGCAGAATCACGATGTCGCCCTTGCCGCCCATTTTTTCCGCCAGGTACTGCATCTGCATCTGACCGGCCTCCAGATCGTTGGAGGCGACAGTGACCACGCCTTTGGGCAGGTTCAAGTCATCGGGGCGGCGATTGACGTACACCAGCGGAATGCCGGCCTTGACCGCCGCTTCGGTAATTTTCTTGGTGGCGGCGGTATCCACCGGATTGACCACAATGGCATCGACTTTCTGGCTGATGAAGCTTTCTACCTGGCTCAACTGCCTGACCACGTCGCTGCGCGCATCCTCGAACTGCAGCTTGACGCCATCGGGATAGGACTTGGCTTTGGTGTCCATGGATTCGCGCAGGTAGGTCAGCCAAGTGTCATCGAACTGGGCCATGCTGACGCCGATCTTCATGTCAGCGAGTGCGGCACCGCTGGCGAGCATCAGGGACAAGGCGAGTGAGGCGAAACGGGTCTTGGTCTTCATGAAAGGTCTTTCTCCACATTCTTGTTGGTTTTATGGATAAGGCGTGACGATTTCAGTGAACGGGCAAGCGGACTATCGGCGCACCCGGAATGCAGCAGACCAGGGCGCCCTTGCGTTCGACGCAAAGCAAGCGAGAGATGGAATGAAACGAGACGCGAGGCAGGTCGCGAGAGAGGTGCAGCGCGGAACGTAAAACATGCAGAGCAGAGTTGAAGGTTTTCATCGACGGTACCTGGCTTTGTTTCTTGTTTTTGGTGCGTCCTTCACTCGTTCAAGGCCTGCTTGAGCGTGATCGGACGTTGATAGTCGGCAACCTGGAAACGACTTTATTGGAAAATAATTTCTATATCAACTCATTTTAGAATTTTATTCTGATTTTGTTCCATGGCTTTCAAATGCGCTCAACGCCACCACTTGATGGCGCTCGAAACTTAGCCGCGCAGCGTCTAGCACGCGGGTGGTCGCCAGTGCATCACGGGCCTCGACCGGCAGTGGGCCACCGCTCTGTAACGCGGTTTGTAGCTGCAAATAGAACTGGTTCCAGCAGCCTCGCTCGGACGGCACCCGCTCGCGCACCTCGCCCTGTTCGAACCAGCCCCAGCGACGATGCTCTTCGACGCCCCAGCGCTCGCCCTCGGATTTGGGCGTGAGCCCGGCCAGGGTCGACGCCTCTTGCCCGTCCAGACCGTCGACGCTGTAGCAGCCCTGGGTGCCGGTCACGCGAAAACGCGGGCCCGGGGTGTTTTGCAGGCAACTGCCACTCAGGTGCGAGGTCACGCCATTGACATGGGTCAGGGACATAAAGAAGCCGTTGTCGAAGGTCTGGCCTTTTTCGAGGTAATCCAGTTCGGCGTAAACCCGGGTGACGGGGCCGAACAACAGCAACGCCTGATCCACCAGATGGCTGCCCAGATCACGCAGGAAACCACCGCCGCTGCCGTTGTTCACCGATTGTGGCGAGTAGCGTTCGATCCGCGACTCGAAACGGGTGACCTGGCCCAGGGCACCGGACTCGATGAGTTTGCGCACGGTGAGGAAATCCGAGTCCCAGCGCCGGTTCTGGTAGACGCTCAAATGCACGCCCTGACGCTCGGCCATGGTGATCAGGGTCTGCGCCTGTTGCGTATCGGCGGCGAACGGCTTGTCGCTGACCACCGCCACCCCGTGTTCGATGGCGTCGAGCACCAACGCCGGACGGCCTTTGAGCGGCGTGGACACCACCAGCACATCAACCCCGGCTTCGACCAGTTGGCCAATGCTGTCGAAGGCCGGTACTCCGGGATGTTCCGTGGCCAGCAGTTGTCGGCGCTCGGCGGAACGGGTGACCACGCCGACGAAGGTCGCTGCCGGCAGACTGCTGATCAGCGGAGCATGGAAAAAACGGCCGCCATGGCCGTAACCGACAAGTCCGATACGCATGAATCAACTCCTTCTTATAGTGATGCACCCTGCGTAGGAGCTGCCAATTACTGGCAGAGTTCACGGGTCACGCGTTCGAGCATCATCCGGTTGGACTCGTCCGGCCGGTCTTCCCAGGCGAACACCGAGACGGTGGCGATGCCATCGAACTTGATCTCGCGCAAGGTGCCGAAAAACGCTTCCCAGTCGACCTCGCCCTGGCCGATGTCCAGGTGCTGGTGCACGGTGGCGGTGACGCCCGGCGGGTTGACGATGTAGCGCAAGCCTGAGGAAGCCTTGTGGTTGTAGGTGTCGGCGATGATCAAGTGACTCAGCTTCGAGCCGGCGTACTTGAGCATCGAGGCGATGTCACCCACGCCATCGTCATAGAAAAACGTGTGCGGCGCGGCGTAGAGGTAGTTGATCCACTCGCGGTCCAGACCGCGAATGATGTCCACYGACTCGTTGTTGCGCTCGCAGAAATCATAAGGATGGGCCTGGATATCGAGCTTGATGCCTTCGCGTTCGAACTCGGGGATCAGTTCGTCCATGGAACGCATGAACTGGTTCTCGCAGACCAACGGGTTGTCCGACTGGCCGGTGAACTCGGTGTTGACCAGTTCGCAGTCCATCTCCACGGCAACCTGGATCGCCCGCTTCCAGTTGCGCACCGCGGCTACGCGCAGACCTTCATCGGCGGCGGCCCAGTGGTACATGGGTAATAAGGAAGAGAGTTTGACCCCGGTGTCGCTCAGGGCTTTGCGAAATTCCTTGATCCGCGCCTTGTCGACTCGCGGGGCTTTATAGAACGGCAGGAAATCTTCCCGGGGCGACAGCTCGATGTGTTCGTAACCGAGCTCGGCGACCTTGTCGACCATTTTGCCCAGGGACAGGTTGCGGTACATGTAGGGGTCTAGTGCGATGCGCATGTTTTTTTATTCTCCTTAACCTTACGCTGATCGTTCCCACGCTCTGCGTGGTAATGCATCAATGGACGCTCTGCGTCCGCTTTTGGGACGCGGAGCGTCCCGGGCTGCATTCCCACGCAGAGCGTGGGAACGATCATTACGAGGGTTAGCCGTAGAAGCGGGGGCGATCTGGCAGGCCGACTTTTACGATCTGGCCACTGTTCTGCGCTTCGATGCAGGCATCCGCTGCCACCGCCGCCGCGAAACCGTCCCACGCCGATGGCCCGCCGACCTGCCCGGCCCGCACGCCATCGATGAACGCCTGCAACTCGACGTCGTACGCGGCGATGAACCGATCCTTCCAGTCCATCAGAATCGCATTGGACAGTTTCGCTCCGCTGCGCAACTGAACCTGCGACGGCTCCGGCAGTTTGGCGATGCCGGTCTCCCCCACCACTTCGCACTGGATGTCGTAGCCGTACTGGCAGTTGACGAACACTTCCACGTCGATGCGCGTGCCCTTGGCGGTTTCCAGCAGCACGATCTGCGGGTCTTTCAAATGGGCGTGGGCCTTGCTGGTCTTGCGCGGGAACACCACTTGCACCGACACATAATCGTCGTCGAGCAACCAGCGCAACACGTCCAGCTCATGGATCAGCGTGTCGGTGATCGCCATGTCGGTCTTGTAGTTTTCACCTACGGTCGGGTTGCGGTGTGCGCAGTGCAGCATCAGCGGCTCGCCGATCTGGCCACTGTCGATCACCGATTTCAATGCCCGATAACCTTCATCGTACGGGCGCATGAAACCAACCTGCACCAGTCGCTTGCCGTGGGCCACTTCGGCCTCGACGATCTTGCGGCAGCCTTCGGCGGTGACCGCCAGCGGTTTCTCGCAGAACACCGGTTTGCCCGCCGCAATGGCCGCCAGTACGAACTCTTCGTGGCTCGGGCCCCAGGAGGTGACGAGGACTGCGTCGACGTCCGGCGCCTTGATCAGCGCGTGGCCATCGGGATAAACCTCGGCGGTCAGCTTCAGATCGGAGACGACCTTGGCTGCTTGCTGCAAATTGATGTCAGTGACCGCGACGACCTGACTGTTGAGCAAGGTCTGGCTGCAACGACGGATATGGTCCTGGCCGATGGCCCCGGTGCCGATGACGCCAATGCGCAACGAATTGGAAAGCGAAGACATATAAACACTCCTGTTGTTCGTTTCAGGGCAATCAGTATTGACGGGCCTTGGCCAATCGTTCGTTGAGGGTCTTGGCCACCGCATCGGTGCGCGCGCTGGTGGAGACTTGCGCCACGCCGACCCGCCACCACGACAGGTATTTGTGAATCATGGTTTTGGGCAGGACCTTGATATCAATCAGCGTGGAGACGGTCTGCAACCGTGCATCCGCCAACGCGGCTCGCAGCTCCTCGACGGTGTTGACCTTGTAGGTCTTGCAGCCGTAAGCCGCCGCGCTCATGGCGAAATCCACCGGCACGAAACCGCCATCGAGCTTGCCGGTTTCAGGATTGCGGAAACGGAATTCGGTGCCGAAGCTGTCCATGCCGTGTTCCATTTGCAGGTTGTTGATGCAGCCGAAGGTCATGTTATCCAGCAACACCACGTTGATCTTGCGGCGCTCCTGGATCGAGGTGGCCAGCTCCGAGTGCAGCATCATGTAGGAGCCGTCGCCCACCAGCGCATAGACCTCGCGCTCAGGCTCGGCGAGCTTCACGCCCAGCGCCGCGTTCACCTCGTAACCCATGCACGAATAACCGTACTCGACGTGGTAGGTGTTCACACCCTTGCTGCGCCAGCTGCGCTGCAAGTCGCCGGGCAGGCTGCCGGCGGCGGCGACGATCACCGCATCATCGGCCAGGGTTTCATTGAGCACACCGAGCACCCGGCTCTGGGTCAGGCAGGAACCGGTCAGCTCGATGAATTCGCGCAGCACCGCCGGGTCCAGGTGGTCGTTGATTTCTGGGGCGAAGTCTTGAGTCTGGTACTCGACCTGATAGAGGCGGTCGACTTCCTCGTCCAGCTGCGCCCGGGCCTGTCGGGGTTGATCGCCCCAGCCGGAGCGATAGTCGCCCAACACAGCGGCCAAGGCGTTCAAGCCGGTTCTGGCGTCCGCCAGCAGTTGCACACCATCGAGTTTCAGGGCGTCGCAAGGGCTGATATTGAGGTTGAGAAATTGCACGTCCGGGTGTTTGAACAAGGATTTCGACGCGGTGGTGAAATCGCTGTAGCGGGTGCCGACGCCGATGATCAAATCAGCGTCCTTGGCCAACAGGTTCGCCGCCAGACAACCGGTTTCGCCGATCCCGCCGACGTTCAGTGGATGGCTGGACACCACCGCGCTCTTGCCGGCCTGGGTTTCGGCGAAAGGAATATCGAAGCGCTCGGCAAAGGCCTGCAACGCTGCATTGGCACCGGAATACTTGACCCCACCGCCGCAGATGATCAGCGGTTTGCGCTTGCCTTTGAACAACGCCACGGCATCGCCGAGCATCGCTTCGGTGGCCGGACGGCGCTCGATGCGATGCACGCGTTTTTGCAGGAAGTAATCGGGATAGTCGTACGCCTCGGCCTGCACGTCTTGCGGCAGGGCCAGGGTGACGGCGCCGGTTTCGGCGGGATCGGTGAGCACGCGCATGGCGTGGATCGCCGCAGTCATCAGTTGCTCGGGACGGTTGATCCGGTCCCAGTATTTGCTCACGGCCTTGAACGCGTCGTTGGTGCTGATGCTCAGGTCGTGAAACTGCTCGATCTGTTGCAACACCGGGTCCGGTTGGCGGCACGCATAAACGTCACCGGGCAACAGCAGCAAGGGAATACGGTTGGCGGTGGCCGTGGCGGCAGCGGTCAGCATGTTCGCCGCGCCCGGGCCCACCGATGAAGAACAGGCGTAGATCTTGCGCCGCAGGTGTTGCTTGGCGAAACCGATGGCGGCGTGGGCCATGCCTTGTTCGTTGCGGCCCTGATGGACGATCAGGTCGCCGCTGTCCTGTTCCAGGGCTTGCCCCAGACCCAGCACATTGCCGTGGCCAAAAATGGTAAAGATCCCAGCAACGAATTTGCTCTGAACCCCATCGACCTCGATGTACTGGTTATCGAGGAATTTCACCAGGGCCTGGGCCATGGTCAGTCTTGTTGTGGTCATGCTCGCACCTTTTCCGTATGCAAATCCGATGTCAGCTCAGGGACTTCTGCAGGTGATCCATACTCGCGCCGATCGCCGTCTGGATATCCGCCAGGCCATGGACGCTGTCGGCAAACGGTTCGAACGACAGGTAGCCGCCATAGCCGCTACTGAGCAAGGTGTCGATCTGCGCCGCATTGCCGAGGATGTCGCCCTCGCCCACCAGCACCCGATGGCCGTCACGAATGGTCGCCAGTGGCGCCTCGGCATCTTCGACGCCGGAGATGTGCACCAACCCGGTCAGTTCAGGGAAGAATTCATGCTCGCTGGCAAGGTGATGGTGGAAGGTGTCATGCACCAGACGAAACACATCCAGCCCTCCGATGGCCTTGATCGCATCGACTGCCGTGCGTTTGCGCCGCAGCGAGCATTCTTCGAAACCCAGCGGTTCGATAAAGCCGAGAATACCGTGATCGCGCAGGATCGGCGCCAGTTCACTCAACGCCGTGCGCAGGCCGGACGCACGCTGCGCTTCGGTTCGTGGATCGGCGCGGTCGTTCAATGGGCACATCACCAAGCCCCGTGCGCCACAGTCACGGGCATAAGCGGCAAGCTTCAGGGCGTGTGCGCGGCGCTCGTCATTCCAGACATCGAACGGATACAGCGCGTTAATCGACAGCACGGTGATGCCTTTGGCCGCGCACAGCTCACGGACGTGTTCGGGGGCGGTGCCATCCTCGATCTCGACGCCTTTGAGGTCATTGCGAATCTCGATGGCGTCGGCCTTGAGGGTCACCGCCAACTCGATGAACGCGGGCAGGGACAAACGTGGGGCGACCATACGGTTCAAGGCGAAACGCAGGGGTTTGCTCATTTTTTGTTGTTCTCCGCACACGTGAATTATTTGGCTGTCGGCATGCTGAATTCAGGGCCCTTGGCGATGCTGTCGGGCCAACGCTGCATCACGCTTTTGTAGCGGCTGTAGAAGCGAATGCCTTCTTCGCCATAAGCGTGGTGATCACCGAACAGCGAGCGCTTCCAGCCGCCGAACGAGTGCCAGGCCATGGGCACCGGAATCGGTACGTTGATGCCGACCATGCCGACCTTGATGCTGCGGGCAAACGAGCGGGCGATGCCACCGTCGCTGGTGAAACACGATACGCCGTTGCCGAATTCATGGGCGTTGATCAGCGCCACGGCGCTGGCGAAGTCCGGCACGCGCACAATGCCCAGCACCGGGCCGAAGATCTCTTGCTGGTAGATGCTCATCTCGGTCGTGACCTTGTCGAACAGCGTCGCGCCGACGAAGAAACCATTCTCGGCGCCTGGCACCTTGAAGTTGCGCCCGTCGACAATCAGCTGCGCGCCCTGGGCCACACCCTCGCCGATAAAACCCTCGACCTTGGCCTTGTGTTCGGCGGTCACCAGCGGCCCCATGTCGCTGTCGCCTTGCATGCCATTGCCGACCTTCAGTTGATCGATGCGCGGCAGCAGTTTGGCAATCAACTGGTCACCGACATCACCGACGGCCACGGCAATCGAAATCGCCATGCAACGCTCACCGGCCGAGCCGTACGCCGCGCCGATCAGCGCATCCGCCGCTTGATCCAGATCGGCATCGGGCATGACGATCATGTGGTTCTTCGCCCCGCCCAGCGCCTGTACGCGTTTGCCGCGCGAGGTCGCTTGCTGGTGGATGTACTCGGCAATCGGCGTCGAGCCGACAAAGGAAATCGCCTCGATGTCCGGGTGTTGCAGCAAGGCATCGACCGCCGCCTTGTCGCCCTGGACCACGTTGAACACACCGTCCGGCAACCCGGCTTCGGTGAGCAAGCGAGCCATCAACAAACTGGCGGATGGATCACGTTCAGACGGTTTGAGGATGAAGCAGTTGCCGGTGACCAGCGCCAACGGGATCATCCACAGCGGCACCATCACCGGGAAGTTGAACGGCGTAACGCCGGCGCAGACGCCCAATGGCTGGCGCAGGTTCCAGTTGTCGATGCCACCGCCGATGTTGTCGCTGAAATCGGTTTTCAGCAGGTTCGGCGCACCGCAGGCGTATTCGACGATTTCGATACCACGGGTCACTTCGCCCTTGGCGTCAGAGAACACTTTGCCGTGTTCGCGGCTGATGATTTCGGCCAGTTCGTTGTGATGGCGGTCGAGCAATTCCTTGAACTTGAACATCACCCGCGAACGGCGCAGGGACGATTGCTCGGCCCAGGCCGGGAACGCCTTCATGGCCGAAGCGACGGCCTCGTCCACGGTCTTCTGGCTGGCCAGCCCGACCCGCGCCTGAACGCTGCCGGTGGCCGGATTGAAGACATTACTGAACCGCTCGCTACCGCTGTCCTGCACCTGACCGTCGATGTAATGGCCTATGACCGGGGCGTCGCTCATTGTTCTTGTTCTCCGTTCGAATGTTTGAATTCAGGCGTTGTAATTCAGAGATCCAGTAGCCAGCTGTGCTGCGGATCGTTATGGAACTGCCAGACGCGTTTCGGGCCGGCCATCACGTTCAGGTAATACGACTCATAGCCGTAGGGCACGCTGACCGGGTGATAACCCTTGGGCACCACAACCAGATCGCTGTTTTCCACCGCCATGGCCTGATCGATGCTGCGATCGTCGGTGTAGACCCGCTGGAACACGAAGCCCTGGGGCGGGTTGATCTGGTGGTAATAGGTTTCTTCGAGAAAGCTCTGGTGCGGCAGATCGTCGGTGTCGTGCTTGTGCGGCGGGTAGCTCGACGAGTGACCGGACGGCGTACGCACTTCCACCACCAGCAGCGAATGGGCGGGCTCGGTGTCCGGCAAAATGTCGCAGACATAACGGGTGTTGGCGCCCTTGCCGCGCACACTGCGTTTCATACTGTCGGGTTTGATCAACCGTGGGCCGAGGTTTTCGGTAGTCGAACCGGGGGCCGCGCACACGGCGATTTGCACGTCGCTCAACGCCACCACCTGGGCCTGGCTGCCGGGTGGCAAATACACGGCGAACGGTGATTTGTCTTCGAACACCGACTGACGATCGCCGATGTTGTCCCAGTCGAATGCGCCCTGCCCCGGTGCTTCACCCTTGATGCCGACCCGACCGCTGAGCAGCACCAGGCACAATTCCTTGTCGCCCCCGCTGACCGGTAGGGTTTCGCCAAGACTCAGGCGGTAAGCGGCAAAACCGACGTATTCCAACTCACCCTGCCCCAACTCGACCATGGTCCGGCCACAGGCATTGCTCTTGACCAACAGGCTCATTGCGCGGTCCTCTCGTCGAGCAAGGCACGCAAGGTGTCGTAGCCTTTTTTGGCATAGACGTAACTCGGTGCCACCGCCGGATCCTGCTCGGCTTCCACCACCAGCCAGCCGTGGTAGTCGGCGCCCAGCAGCACGTCGAGCAAGGCGCTGAAGTCGATGTCGCCATCGCCGGGCACGGTGAAGGTGCCGTTGATGATGCAGTCCGGGAAGCTCCAAAGATTGTTGCGCGCCAGTTGCACTACTGGTTTGCGCACGTCCTTGAAATGCACGTGGCAGACCCGTTCGATGTGTTTGCGCAATACCTGCAACGGCTCGCCGCCGCCCATGTAGCAGTGGCCCGAATCGAACAGCAGGCCGACTTCGCTGCCGGTCAATGCCATCAGTTTGTCGATGTCGGCCGGGGATTCGACGTAGGCACCCATGTGATGGTGATACGCCAGACGCACGCCTTGGGACAGGGTGAAGCGCGCCAGTTCGGTGAGTTTGTCGGCGTATTCTTGCCAGGCCTGCTCGGTGTGGAAACGCGGGCGCTCGACCAATGGAATGCGCTGGCCTTGAATGGAGTCGGCGACTTCGCCATAGACCAGCACCTTGGCGCCGTTCTTCGCCAGCAGCTCGACATGGCTGCCGATGGCGTCGATTTCCTCGGCCACCGAGCGGCGGGCCAGACGACTGGAATACCAGCCGGACACCAACGCCAGGTCATAGGGGCGCAGCACATCGCCGACGCCCTTGGCATCCTTGGGGAACTTGCCGTTGAGTTCGAAGCCTTCGTAGCCAATGTCCTTGCCTTCACTGAGGGCGGTGCTCAACGGCGTCTCGCCACCGAGGGACGGCAGGTCGTCGTTGCTCCAGGAGATCGGGTTGATGCCAATTCGGATAGCGGGCATGGCTGCACCTTTTATTGTTTTCTAAATTACCGTTGAGTCTGAGGCCGCCTTCGCGGTGTGACGTCAAGCGCGGGCCGTGCGCCAGGCATCGATCAGTTCGACGAAGGTGCCCTGCACCTGGCGAATCAGTGCCTCGTCGCCGATTTCACCGGCCAGCCACGCGCGGCTCGGTTCCTGGAAGATCGTCCGGCCCACGGCGAAACCACGGCAGGTCTGGCTCTGGCTGGCCTGCTGAAACCCTTCGGCCAAGGTCGCCGCCGGGGCATTCAGGCCCAGCAGCACCACGCCACGGCAATACGGGTCGCGTTCCTGAATCAGCTCGTCGAGTTGTTTCCACTCCTCGGCGCTTTGCGCTTCGATCTTCCACCACGCCGGGTAGATGCCCAGGTTGTAGAGGCGTTTCAGCGCGCGATAGAGCACGTCCGGATGCGGTGACGGGTGATCCTTGGGCGGAATGATCTCCAGCAGCAATTCATGCCCGCTGACCTGCGAGGCCTGATACAGGCCCTTGATCTGCGCCTCTTGCTCCAGACGCAACAGCGGCTCGTCGTCGGGATGAAATTGCACCAGGCATTTGATGATCTGTTCTTGCGGCCAGGCGATCAGGTTGCTGCCGATCGAACGCCCGTGTTCGAACGCCAATGGCCGCGAACCCTGCACTTCCACTGGCCGTGCCACCCACCAGCCACGACCGGTGGCGGCGTTCAGCGAGTCCTGGCCGAAACGTTGATCGGCCAGCAAGCCTACATCGGCGTCGACGCCCTGCTCACGCAAATCCGCCTCGACCCGTTCCACGGCTTTGATAAAGAGTTGTTTGAGCTCGCAGATAGCGTTCAGGTCGCGCCCGCCCTTGTGGGCCAGCTCCACCAGTTGCCCGCGATGATCGAAGGCAAAGATGAACAGCTGCTTCCACTGTTTGCGCGGCACGCTGACCTGATGCAGACGCTGCAATATCACGTCCTGATCCGGCCGGGTGATCGGCACCGGGCTGTTGAACAGGTAATCGAGTTCGGCGCGGGTCGGCATCGCCGGGGCGCAGGCATGGCGCGACACCACCAGACCGCCGCAGGCATTGGCCAACTGGCAGCAGCGCTCGTCGCTGGCGTCCTCCAGCCAGCCACTGAGGAAACCCGACATGAAGGCATCGCCGGCCCCCAGCACATTCAGCACTTCGACGCGCACACCGGGATAGATCGCGCCGTCTTCGAGACGCGCCGGGATCGCCCCGTGGATCACCGTGCAACCTTGCGGACCGAGCTTGACCACCAACGTCGCCGCGCTCAGGCGCCGGACATTGCGCAGCGCGGTGAGCAGATCCTCGGAGCCGCCAGCGATCAGGAATTCTTCTTCAGTACCAACGATCAGGTCGAAACGCGGGAGGATTTTCTGCACGTGCTGGCTGACATTCTGGTCGGCGACGAAACGGGTTTCGCCGTCCGCCTTACCGGCTAGCCCCCAGAGCACCGGGCGGTAGTCGATGTCCAGCACCCGCTTGACGTTGTGCTTTTCGGCGTAGTCCAGCGCCTGAATGCTCGCCTTGTAGACACCGTCGGTGGAGAAATGGGTGCCGGTGATCAGCAGGGCTTTGCTGGAAGCGATAAAGGCTTCGCTGATGTCTTCGGCGCGCAACGCCATGTCGGCGCAGTTTTCGCGGTAGAACACCAGGGGAAAGGTTTCGCGATCCTTGAGGCCCAGCAGGACCATGGCGGTCAGGCGTTCCGGATCGACCTTGATGCCGCTGACGTCGCAGCCTTCACGGACCAGGGATTCAACGAGGAAACGGCCCATGTGGTCGTCCCCTACCCGGCTCAACATCGCCGACTTCAGCCCCAGCCGCGCGGTGCCGAAGGCGATGTTGGCGGACGAACCGCCCAGGTACTTGGCGAAGCTGCTCACATCCTCCAGCCGCGCCCCGACTTGTTGCGCATAAAGATCGACGCCAAGGCGCCCGAGGCAAATCAGATCCAATTGACGCCCACTGGCAAAACGAGTCTGGCCCATGCTGGCTCCTGTTATTTTTATCAGCCTGCGTTCGGGGCGATGAAGGCGCCGAACACTCTTGGTGGATGCAGACTAAAACGACCGGGACCGAACAATCAATATTTATTCCATATATTTTTTACGTGGAATATTTTTTCCAATAAACTTTGATACAAGCGTTCCAGACACCGTGCATCGTTTCAGCAGGCCCCAGGCCGATTGCAAGCTCAAGATTTTATTCCGGCCTACCCTGTAGACTGCGCACAGCCAACCTATTGTCAGGGGGTGACGAGAACCGTCATCTCTATAAGAACAAGCCAGAAGGATTTCTTATGTCCCGCACCGATCAGCCGGCTACGACCGAGAGCTCGCCCGCCAGCGATCTCGCCAGCCCTCCGATCAATGCCGAGCGTCTGTTGCAGCTGATCACCGAGGAGTACGAAAGTCTGCCGCGCCAGCTCAAACGCATCGCCAGCTACATGAGCCAGCAGAGCGACCGGATCATGGTCGACCGCATCAGCGACATCGCCCGCGAATGCGAAGTGCACCCGTCGGCCATCGTGCGCTTTTCCCAGCGCTTCGGCTTCAGCGGGTTCAGTGAAATGCAGGCGCTGTTCCGCGAGGCCTACACCCACAAGACCACGCCGGTGCAGAACTACCAGCAACGCATCCGCAGCATGATCGCCAACAAGTCGCAGAAGGCCAGCGGCGGCGACCTGGCGCGCGAATGCATCAATGCCACCCTGTCGGGCATCGAGCGATTGGGGCTGGAACTCGATGACCAGGCCTTCGACAAGGCCGTGGACCTGGTGGTGAATGCCGACAACATCTACGTGGTCGGGGTGCGTCGCTCGTTCGCGGTGGCCGATTACCTGGTCTACAACCTGCAACACACCAACAAGCGCATCCACCTGGTGTCGGGCCTTGGCGGCAGCTACCGCGAGCAGATGCGCAGCGTGCGCGCCAACGACCTGGTGATCGCCATCAGCTTCACGCCCTATGGCAAGGAAACCCAGCACTGCCTGCGCATCGCCCAGCATCATCAGGCGAAAACCCTGATCATCACCGACAGCAACCTCTCGCCGTTGGCCAAGCGCGCCAACACCGTGCTGCTGGTCAACGAGGGCAGTTCGTTTGCCTTCCGTTCATTGAGTGCCACCCTGTGCCTGTGCCAGGCGCTGTTCATCGCCGTGGCTTATCGACTGGAATTGAAGGTCGATGAGATTCATGAGCAGGCAGGCTTTGAGGATTAGCCTTCGAGGATGAACAATACGCCTGAGGATTAGCGCGGAACCATTTGCACGTCGCGGAACCTCGGCTAAGGTTGTCCATCCCCAAGGATCGTCTGTAAGGAGAGGCTCAATGAAACTGATCGGCATGCTGGATTCGCCCTACGTACGACGCGTCGCCATTTCCGCCAAATGCCTGGGCATCCCGCTGGAACACGCGTCGGTTTCAGTGTTCAGGCACTTCGAGCAGTTCCAGCAGATCAACCCGGTGGTGAAGGCACCGACCCTGGTGCTGGATGACGGTGAGGTGTTGATGGATTCAACGCTGATCATCGATTACCTCGAAGCCCTGGCCGCGCCGGGTAAAAGCCTGATATCCGACAATCCGGACCGACGCGTGCGCTCGCTGCGGCTGATCGGCCTGGCATTGGCGGCGTGCGAGAAGTCGGTACAGCTTTACTACGAACGCAACCTGCGGCCAGCGGAGATTCAGTACAGCCCTTGGGTGGAACGGGTCGAAGGGCAATTGGCGGCGGCGTATTCGGCGCTGGAGCGGGAGCTGGAGAAACAGCCGCTGAAGACCGACGGTTCGATTGCGCAGGACGGAATTACCCTGGCGGTGGCCTGGAGTTTTACCAACCTGGTGGTGCCGGATCAGGTGGAGGCCAAGCAGTTTCCGCGAATCAGTGCGTTCACGGCGTATGCCGAGGGGCTTGAGGTGTTTGTCGATACACCGATCGAGTAGGCAGTACGCCGGAAGATAAAACACCACAAATCCCTGTGGGAGCGGGCTTGCTCGCGAAGGCGGAGTGTCAGTCGAGATCATCGTCGTCTGATACACCGCTTTCGCGAGCAAGCCCGCTCCCACAGGTTGTGCACCTTAGCTGTCTGGCGGTTGAGTCTGGCCGATTACCGCTTGGCCAATTCCATAATCATCCGCGACAGCAAATAAATCCGCGGCGCCACGCTTTCGACCTCGGCGTACTCCTCAGGCGTATGGATATTGCCGCCGACAATCCCGAACCCGTCCAGCGTCGGCGTGCCAACACCCGCGGACAAACTCGCATCCGCCGCCCCGCCGCTACCTTCTTCCGTCAACTTGCGGCCAATTTCGCCGTAAATGCCCTGGGCCATGGCCATCAAGCGATCCGATTCCGCCGTTTGCGGCATCGGTGGCAAGCCGCGCTTGAGGCTGGTGGTGACTTGCGTATCGGCGATCAGTTTGTCCTTCGACACCCGCGCCAGGTCCTTTTCGATCCGGTCGAATTCTTCCGGCACCGCCGCCCGCACGTCAGCCTTGGCCGTGGCCTGATCCGGAATCACGTTGGTGCGGTCGCCGGCCTTGAGCACGGTGAAGTTGATGGTGGTTTTCTTCGCTTCATCGCCCAGTTTGCCGAGTTGCAAAATCTGGTGCGCGGCTTCCATGGCAGCGTTACGCCCCAATTCCGGGGCAACGCCCGCATGCGCAGCCTTGCCTTTGACCTCGACCACGGCGGTAGCACTGCCTTTGCGCCAGACCACCAGGCCATCGGCCGGGCGGCCCGGTTCGAGGTTGAGGGTCACGTCGTGGGTCTTGGCGGTTTTCTTGATCAGGTCAGTAGCGACGTCCGAGCCGGTTTCTTCGCTGGCGTCGAGCAGGAAGGTGATCTGCGCGTAGTCCTTGAAGTCGAGGTTCTTCAGGATTTTCAGCGCGTAGATCCCGGCGACGATGCCGCCCTTGTCGTCCATCACGCCCGGCCCATAGGCGCGGCCGTCCTTGATGTGGAACGGACGCTCGGCGGCGGAGCCTTCCTTGAACACAGTGTCCATGTGCGCCATCAGCAGGATCTTCGCCTTGCCGGTGCCTTTGAGGGTAGCCAGCACATGGTTGCTCTCGTCCGGGGTGTTGGGCACCAGTTCGATGGTGGCACCCAGTTTCTTCAACTCTTCGATGGCGATGTCACTCACCTGGGTCAGGCCCGGTTCATAGCCGGAGCCGGAGTCGATGTTCACCAGCCGTTCCAGCAGTTTCAGGGCTTCAGCCTTGTACTGTTCAGCATCGGCGAGGACTTGTTTGTGGGGTTCGGCGAAGGCTGCGGGGGTGAAGGTGCCGAGGGCGAGGGTCAGGCCAAGGCTGGTGGCCAGGAGAGAGCGCGGGAGCTTGAACGTCATGAATCGATCCTTGTTTCGTGTCGGGGTCTTTAGACCCTACCTGACTACGACGCAAGGCTCTACACCGGATGCGACACATACAAACCTGCATGACCACACATCCCCTGTGGGAGCGGACCTGTGTGATGGGGTCACACCGAATCAAGCAACTCTTTACGCGGCTTGCCGTCGCCATGGCAAATGACGCGGTTACGGCCGGTGCTCTTGGCTTCGTAGAGCGCCTGGTCGGCGTCGTTGAGCCACAGGGTCGCGTCGTCGTGGGCCGGGTTGAAGGCCGCCAGGCCGATGCTCAAGCTGACCTTCAGCGCCGGGTTCTGCTCGTAACCCAACGTGGCGAAACGAGCACGCAGCGCATCCATCGCCACGGCGGCGCGCTCCAGCGGCAGGTCCGGCAGCAGCACGCAGAACTCGTCGCCACCATAGCGGCCGGCGACATCGGCTGCCCGCAGGTTCTGCTTGAGGATTTTGCTCAACTGACGCAAGACGATGTCCCCGGCGACATGGCCGTAGGTGTCGTTGATGGTCTTGAAATGGTCGATGTCGATCAACGCAATCGCCCCGCCCTTCTGCTGGCGCCGGCAACGCTGAAACTCGATGTCCAGCTGATCTTTCCAGGCACCGTGATTCAGCAGGCCGGTCAGGCTGTCGGTACGGCTCAGGGCCAGCAACTCGCGTTTGTGTCGCCCGAGGGTGTGGGCCTGACGGAAGCAGACCCAGCCCAGGGACATCGGATAAATCGACAGCAAAGGCAAACAGGCGTATAGCTGAAATGGACTGGTTTGCGGGACAAAAGCCGGCATGAACACCAGCAGCCCGAGGCCTATCCCGAGCACCTGCGCGACAGCGCCCACCAACAGAAAACGCAAACCACCGATGGCCACGTTGTGCATCGCCATCATCGACAGCGTTGCCGCGCTGGGCAGCGGATTGAATTGCATGGCGGCCACCCAGAAACCGCCGAGAAACGCGTCCACCAGAATGTTGCGGTGTTCGGCGTGATAAGGAATTTTCGCCCGACGCGCCCATTGATAGGCCACATGCGGCCAGATGACGCCGTTGAACAGCATCACCACCCAGACCCAGGGCGCGGGGTCGAGTGGATACATCCCTGCACCGACACACAATAGTCCAAGGGCCAGACCCAGGATGCGCGACCCATAAAGCCTCCTGGCCAATGAAAGTCCCTTTCCTCCCTTTTTTTCCATAGAGGCCTCTGTACTACTGAACCGAGCCTGACATCACATGGGTGAAAGTGTTTGAAGTCTATCAGGGGAACGGCAAATAGCCATCACCGGATGACGGTCTGACAGCTGGTAGCTCCAATAGTGTGGCATTGCGATGAGGCGAGTGCCCAATGTTTGTCTATACATGAAGTAAGGGATCGATAAACCACGATAAACAGGAGGCCGCTGCAGAGGCTCCGCCAACCACATTCCGTCCTGATCACTGCAAAAGGAATAGCCTGATGCTCTTGTTGGTTGTCGCTATCGCCGTTTTCGTGGCCTGGAGCTGGTTGAGCTACCCGGCCATCGGTTACTGGCTCTATGACTTGAACATGGCGCTGGAGGCCCGGCTGTATCGGTTGCACAAGCTTGTCGTGCCGATCACCGAAATGACTGTCTCGACCTGGCAAGGCGGGCCCTACGAAGCCTCCAGCAACATACTGATGCTGCACGGCTACAGCGCCGACAAGAATATCTGGCTGCGCTTCGCCCGGCATTTTGTCAATGACTACCGGGTGATCATCCCCGACCTCGCCGGCCATGGCGAAACCGGTTTCAAGGCTGGTGGCGGTTATGACATTCCGGTCCAGGCCAAGCGGTTGATCCAGTTGCTCGATGTCTGCGGGGTCGAGAAGGTGCATGTGATCGGCAACTCCATGGGCGGCTACATCGCGGCATGGCTGGCGGCCAATTACCCCGAGCGTATCGTCTCGCTGGCGCTGCTCGACCCGGCCGGCGTCACTGCCCCGGAGGCCAGTGACATGGAGCGACACCTGGCTCGCGGCCATAACCCGTTCCTGATTCATTCCCGCGAAGAGTTCCAGCACTTCTACGACATGACCATGGCATCGCCGCCATGGGTACCGGGGATCGTGCTGGACGCCATCGCCCAGCGCTACGAACAGCAACGCGACGAGCTGGAAGAAATCTTCAGGGACTTCCGGGCCAGCCCGCCGATGGAGCCGAAACTGCCCGACATCAAGTGCCCTGCGCTGCTGCTGTGGGGGCGCAAGGACCGCTTGATCGACGTCAGCAGCGTGCCCGTCTGGAGCAAGGGCATCGCCGATCTGCGGGTGGAAATCTGGGACGGTGTCGGCCACATGCCGATGGTTGAGCAGCCGACTAAAACAGCCCGCTTGTACCGGGAGTTTTTGCGGGCGCATCACATGACCCCCACCGCCTCGTAGCAGTTGCTATGGGGTTTTTGGCAGATAATTCGGGGGGATGCTCGGCGATTCATACGAGGCGCGATTGATGAACATTCTTTACGACGAACGCATCGACGGCGCTCTGCCCAATGTCGACAAGGCCGCGCTGCTCAAGGCCTTGCAACAGGAGGTGCCGGACCTGGACATCCTCTGGCGCGAGGAAGAACTCAAGCCCTACGAATGCGATGGTCTCTCGGCCTATCGCACCACGCCGATGCTGGTGGCCCTGCCCCGGCATCTTGAACAGGTGCAGGCACTGCTCAAGCTCTGCCATGCCCGGAACGTGCCGGTGGTGGCGCGCGGGGCCGGCACCGGGTTGTCCGGCGGTGCGCTGCCGCTGGACAAAGGCGTGTTGCTGGTGATGGTGCGGTTCAACAACATCTTGCACATTGACTCTGCCGCCCGCACCGCACGGGTCCAGCCAGGGGTGCGCAATCTGGCGATATCCCAGGCAGCGGCGCCCTTCGGCTTGTATTACGCGCCGGACCCGTCCTCGCAAATCGCCTGTTCCATCGGCGGCAACGTCGCGGAAAACGCCGGTGGCGTGCATTGCCTCAAATACGGCCTGACCGTGCACAACCTGCTGAAACTCGAAATCCTGACCCTTGAAGGCGAACACCTGACCCTCGGCGCCGACTCGCTGGACGCGCCGGGGTTCGACCTGCTGGCGCTGTTCACCGGCTCCGAAGGCCTGCTGGGGATCATCACCGAAGTCACGGTCAAACTGCTGCCCAAACCCCAAGTCGCCAAAGTCCTGCTGGCCAGTTTCGATTCCGTGGAAAAGGCCGGTCGCGCGGTGGCCGAGATCATCGCCGCCGGAATCATCCCAGGTGGCCTGGAAATGATGGACAACCTGGCGATCCGCGCCGCCGAGGATTTCATCCACGCCGGTTACCCGGTGGAGGCYGAAGCGATCCTGCTGTGCGAACTGGACGGCGTCGAAGCCGATGTCCATGACGACTGCGAGCGAGTCCGCGAGGTGCTGCAACAGGCCGGCGCCAGCGAGGTACGCCAGGCCCGGGACGAGGCCGAGCGCGTGCGGTTCTGGGCCGGGCGCAAAAACGCCTTCCCGGCCATCGGCCGCCTCTCGCCGGATTACTACTGCATGGACGGCACCATCCCCCGCCGCGAACTGCCCGGCGTACTCAAGGGCATCGCCAGCCTGGCGCAAGAATACGGATTGCGGGTGGCCAACGTGTTCCACGCCGGCGACGGCAACATGCACCCGCTGATCCTGTTCGACGCCAACCAGCCCGGCGAACTGGAACGGGCCGAAGCCCTCGGCGGCAAGATCCTTGAACTGTGCGTGAAAGTCGGCGGCAGCATCACCGGCGAGCACGGCGTGGGCCGGGAGAAAATCAATCAGATGTGCGCACAGTTCAACAGTGACGAGTTGACCCTGTTTCACGCGGTGAAAGCCGCGTTTGACCCCCAGGGGCTGCTCAACCCCGGCAAGAACATCCCGACCCTGCACCGCTGCGCGGAATTCGGCGCGATGCACATCCACGCAGGAAAACTGCCGTTCCCTGAGCTGGAGCGTTTCTGATGGCGGATTTCGATGCCAGTGAAGCCCTGCTCGATCAGGTCAGGCAGGCGCTGGAAAACGCTACGCCGCTGCGCATTCAGGGAGGGAACACCAAGGCGTTTCTCGGCCGTGAAGTGGCCGGCGAAGTGCTCGACACCCGCGCCCACTGCGGCATCGTCAGCTATGACCCGACGGAACTGGTGATCAGCGTTCGCGCCGGCACACCGCTGAGCGAACTGTTTGCCGCGCTGGATGCCGCGGGGCAAATGTTGCCCTGCGAGCCGCCGTCGTTCGGCGAAGGCGCCACCGTCGGCGGGATGATCGCCGCGGGGCTATCCGGGCCACGGCGCCCATGGTCCGGTTCGGTGCGCGACTTTGTCCTCGGTACGCGGGTGATCAGCGGCCTGGGCACTCACCTGCGCTTTGGCGGCGAAGTGATGAAAAACGTCGCCGGTTATGACCTGTCGCGCCTGATGGTCGGCAGTTACGGCTGCCTCGGGGTGCTGACTGAAGTTTCGCTCAAGGTGCTGCCCAAACCCCGACAATGCCTGAGCATCAGCCTGGACATCGACTGCGCCCGCGCCTTGGCCAATCTGGCGCAATGGGGCCAGCAACCGCTGCCCATCAGCGCTGCCAGCCACGATGGCCAGCGTTTGTACCTGCGCCTGGAAGGCGGCGAAGGCTCGGTCGCGGCGGCCCATCAACGGCTCGGCGGCGAGCCGCTGGACTCGGCCTATTGGTCCGACCTGAACGAACAACGACTAGACTTTTTCAATGAAGGCCTGCCGTTGTGGCGCTTGTCATTGCCCAATAACCTCGGGCCACTGGACTTGCCCGGCGAGCAGTTGATCGACTGGGGTGGCGCGCAACGCTGGTTGAAATCAGCAGCCGATAACATTCAATCACTGGCTCAGCAGCACGGCGGCCATGCCACCTGCTTCAGCCATGGCGTCACAGAAACGCCTTTCCAGCCCCTGGCCCCGGCGCTGCTGCGCTATCACCGGCAACTCAAGGCGCAACTGGACCCGCAAGGGTTGTTCAACCCCGGCCGGATGTACGCGGAACTCTAATATGCAAACCAACCTCAGCGAACAATCCCGCCAACTGCCCCGCGCCGAAGAAGCGGACAAGATCCTGCGCACCTGTGTGCACTGCGGTTTTTGCAACGCCACGTGCCCGACCTACCAACTGCTGGGCGACGAACTGGACGGGCCACGCGGGCGCATCTACCTGATCAAGCAAGTGCTCGAAGGCGCCCCCGCCACGGCACAGGCCCAATTGCACCTGGATCGCTGCCTGACCTGCCGCAACTGCGAAACCACCTGCCCGTCCGGGGTGGATTATCACAACCTGCTGGACATTGGCCGCGCCGTGATCGATCAAGCGGTGCCACGCCCGGCCAGTCAACGATTGTTGCGTCAGGGCCTGCGGGCATTGGCGCCGAACCCGAACCTGTTCAAGACCCTGCTGCAGATCGGTGCCACTTTCCGGCCGTTGCTGCCACGGGGTGTTGAGGCGAAGTTACCCCACGACCTCCCTGCTCCGGGCGAACGCCCCGTCCCTCGGCATGCGCGCCAAGTGTTGATGCTCGAAGGCTGCGTACAACCCGGACTGTCACCGAACACCAACGCCGCGACGGCGCGGGTGCTGGATCGGCTGGGAATCAGCGTGATTGCGGCGCCGGAAGCCGGTTGTTGCGGCGCGCTGGACTATCACCTCGACGCCCAAGCCATGGGCCTGGACCGCGCCCGACGCAACATCGACGCCTGGTGGCCGCACCTGGAAAGCGGCGCCGAAGCCATCGTGCAAACCGCCAGCGGCTGCGGCGCATTCATCAAGGATTACGGGCATCTGCTGGAGCGCGACCCGGTTTATGCGGCCAAGGCCCGGCGAGTCAGCGAAATGGCCCTGGACCTGGTGCAAGTGCTGGCCGATGAACCGTTGGAACGGGTCTGCGCCGCCACCGACCGGCGGATCGCCTTTCACTGCCCCTGCACCTTGCAGCACGCACAGAAACTCGGCGGCGCGGTCGAGGCCGTGTTGACGCGGTTGGGCTTCAATCTCACAGCGGTACCCGACAGTCATTTGTGTTGCGGCTCGGCGGGCACCTATTCGATTACCCAGCCGGAGCTGGCCCGGCAACTGCGCGACAACAAACTCAACGCCCTGGAAAGCGGCCACCCAGAAGTCATCGCCACCGCCAACATCGGCTGCCAGAGCCACCTCAACAGCGCGGGACGCACGCCAGTCAGGCACTGGATTGAATTGGTGGACCAAGTGCTGCGTTGACCGAGCAGCCTGAGTGGCAAGAACAGTCCTTGGCAGAATGAAGTTCGTCAGAAACTTCGTTTGTCGGCGCCGCCGAAGGCTGCGATCTTTTCCGGCATCCGTTACGTCACTGCGCCAGGAATTTTTTTCATGAGCCACCCGAATTTCGTCAGCCCTGACCTGATCCGCCAACGCTTCTCCAAAGCGATGTCCGACATGTACCGCGAAGAAGTGCCGCTGTACGGCGCGCTGATGGAACTGGTGGAACAGACCAACCGCCACGTGCTGGACAGCGACCCGCAAATCGCCCGACAGCTGCACAGCACCGGGGAAATCCAGCGGCTGGACCTGGAACGCCACGGTGCAATCCGCGTCGGCACCGCCACTGAACTGGCGACCCTCGCCCGCCTGTTCGCGGTGATGGGCATGCAACCGGTGGGCTATTACGACCTGACCCCGGCCGGCGTGCCGGTGCATTCCACTGCATTCCGCGCCGTGCATGAGGCGGCATTGCAGGTCAGCCCGTTCCGGGTGTTCACCTCGCTACTGCGCCTGGAACTGATCGAAGACGCCGAACTGCGGGCCTTTGCCCAGTCGGTACTCGACCAGCGCTCAATCTTCACCCCGGCCGCGCTGACGCTCATCGAGCGCGCCGAAATCCAGGGAGGGCTGACCGAATACGAGGCGCAAGACTTCGTCGCACAAGCCCTGGAAACCTTCCGCTGGCACCATAGCGCCACCGTCACCGCCGAGCAGTACCAGCAACTCAGCGCCCAGCATCGACTGATCGCCGACGTGGTGGCGTTCAAAGGCCCGCACATTAACCACTTGACGCCGCGCACCCTGGACATCGACATCGTCCAGGCACAAATGCCCGCCCACGGCATTACCCCCAAAGCGGTGATCGAAGGCCCACCCCGCCGCCAATGCCCGATTCTGCTGCGTCAGACCAGTTTCAAGGCGCTGGACGAGCCGATTGCTTTTACCGATCAAGCCGAGATGCGTGGCAGCCACAGCGCCCGCTTCGGTGAAATCGAACAGCGCGGCGCAGCGCTCACACCTAAGGGCCGGGCGCTTTACGACCGCTTGCTCAACGCTGCCCGGGATGAGCTCAAGGAGTTCCCCAACGAAGCCAATGCCGCACGCTACAACGCGCTAATGACGCAGCACTTTGGCGAATTCCCTGACACCGTTGAAGAAATGCGCCAACAGGAACTGGCGTACTTTCGCTACTTCGTGACGGAAAAAGACCTGTCTGCGGATGGGCTGAAAGGCGCGTCGCTGGAGGATTTGCTCCGTGACGGGTATGTGCGGGTAGAACCACTGGTGTACGAAGATTTCCTGCCGGTCAGTGCGGCGGGGATTTTTCAGTCGAACCTGGGGGACGCGGCGCAAACCCACTATGGTGTGCACTCGAACCAACAGGCGTTCGAAAAGGCGCTGGGACGGTCGACGATTGATGAGTTGGGCTTGTATGCCGAGACGCAGCGGCGATCGATCGAAGAGTGTTTTGCAGCATTGGGCTTGAAGGTTACCGATTAGGCGTTATGGCCGCGAAAAGATCGCAGCCCTGAAGCAGCTCCTGCAGGAATACGTATTTCATGCAGGAGGGGCCGCCCCGTCGTTCGTCGCGTCGTTGCCGGCACGGCACGTTTTCGACCTTTTAAGCCGCACCGCCCTTGGCCTGTTGCTCCAGGTGCAGTTGCAGCTCTGGATCGATCTTCAGCGCAGCGGCCAGTTCGTCCAGATAATTGCGCTCGGCGTCCTGCTGATCGTCCACCAGCATCACGCTGGCCAGGTACATCTCGGCGGCCATGCCCGGGTCCTGGGCGGACTGCGCCACATCGGCGGCATCCAGCGGCCGGGCGACTTCGTCATCGAGCCATTGTTGCAGTTGCGGGTCGTCGGTATGGCGGCCGATTTCAGTGCTGATCATTTGTTTCTCGGCGTCGTCGATACGGCCGTCGGCCTTGGCGGCGGCGATCAAGGCGCGAAGGATGGCGTGGCTGTGGTCTTCGATTTCCGGACCGGACAACAGATCAACGGTACGCGGCGCCTGTTGGGGTGCCGAGGCCTGGCTGCGTTGCCATGCCTGATAGGCCTGGAACGCCATCATCCCTAAAGAGGCCAACGCCGCATAGTTGGTGCCGCCCGAGCGCGTTTGGCTTGAACCGCCCGAAGGGGAACCGCCGCCCAACAGACCACCGAGCAAACCTCCCAGACCTCCGCCGCCAGCACCTCCACTCGCGCTGCCACCCAACAGGCCACCGAGCAAGCCACCCAAATCGCCCAAGCCGCCCAAGCCGCCTTGAGTCGACGCCGCACCACCACCTTGTTGGGACAACGAGCCTTGGCCGGCCCGCAGTAATTGCTCAAGCAAATCGCTGGTGTTCATCACGACGTCCTCATTGATGGGCAGAAACTCAGTCAGGCAACGATAGTCCTCACCGGACATTACGCCAACCCCGTCTGGCTGACGTTCAACAGGTGCCCGCTCACACTCCTGACAGAAACTGACAGCGCCTCCTTTTATGCTGCGTCCACCTTCTAATGGAGCAACCCCATGATCACTCCCCGTTTCATTTTGCTTTTCGTGGACAACCCCGCCGTCAGTGCACGGTTTTATGAGTTTCTGCTGGAGCGCAAGCCCGTGGAAGAGTCGCCGACCTTCGCCCTGTTTGTCCTGGACGACGGCTATAAACTGGGGCTCTGGTCGCGGCATACCGCCGAACCTGCAACGACTGTAACGGGCGGCGGGACCGAGCTGGCGTTCCCGGTGGAGTCTGCCGAACAGGTCGATGCACTGTTTGCCAAGTGGAGCGCTCTCGGGCTGACCATGCTGCAAACACCGACCGAACTCGACTTCGGTCGCACCTTCGTCGCCCTTGACCCGGATAGCCATCGGCTGCGTGTGTTCTTTCCTCATTAAGCTGACAACACAGGCAGACAACGCTCATGACGTACCCCGGATATTTCCGGGGTATTTTTTTGCGCGGCGTCTAAGATTCAAAGGTGGTGAACCTTATCCCCGAAAATCCGGTCGATACCTCCAACCCGATCCGGTTTGCCGACGCCCTCAATAGCAGGGTGATAACTGGCTTGCTTCATTTTCTGGAGAACGCCCCCGTGATATCCACCGTACACATCGCCAGGCTCAAAGCATGGGGCGCCCATGGTTTTACCGCCACCGGCGTGGTCACTGCCTTCCTCGCGACCCTCGCCCTGCTGGAGAACCAGCCCACCCATTGCCTGCTGTGGCTGGGCGTGGCGCTGATCGTCGACGGGCTGGACGGCGCGCTGGCACGCAAGGTCAATGTGCAATCGGTGCTGCCAAGTTTCGACGGCTCGATCCTCGACCTGGTGATCGACTACCTGACGTATGTGTTTATCCCGGCGCTGTTCATCTACCGTTACATCCCGTTGCCGGACTACACCCTGCTGCTGACCGTGTCGCTGATTCTGGTGTCGTCGCTGTTCTGCTTCTGCAACGTCAACATGAAGAGCAAGGACAACTACTTCCAGGGCTTCCCCGCCGCGTGGAATGTGGTTGCGCTGTGCCTGTACATCATCGAGCCGTCGCCGTGGATCACATTGCTCACCGTGATCGGCCTGGCGCTGTTGACCGTGACCCGAATGAAATTCCTGCACCCGTTCCGCGTGCGCCGCTTCATGCCGATCAACATTGCCGTGACGGCCATCTGGTTGCTGTGCAGCTTGTCGCTGGTGCTCAACCATCCGGTCATCAATCCACTGGTGATGGGCCTGTGGCTGCTGATGTCGGCGTACTTCCTGGGGATCTGCATCTGGCGCACGGCGCTGGAGTGGTTCGACGGCTCAAGGCTCAAGTAGGCGGCGATCATGCCTATCCATATCGTACGACTCGGCTCACCCCGCACCGCGAATGAAGGCCTGCGCCTGGGCACAGTACGCCGCCCGCCCCGTGGTGTACCGAAGGCCGAATTCGCCAGCCGTGATTTCTATGATGTGTGGCAACCGCTGCTGTCCCCCAGCCCCGAACTGGTGGCCGAAGCCAAAGCGGCAGAAGATGCCAAAGCCTGGGAGAACTTCAAGCGCAACTTCAAGGCCGAGATGAACCATCCCGCGCCCAGTCAGCTGCTGGACCTGCTGGCTGCCCTCTCCCATCAAACCTCGCTGGCCGTGGGGTGTTATTGCGAAGACGAAGCGCACTGCCACCGTTCTGTATTACGGGAGCTACTGGAGGCTCGTGGCGCAAAAATTGTTTAGCCAAGATGCAAATTTGATCGCTCGCCCGAGTGTTCACGGGCAAGCCGAATACACTTCATAGCCAGAATGGTCGTCGGGTCGATCAACGCCACTCGATGCCCCTTGATCATGAAGGCCTCGCCGTGCTGCAACACCAGCGGCAACTCCGTACATCCCAGGATAAGCACATCGGCGCCCAGTTCACACAAGTGCTCGGCGGCGATCAGGAGTTGGTCCCTGCAAAGGCCCTCGGTGAACCCGGCCTTGATCCCGAGCGACCCATAAATCGCATCCATGACCAGCGCCTGGTAATCCACCCCGGGGGCGACTATGTGCAACCCGACTCGCCGGGCCGCCTCGTGGTAGACCTGACTCTTGATCGTGCCCGACGTCGCCAGCAGCCCCACTGTTTTCCCGGCGCCATACCGCTGAACGATGGCCTCTACCGTCTCGGCAAGCATGTTCACAATAGGTACGCGCAAGTGTGCCTGGATGCGCTCGACGAATGCGTGGGCGGTGTTGCACGGGATCGCAATCGCATTGGCTCCTGCGCTTTCAAGCCGCTTGCAGGTGGCATACATCGCCATCGTCGGATCAGTTTCGTCATTCAACAAATTGGCGGTGCGATCAGGAATCTGGGGGTTTTGTTCGACCACCATCTTGATGTGCTCCTGGTCACGGCCGGCCGGTGTATGCGCAACCACCTTGCCCATGAAATCGACCGTTGCCGCAGGCCCCACCCCGCCTACGATCCCAAGCTTGAAGGGTGGGCGATTCGACTGACCTTTCTGCTGGGTCGCGAAGCCGGCATAAATCTCATTGATATCCAGCACCGTGATGCCCCGACGCTGCAGGTCGCCGCAGACCAACGAGAGCTCGGTCATGCCCGGCAAGACCATCGTGGCCCCCTGTTCCTGAAGCGACAGGCAGGCCTGATACACACACTCCAGCGGCACACCGTCAAGGTATCCATCCTTGATGCCGTTGACGCCATACATCGCTTCCATCAACCCCGATTGTTCGTCAGCACCTGGATAAACGAGTTTGAAGTCGGAGCCGAAGTAGCGTTCGAACAAACCGGCGTGGCGAACATAGTCTGAGGCGAGAATGCCCAATACCGTGCCGGGTTCAACAACATGGTCGATGTGCCTGCGCAATGCGGCCATCATGTCCAGAACCGGTATGCCTATCTCCTCCTGGATCTCTTCGCGGAAAGTGTGACTGGCAAAACAAGGCAGTACGATCGCGCTGACCCCGCTGGCCTCGAAAGTCTGACAGACCTGGAAAACATAGAACTTTCTGGAGGTCATGCTCGCGCCTCGATCCAACGGCATCAGCACATCTTTGAACGGGTGTTGCTCGAACAGGAAGTGATAGCGGCCTTGATCCTCCAGCACCGCCCTGGACTTCACCAACTTATAGAAAAGATCGCCGCCGGCCAGTGAGCCAAGCCCGCCGACGATGCCCAGTTTGTGTACCAATGAAGACTCACGGGATGGCTTTGATTTCGTTTTCATGGTGATAGCGCTCAGACGGTGGCTACAGAGCGAACAGGCAGTGGGGACACCTCGGTTTGCGGCACGTCGTCCGGCTCTTCGAGAGGCTCGGATTTAGCGATCACGGCCGTGGCGATGCTGTTGCCCACCACATTGGTGGCCGTCCTGGCCATATCGAGGAACTGATCAATACCGATAATCAGCAAAATGCCAGCCTCTGGCAGATTGAACATGGGCAACGTCGCCGCCACGACCACCACCGAAGCCCGGGCAACACCCGCCATGCCCTTGCTGGTAATCATCAGCGTCAGCAAGATCAGCAGCTGCTGCGTAAAGCTCAAATCAATGTTGTAGGCCTGGGCGATGAACATAATGGCGAAGGCTTGATACATCATCGAACCGTCGAGGTTGAATGAGTATCCCAGTGGCAGTACGAAGCTGGATACCCGCTTGGGTGCGCCGAACTTCTCCAGGGCTTCCATGGTTTTTGGATAGGCGGACTCACTACTGGCTGTCGAGAATGCCAGCAGAATGGGTTCGCGGATCAACTTGCCTAGGGTAAAGACTGAACGCCCCAGAAACAGGTAGCCGGCAGCGAACAGCACGCCCCACAGAATCACAATGCCCAGGTAGAACTCGGCAATCAGTTTTCCATAATCGACCAGCAAGCCGAGACCTTGGGTGGTGATGGCCGAAGCGATGGCGGCAAAGACACCGACTGGCGCAAAGGCCATGACATAGTCGGTAATCTTGAACATCACCTTGCCCAACTCTTCAATACTGTCGGTGATCTTCGTGTAGCCAGCGCGCTTGATACCCGCCAGCGCAAAGCCGAAAAACAACGAGAACACTACAATTTGCAAAATCTCATTGTTGGCCATGGCTTCAGCGATGCTTCGAGGGAACACGTGACTGATGAATACCTTGAGGCTGAAGTCACCCGTGCTGACAACGGCCGGCGCCGCCGCGCCTTGGGTCACGTGCAGATCCAGACCCGCGCCCGGCTGGAACACATTCACCAGCAACATGCCAATGAACAGCGAAATGATTGAGGCCGACACGAACCAGATCATCGCCCTCGCCCCGATCCGCCCTACGGATCGGGAATTACCCATGCTGGCAATACCACCGACCAGTGTGGCGAACACCAAAGGCGCGATGATCATCTTGATCAACCGCAGGAAAATGTCCGTCACCATCGAGAAATAGGAGGCGATTTCTCTGGCGGCTTTCTCATCCGCTGCGAAATGATGGCAGGCCCAACCTGCAAGGACGCCCAAGGCGATAGCCATCGCGATCTGGCGGGGTAGTCTGTTTCTTTTCACGGTGCATTTCCTCAAGTGGTTTTGTAGGTCTTTTTACTTGGCAGGAGACAAGATTGAAGTGCCCCCGATGCTCTGCGGCAGCGGGGTTGTGGCACCGATTCTAAGGACGCCATTCACGCCGGATGATGAGTAATCACCATAGGCTGATGCGTTTTTGGAATAGTTTGCGAAATACCCTCAATGACGCCATTGCACCGCAGTAAACTCTTCGCCAGAGACGCAATGAGGAGCCAGCATGCAAACCAAATGGTTGGACGATCTTCTGGCGATTGCCGAATGGAAGAACTTTTCCCGAGCGGCGCAAGTGCGTTGCGTCACGCAGTCCGCGTTGTCCCGGCGGATTCGTTCACTTGAGGAATGGGTGGGCGCCGAACTGGTGGATCGCGGCACTTATCCTGTCCAGCTGACTCAAGCGGGCCGCAGCTTCTGTGAAGAGGGGCGCGAGGCACTGTCGGCGTTGTTGCAATTGCGCCTGGCCCTTCGCGAAGGCGAACGAATGCCGGGGCGCTCGATTCAGGTCACCGCCGGGCACAGTCTTTCAATGACCTTCCTGCCTAAATGGCTCACCCAGTTTCAACAGCAGAATGAGCCCTTCAATGCTCGCGTGGTGGCCGCGAATATCCACGATGCGGTGATTGCGCTGGAGGAAGGCAGCTGCGATTTGATGATCGTCTACCACCATCCCCTCGCCCCGATCCAGCTCGACCCCGAGAAGTTCGGCAGTTTGACCCTGGGGCATGATTCGTTCGTTCCACTGTGCGCGCCGGACAATAACGGCAAACCGTTGCATCGGCTGCCGGGGACGGCCGCCAAGCCAGTACCGCACCTGGCCTATACCGCGACCACTTTTTTGGGCCGCGTGGCCGATATCGTCATCAAGAATGCACCGACTGCTTGCGTGCTTGATCGTTGCTTTGAGGCGGACATGGCCATGTTGCTGATGAGAATGGCGATCGAGGGCTACGGCGTTGCCTGGCTGCCCCTGAGCGCCGTGACCGATGAGCTGGAGCGAGGGCAATTGGTGCTGGCCGGCGGCGATGAGTGGAAGACCCGGCTGGAGATACGTTCGTATTGTTCGATCGCCAATCAGAACCCGACGATGCGCGACCTTTGGAAGACGCTTGAGACCGCATCGCGAGCAAGCCCGCTCCCACATTAGAACCGGACGTGGGGTAGATCATGGTCAATAATGAAAAGATCGAGATGTATTGAACGACCACCGTCTGCTCGCTTACCCACGGGAGGTTTGTCATGTCTGGTGAATTACGCTTCATGCTGGTCGCCTCACCGCTGATGGAACACAGCCCCGCCTTCGACCGGGCCGCGATGCTGGCCAAGGCCGAGGGGGCGGCCCTGCACATCGTGGCCTTCGACTATCTGGAAGGTCTGGCGACCGCCAGCCTGGTCAACGAAAAAGCCCTGGAACAGATGCGCCTGGGCTACGTCGAGCGTCACCGCCAGTGGCTTGAGGAACAGGCCCATCCCTTGCGCAAGATCGGTGTACACGTCACCACCGAGGTGGCCTGGGTCGAGCATCCGCTGGAGGAAATCCTGATTCACCTCAAAGAGCAGCCGATGGACGTGCTGATCAAGGCGCTGGAGCATCAATCGCGGCTGTCGCGGCTGGTGTTTACGCCCCTCGATGTGCATTTGCTGCGCGAATGCCCGGTGCCGCTGCATTTCGTCAGCCACGCCACTCGCGCGTTGCCGCGCAAGATCGTCGCGGCGGTCGACCCGCTTCATCGCGATGATCACTACAAAAGTTTCAACGACCGAATCCTTCACGAAGCATCGAAACTGGCGAGCGCCTGCAATGCCGAGCTCGATGTGGTCTACGCCTGTGACCTTTCAGCCATCAGCGCGGATGAGTTCAACTTCTATAACGGTTCGGCGCTTTTCTCTTCAGGCCAGATCAAGACCCTGTTCGACCTCCAGGAGGATGCGTTCAACGAGCTGGCCGCGCGCAACGGCATCGCGCCGGAGCAGCGGCACATGATCATGGGCAACCCCACCAAGGTACTGACCCACTACACCGAGACCCATGATGTGGATGTGATCGTCATGGGCCGGATCGGCCATCGCGGCATGGGCCGGTTGATCGGCAGCACGGTAGAGCATGTGCTGTACAAAATGCCATGCAGCGTGTGGGTGGTGTATACCGAGTCACTGGATGAGTGACTACAACGCACACGGTCCCCGTAGGAGCTGCCGCAGGCTGCGATGAGCTGCCGCAGGCTGCGAT
>NZ_JBFTZE010000017.1:0-131000 GCF_056406935.1 Pseudomonas sp. P1_A1 | reverse complement strand
TTCACAAAAGCCGCACAAACTATCGCATACCCAATTTGCTGAAGCGTCGAAAGACGGTTCGGTACCCGAATTTCTTGACGACCATAGAGCATTGGAACCACCTGATCCCATCCCGAACTCAGAAGTGAAACGATGCATCGCCGATGGTAGTGTGGGGTTTCCCCATGTGAGAGTAGGTCATCGTCAAGATTAAATTCCGAAACCCCTATCTGCGTATGCAGGTAGGGGTTTTGTTTTGCTCGCAGGAAAATCTGACTTTTAGGGTTTCTATGCAACTGCTCGGCGCATGGCTATCATGCGGGCCTCATTGTGAGGCGAGACTTGCATGCTGACGTTGTTAAAGCTTCTTAAGGATGGCCGATTCCATTCGGGCCAGGCCCTGGGCGTCGCCTTGGGTGTCAGTCGTAGCGCTGTATGGAAGCAGCTTCAGCATTTGGAGGCTGAGCTCGGCTTATCCATTCATAAAGTGCGCGGTCGCGGCTATCAGCTGGCTGCGCCATTGACGCTGCTTGACCCTGTCGAGATATGCGCGCGTGAGCCTTCCTGTGAGTGGCCCATCCTGGTCCTCGACTCAATTGACTCTACCAATGCTGAAGCCTTGCGCGCTATCGAGCGTGGCCAGGTCGCGCCCTTTCTGGTGCTCGCCGAGCGGCAGACGGCTGGTCGCGGACGGCGTGGACGCAAGTGGGTGAGTCCGTTCGCAGAAAACATCTATTACAGCCTGGTGTTGCGCATTGAGGGTGGGATGCGGCAGCTGGAAGGCTTGAGTCTAGTTGTTGGGCTCGCCGTACTGCAGGCCTTGCGAGAGCTTGGTATTTCAGGCGCGGGGTTGAAGTGGCCCAATGATGTTCTGGTTGGTCAGAAAAAAATTGCTGGAATATTGCTCGAATTAGTGGGCGATCCTGCAGATGTGTGTCACGTAGTGATCGGTGTCGGGATCAATGTGAACATGCAGATGACTGATGAGGTTGACCAGCAGTGGACGTCCATGCGGCTCGAGTCGGGCAAGGCGGTTGATCGCAATCACCTGGTCGCGAAGTTGGGGGTGATGCTCCAGGCCTACTTGAGTCGCCACCAGATCGGCGGATTTCAGGCTATCCGGGCGGAGTGGGAGCAAAATCATCTATGGCAGGGGCGCGCTGTGTCGTTGATTGCTGGAGCTAGTCAGATAGATGGAGAGGTGTTGGGTATCGATGGTCGGGGTGCCTTGCGCTTGAAGGTAGGTGGCGTGGAAAAAGTCTTTAATGGTGGTGAGCTCAGCCTGAGGTTGCGTGATGATTCTTGAGCTCGATTGTGGAAACAGTTTCATCAAGTGGCGTGTGCTCGGCGCGGATGTCGGGCGGGTGGTTGGTGAGGGGGTCGTTGATTCGGATCTCGCGCTGCTTGGGAGCTTGAAGGGGCTCAAGGGGCTCGCTCTCAAGTATTGCCGGTTAGTGAGCGTCAGAACCGCTGAAGAAACCGGAGCCTTGATCTCTTTGTTGACAGAGGCTTTCGGTGTTTCCGTGGTGTGCGCCACACCGGCTCGCGAAATGTCCGGGGTTCGTAATGGCTATGAAGAGTTCGAGCGGCTAGGACTTGATCGCTGGCTTGCAATGCTCGGAGGATTTCACCTGGCTTCAGGTGCTTGTCTGGTGCTCGACTTCGGTACCGCAGTCACTGCTGATTTTGTCGCTAGGGATGGCGAGCATCTTGGAGGGTTCATCTGTCCGGGAATGCCCTTAATGCGTAACCAGTTGCGTACTCATACCCGTAGAATCCGCTATGGCGACCTTGCTGCCGAGCGCGCTTTGGAGAGTCTTGTTCCTGGGCGTACTACCGTCGAGGCGGTCGAGCGAGGTTGCTTGCTGATGTTGAGGGGCTTTGTTAAGGCTCAGCTAGAGTTGGCGCGCAGCTATTGGGGGGAGGATTTCGCTGTATTCCTCACAGGAGGAGATGCTGGTCTGGTCTCCGAGATTGTGCCTGAGGCCAGGGTGGTTCCAGATCTGGTGTTTGTAGGGTTGGCTATGGCGTGTCCCTTGTCTTGAGGTTTTTATGCGTTGGTTGTTCCTGCTACTGCTTGTTCTCAATGTGTTCTATTACGTCTGGCATCAACAGGAGGCTCCGCTTCGCGCGAAGGATGTGACCCCCTTGAGTTTGTATCGGGGTTCTCAGCAGGACATTCGTTTGTTGAGCGAGGCGACTGATGCGACCCGAGACAAAGGAAAATCCTCGCAAACGGAAAGCAGTTGTCTCTATCTGGGTGGTTCTGCCCGGCAGGAAGTCGCTCAGGCAATCGAGCATCGATTGAGTGGCATGGACATCAAGTTTCAATCCTTGCCGAAGGATCTCCCTGAATATGCGGGTTACTGGGTGCGTGTGGCGCCGGAAAGCCGGCGTTTGCTGGATGACTTGCAGTTGCAAAGCCTTTCTAAAGAATTCAATGAGTTAAAACATAAAATAATGCCGTGTGAGGGGGTTGCACCTGTCGAATAGTTTGCATAGAATGGCGCCCGCTTCGCAGTGAAGACCTTTTAAAGGTTGACGGTGCGAAGCGAGGTCAACGCAGCTAACCTCAGGTTTTTAATGAGAAAATGCTTGACAGAAGGCTGGCATAGTATAGAATGCCGGCTCGCTTAGGAGGGGTTCCCGAGCGGCCAAAGGGATCAGACTGTAAATCTGACGTCTACGACTTCGAAGGTTCGAATCCTTCCCCCTCCACCATTTTTAGCGAGAGCTGCAAGCTCCGCGGGTATAGTTTAGTGGTAGAACCTCAGCCTTCCAAGCTGATGATGCGGGTTCGATTCCCGCTACCCGCTCCAGGTTTGCAGGTCCTGCAAAGTGTTACGCTCTTGTAGCTCAGTTGGTAGAGCACACCCTTGGTAAGGGTGAGGTCAGCGGTTCAAATCCGCTCAAGAGCTCCATATGACAAGGCAGATATGAAAATATCTGCCTTTGTTTTAATGGCTTGTAGATGCGCGTTGTTGCCTGAGAGGGTGTTGTGCATCTTCGGTGCTGGTGTGCATGACCAGGATCGATGAGTAAATTGTTGTAAAGTCTTTTTCGGGCCGGCATAATGGTCGGCCTGATTTTGTTTTAGGTCAGTAGCTCAATTGGCAGAGCGACGGTCTCCAAAACCGTAGGTTGGGGGTTCGATTCCCTCCTGACCTGCCAGATTCACCAGGTGTGTCTGGCTTTCTTTTCACAGGATCTTCATAGATGACTCCTAAAGCTGAAGCTCAAGGCTCTCGCTTCGATCTGCTCAAGTGGCTGGTAGTGGTTGCTTTGGTGATTGTTGGCGTTGTTGGCAATCAGTATTACTCTGCTTCGCCGATCCTGTACCGCGTGCTCGCTTTGCTGGTCATTGCTGCTGTAGCTGCCTTTGTAGGCCTGCAGACGGTTAAGGGCAAGTCTTTCTTTGTACTGGTTAAGGAAGCGCGCACCGAGATTCGTAAAGTCGTTTGGCCAACTCGCCAAGAAACTACGCAGACCACGTTGATCGTTGTGGCTGTTGTTCTGGTTATGGCGTTGCTGTTGTGGGGGCTTGATTCCCTGCTCGGTTGGCTTGTTTCCTTGATCGTCGGCTAAGGGTGTCCCGTGGCTAAGCGTTGGTACGTTGTGCATGCTTACTCCGGTTACGAGAAGCATGTCATGCGTTCGTTGATCGAGCGCGTAAAGCTGGCTGGCATGGAAGATGGCTTCGGCGAAATTCTGGTTCCCACTGAAGAAGTGGTTGAAATGCGTAATGGCCAGAAGCGCAAAAGCGAACGCAAATTCTTCCCTGGTTATGTGCTGGTTCAGATGGATATGAACGAGGGTACTTGGCACTTGGTCAAGGATACTCCTCGGGTGATGGGCTTCATCGGTGGTACTGCCGACAAGCCTGCACCAATCACAGATAAAGAAGCAGAAGCGATTCTGCGTCGCGTTGCTGATGGTAGCGACAAGCCGAAGCCGAAGACGTTGTTCGAGCCGGGTGAGTCGGTACGTGTCAACGACGGGCCGTTTGCCGATTTTACCGGCACGGTTGAAGAGGTTAACTACGAAAAGAGCCGGATCCAAGTGGCGGTGCTCATTTTCGGTCGCTCTACTCCGGTAGAGTTGGAGTTCAGCCAGGTCGAAAAGGTCTAGCTGAGCAAGCATCCCAACCCCGCAGCCCTAGGCTGTGGGGTTTTGTCGTCACTGGGATAAACGCGCAAGTAACCGGGGAGCCTTTCGAGGCGTTTGAACCCGTAATTGGAGTGCCTCATGGCCAAGAAGATTACCGCTTACATCAAGCTGCAAGTGAAGGCCGCTCAGGCTAACCCAAGCCCACCTGTTGGTCCTGCTCTGGGTCAGCACGGCGTGAACATCATGGAATTCTGCAAGGCTTTCAACGCCCGTACTCAGGGTCTTGAACCAGGTCTGCCGACTCCAGTGATCATCACTGTCTACAGCGACCGTAGCTTCACGTTCGAAACCAAATCCACCCCTGCTTCGGTTCTGCTGAAGAAGGCTGCTGGTCTGACTAGCGGTTCCGCTCGTCCGAACACCGTTAAGGTTGGCACTGTGACTCGTGCTCAGCTGGAAGAAATCGCGAAAACCAAAAACGCGGATCTGACTGCAGCTGATATGGAAGCAGCCGTGCGTACTATCGCCGGTTCTGCTCGTAGCATGGGCCTTAACGTGGAGGGTGTGTAATGGCTAAGCTGACCAAGCGTCAAAAGGCTATCGCCGGCAAAATCGAAGCAGGCAAGGCCTACAACTTTGTAGACGCTGCTGCTCTGCTGTCCGAGCTGTCGACTGTCAAGTTCAGCGAGTCGTTCGACGTAGCTGTGAACCTGGGTGTTGACCCGCGTAAATCCGACCAGGTCGTTCGTAGCGCTACCGTGCTGCCGCACGGTACCGGCAAGACCGTTCGCGTTGCTGTGTTCACTCAGGGTCCAGCTGCCGAGGCCGCTCTGGCTGCCGGCGCTGACCGTGTAGGTATGGACGACCTGGCTGCCGAAATGAAAGGCGGCGACCTGAACTATGACGTAGTGATCGCATCCCCGGATGCAATGCGCGTTGTAGGTCAGTTGGGTCAGATCCTCGGTCCACGTGGTCTGATGCCTAACCCTAAAGTCGGCACTGTAACTCCAGACGTAGCTACCGCGGTTAAAAACGCCAAGGCTGGTCAGGTTCGTTATCGCACCGACAAAAACGGCATCATCCACACTTCCGTTGGCAAAGTCGGCTTCGATGCCGTCAAGCTGAAGGAAAACGTTGAAGCCCTGATCGCTGATCTGAAGCGTATCAAGCCAGCTTCCTCGAAAGGTATTTACGTCAAGCGCGTTACCCTGAGCACTACTATGGGCCCAGGTCTGGTCATCGACCAGGGTTCGCTCGACGCGTAAGACGCAGGTTGGCGCAAGTAATTGCGCCAATTGAAAGATTGGGGTCCCTGCCTGGCGGGGGCTATCCAAGACCGTAGGCGACGCAAGTCTTAAACCTCAAGCCTACGCAGATGGTGCTCCCGGTTCCTTACCGAATCAGACACCAAAACGACATCCGGTTTCGACTGGATGAAACGGTAACAAGCAGGAGTTAAACCCGTGGCAATTAAACTCGAAGACAAGAAGGCCATCGTCGCTGAAGTCAACGAGGCTGCCAAAGTCGCTCTGTCCGCTGTCGTGGCTGATGCCCGTGGCGTAACAGTAGGCGCGATGACCGGACTCCGTAAAGAGGCTCGTGAAGCTGGCGTTTACGTACGTGTCGTACGTAACACCCTGCTCAAGCGCGCTGTTGCTGACACTGAATTCAGTGTCCTCAACGACGTGTTCACCGGCCCTACCCTGATTGCTTTCTCCAAAGAACATCCAGGCGCTGCTGCCCGGATCTTCAAAGAGTTCGCCAAGGGTCAGGACAAGTTCGAGATCAAGGCAGCTGCGTTTGATGGCAAGTTCCTTGCCGCTAACCAGATCGACGTGTTGGCTACCCTGCCGACTCGCGACGAAGCTATTGCGAAACTGATGAGCGTGATCCAAGGCGCTACCAGCAAGCTGGCTCGTACCCTGGCAGCCGTTCGCGACCAGAAAGAAGCTGCTGCTGCCTAAGGCACAGCGAGACCTTTCAAAATCATATGTTTAATTTGATGGCTGCGTAAGCTGTCACCCCAATACAGGATTCAAGTCATGTCTCTGACTAACGAACAAATCATCGAAGCAATCGGCCAGAAAACCGTTCTGGAAGTTGTTGAGCTGATCAAAGCAATGGAAGAAACCTTCGGCGTTACCGCTGCTGTTGCTGCTGCTGGTCCAGCTGCTGCTGCCGCTGTTGTTGAAGAGCAAACTGAATTCAACGTCATGCTGACCGAAGCTGGCGAGAAGAAAGTTAACGTGATCAAGGCTGTACGTGAACTGACCGGTCTGGGCCTGAAAGAAGCCAAGGCTGTAGTTGACGGCGCTCCTGCCATGGTTCTGGAAGCTGTTGCCAAAGACGCAGCTGACAAAGCCAAAGCAGCTCTGGAAGAAGCAGGCGCTAAAGTCGAGCTGAAGTAAGCATCGACTTTGCTCCTCCAGCCCGAGCGTTAAGCGAAAGGCTGATGGCTGGTGGCTCTTGCCACCGGCCTTTTTCCGTTATTGGCAGCCGACTGGGTCGGTGCTGGTAACGAGCTGTATCCACCCGATGTGGTGGCGCAAACCATGGGGTTTGCACGATTTTCTGGCTGCTCCCGTCGGGAGGGGCCAAACAAGCAGGTGACCAAGCTGGGGAACGCTGATGGCTTACTCATATACTGAGAAAAAACGTATCCGCAAGGACTTTAGCAAGTTGCCGGACGTCATGGATGTGCCGTACCTCCTGGCCATCCAGCTGGATTCGTATCGTGAATTCTTGCAAGCGGGAGCGACTAAAGATCAGTTCCGCGACGTGGGCCTGCATGCGGCCTTCAAATCCGTTTTCCCGATCATCAGCTACTCCGGCAATGCTGCGCTGGAGTACGTCGGTTATCGCCTGGGCGAACCGGCATTTGATGTCAAAGAATGCGTATTGCGCGGTGTAACTTACGCCGTACCTTTGCGGGTAAAAGTGCGCCTGATCATTTTCGACAAAGAATCGTCGAACAAAGCGATCAAGGACATCAAAGAGCAAGAAGTCTACATGGGTGAAATCCCCCTGATGACTGAGAACGGTACCTTCGTAATCAACGGTACCGAGCGTGTAATCGTTTCCCAGCTGCACCGTTCCCCGGGCGTGTTCTTCGACCACGACCGTGGCAAGACGCACAGCTCCGGCAAACTGCTGTACTCCGCGCGCATCATTCCTTACCGCGGTTCGTGGCTGGACTTCGAGTTCGACCCGAAAGACTGCGTATTCGTGCGTATCGACCGTCGTCGCAAGCTGCCTGCATCGGTACTGCTGCGCGCGCTGGGCTATACCACTGAAGAAGTGCTGGACGCGTTCTACACCACCAATGTCTTCCACGTGCAGGGTGAAAACCTCAGCCTGGAACTGGTGCCTCAGCGCCTGCGTGGTGAAATTGCTGTCCTCGATATTCAGGATGACAAAGGCAAGGTTATTGTCGAGCAGGGTCGTCGTATCACCGCTCGCCACATCAACCAGCTGGAAAAAGCCGGGATCAAAGAGCTGCAAGTGCCTCTGGACTACGTCCTGGGTCGCACTACCGCCAAGGTCATCGTGCATCCGGCTACCGGCGAAATTCTGGCAGAGTGCAACACCGAGCTGAACACCGAAATCCTGGCAAAAATTGCCAAGGCAGGCGTTGTTCGCATCGAAACTCTGTACACCAACGATATCGACTGCGGTCCGTTCGTCTCCGACACCCTGAAGATCGACTCCACCAGCAACCAACTGGAAGCGCTGGTCGAGATCTATCGCATGATGCGTCCAGGCGAGCCGCCAACCAAGGACGCTGCCGAGACACTGTTCAACAACCTGTTCTTCAGTCCTGAGCGCTATGACCTGTCTGCGGTCGGCCGGATGAAGTTCAACCGTCGTATCGGTCGTACCGAGATCGAAGGTTCGGGCGTGTTGTGCAAAGAAGACATCGTCGCGGTTCTGAAGACTCTGGTCGATATCCGTAACGGTAAAGGCATCGTCGATGACATCGACCACCTGGGTAACCGTCGTGTTCGCTGCGTAGGCGAAATGGCCGAGAACCAGTTCCGCGTTGGCCTGGTACGTGTTGAGCGTGCGGTCAAAGAGCGTCTGTCGATGGCTGAAAGCGAAGGCCTGATGCCGCAAGACCTGATCAACGCCAAGCCAGTGGCTGCGGCGGTGAAAGAGTTCTTCGGTTCCAGCCAGCTGTCCCAGTTCATGGACCAGAACAACCCGCTGTCCGAGATCACCCACAAGCGTCGTGTCTCTGCACTCGGCCCTGGCGGTTTGACTCGTGAGCGTGCTGGCTTCGAAGTCCGTGACGTACACCCGACTCACTACGGTCGTGTATGCCCGATTGAAACGCCGGAAGGCCCGAACATCGGTCTGATCAACTCCCTGGCCGCCTATGCGCGCACCAACCAGTACGGCTTCCTCGAGAGCCCGTACCGCGTGGTGAAAGACGCTCTGGTCACCGACGAGATCGTGTTCCTGTCCGCCATCGAAGAAGCTGATCACGTGATCGCTCAGGCTTCGGCCACGATGAACGACAAGAAAGTCCTGATCGACGAGCTGGTAGCTGTTCGTCACTTGAACGAGTTCACCGTCAAGGCGCCGGAAGACGTCACCTTGATGGACGTATCGCCGAAGCAGGTAGTTTCGGTTGCTGCGTCGCTGATCCCGTTCCTCGAGCACGACGACGCCAACCGTGCGTTGATGGGTTCGAACATGCAGCGTCAAGCTGTACCAACCCTGCGTGCTGACAAGCCGCTGGTAGGTACCGGCATGGAACGTAACGTGGCTCGCGACTCCGGCGTTTGCGTCGTGGCTCGTCGTGGCGGCGTGATCGATTCCGTCGACGCCAGCCGTATCGTGGTTCGTGTTGCTGATGATGAAGTTGAAACCGGCGAAGCTGGTGTCGACATCTACAACCTGACCAAGTACACCCGCTCCAACCAGAACACCTGCATCAACCAGCGTCCGCTGGTGAGCAAAGGTGATCGGGTTCAGCGCAGCGACATCATGGCCGACGGTCCGTCCACCGATATGGGTGAACTGGCTCTGGGTCAGAACATGCGCATCGCGTTCATGGCATGGAACGGCTTCAACTTCGAAGACTCCATCTGCCTGTCCGAGCGTGTTGTTCAGGAAGACCGTTTCACCACGATCCACATCCAGGAACTGACCTGTGTGGCGCGTGACACCAAGCTTGGGCCAGAGGAAATCACTGCAGACATCCCGAACGTGGGTGAAGCTGCACTGAACAAGCTGGACGAAGCCGGTATCGTTTACGTAGGTGCTGAAGTAGGCGCAGGCGACATCCTGGTAGGTAAGGTCACTCCGAAAGGCGAGACCCAACTGACTCCGGAAGAAAAACTGCTGCGTGCGATCTTCGGTGAAAAAGCCAGCGACGTTAAAGACACGTCCCTGCGTGTGCCTACCGGCACCAAGGGTACTGTCATCGACGTGCAGGTCTTCACCCGCGACGGCGTTGAGCGTGATGCTCGTGCACTGTCGATCGAGAAGACTCAACTCGACGAGATCCGCAAGGACCTGAACGAAGAGTTCCGTATCGTTGAAGGCGCCACTTTCGAACGTCTGCGTTCCGCTCTGGTCGGCCACAAAGCCGAAGGCGGCGCCGGCCTGAAGAAAGGTCAGGAAATCACCGACGAAGTTCTCGACGGTCTTGAGCACGGCCAGTGGTTCAAACTGCGCATGGCTGAAGATGCTCTGAACGAGCAGCTCGAGAAGGCTCAGGCCTACATCGTTGATCGCCGCCGTCTGCTGGACGACAAGTTCGAAGACAAGAAGCGCAAGCTGCAGCAGGGCGATGACCTGGCTCCAGGCGTGCTGAAAATCGTCAAGGTTTACCTGGCAATCCGTCGCCGCATCCAGCCGGGCGACAAGATGGCCGGTCGTCACGGTAACAAGGGTGTGGTCTCCGTGATCATGCCGGTTGAAGACATGCCGCACGATGCCAATGGCACCCCGGTCGACGTCGTCCTCAACCCGTTGGGCGTACCTTCGCGTATGAACGTTGGTCAGATCCTTGAAACCCACCTGGGCCTCGCGGCCAAAGGTCTGGGCGAGAAGATCAACCGGATGGTCGAAGAGCAGCGTAAGGTTGCTGAACTTCGCACCTTCCTGGACGAGATCTACAACCAGATCGGCGGTCGTAACGAAGATCTGGATAGCTTCTCCGACCAGGAAATCCTGGATCTGGCGAAGAACCTGCGTGGCGGCGTTCCAATGGCCACTCCAGTGTTCGACGGCGCCAAGGAAAGCGAAATCAAGGCCATGCTGAAACTGGCAGACCTGCCAGAAAGCGGCCAGATGCAGCTGACCGACGGCCGTACCGGCAACAAGTTCGAGCGCCCGGTTACTGTTGGCTACATGTACATGCTGAAGCTGAACCACTTGGTAGACGACAAGATGCACGCTCGTTCTACCGGTTCGTACAGCCTGGTTACCCAGCAGCCGCTGGGTGGTAAGGCGCAGTTCGGTGGTCAGCGTTTCGGGGAGATGGAGGTCTGGGCACTGGAAGCATACGGTGCTGCTTACACTCTGCAAGAAATGCTCACAGTGAAGTCGGACGATGTGAACGGCCGGACCAAGATGTACAAAAACATCGTGGACGGCGATCACCGTATGGAGCCGGGCATGCCCGAGTCCTTCAACGTGTTGATCAAGGAAATTCGTTCCCTCGGCATCGATATCGATCTGGAAACCGAATAACACGTGACGCGAATCGAGAGCGGGGCAGGATTGCCCGCTCTCTGCTCCGCCAGGAGGAAAGGCCTTGAAAGACCTACTGAATTTGCTGAAAAACCAGGGTCAAGTCGAAGAGTTCGACGCCATCCGTATTGGATTGGCATCGCCTGAGATGATCCGTTCGTGGTCGTTCGGTGAAGTTAAAAAGCCGGAAACCATCAACTACCGTACGTTCAAACCTGAGCGTGACGGTCTGTTCTGCGCCAAGATCTTTGGCCCGGTAAAGGATTACGAGTGCCTGTGCGGTAAGTACAAGCGCTTGAAGCACCGTGGTGTGATCTGCGAGAAGTGCGGCGTTGAAGTCGCGCTGGCAAAAGTTCGTCGTGAGCGCATGGCGCACATCGAACTGGCTTCGCCGGTTGCCCACATCTGGTTCCTGAAATCGCTGCCGTCCCGTATCGGCTTGCTGATGGACATGACCCTGCGTGATATCGAGCGCGTTCTCTACTTCGAGAGCTATGTCGTTATCGATCCAGGCATGACCACCCTTGAAAAGGGTCAGCTGCTCAACGACGAGCAGTACTTCGAAGCGCTGGAAGAGTTCGGCGACGATTTCGATGCCCGCATGGGTGCCGAAGCTGTCCGTGAACTGCTGCACGCTATCGACCTGGAACACGAGATTGGCCGCCTGCGTGAAGAAATTCCGCAAACCAACTCCGAAACCAAAATCAAGAAGCTGTCCAAGCGTCTGAAGTTGATGGAAGCCTTCCAGGGTTCCGGCAACCTGCCAGAGTGGATGGTGCTGACCGTTCTGCCGGTTCTGCCGCCAGATCTGCGTCCACTGGTCCCATTGGATGGCGGTCGTTTCGCGACTTCCGACCTCAACGATCTGTATCGTCGAGTGATCAACCGTAACAACCGTTTGAAGCGCCTGCTTGATCTGTCCGCTCCGGACATCATCGTGCGCAACGAAAAGCGTATGTTGCAGGAAGCCGTCGACGCACTGCTCGACAACGGTCGTCGTGGCCGCGCTATCACTGGTTCCAACAAGCGTCCTCTGAAATCCCTGGCTGACATGATCAAGGGTAAGCAAGGTCGTTTCCGTCAGAACTTGCTCGGTAAGCGTGTTGACTACTCCGGTCGTTCGGTAATTACCGTAGGTCCGACCCTGCGTCTGCACCAGTGCGGCCTGCCGAAGAAGATGGCTCTCGAGCTGTTCAAACCGTTCATTTTCGGCAAGCTGGAAATGCGTGGTCTTGCTACCACCATCAAAGCGGCCAAGAAGATGGTCGAGCGCGAGCTGCCAGAGGTTTGGGACGTTCTCGCTGAAGTGATTCGCGAACACCCGGTTCTCCTCAACCGTGCACCGACCCTTCACCGTCTGGGTATCCAGGCGTTTGAACCGGTACTGATCGAAGGTAAGGCTATCCAGCTGCACCCTCTGGTCTGTGCTGCGTACAACGCCGACTTCGACGGCGACCAAATGGCCGTGCACGTACCGCTGACGCTGGAAGCCCAGCTGGAAGCGCGTGCGTTGATGATGTCGACCAACAACATTCTGTCGCCAGCCAACGGTGAGCCAATCATCGTTCCTTCGCAGGACGTTGTATTGGGTCTGTACTACATGACTCGTGAAGCGATCAACGCCAAAGGCGAAGGTCGTGTGTTCGCGGATCTGCAGGAAGTTGACCGTGTGTTCCGTGCCGGCGAAGCCGCACTGCACGCCAAGGTCAAGGTGCGGATCAACGAAACCGTGAACGATCGTGATGGCGGCAGCGTGACCAACACTCGTATCGTCGACACTACCGTCGGTCGTGCGCTGTTGTTCCAGGTTGTGCCAAAAGGTCTGTCCTTCGACGTCGTCAACCTGCCGATGAAGAAGAAAGCGATCTCCAAACTGATCAACCAGTGCTACCGCGTGGTTGGTTTGAAAGAGACCGTGATCTTCGCTGACCAGTTGATGTACACCGGTTTTGCCTATTCGACCATCTCCGGCGTTTCCATCGGTGTTAACGACTTCGTTATCCCGGATGAAAAAGCCCGCATCATCGGTGCCGCCACCGACGAAGTGAAAGAGATCGAAAGTCAGTACGCCTCCGGCCTGGTAACCCAGGGCGAGAAGTACAACAAAGTGATCGACCTTTGGTCCAAGGCGAACGACGAAGTTTCCAAGGCGATGATGGCCAACCTCTCGAAAGAGAAAGTCATCGACCGTCATGGCGTCGAAGTCGACCAGGAATCCTTCAACTCGATGTACATGATGGCTGACTCGGGCGCACGGGGTTCTGCTGCGCAGATCCGTCAGCTCGCCGGTATGCGTGGCCTGATGGCCAAGCCGGACGGTTCCATCATCGAAACGCCAATTACTGCGAACTTCCGTGAAGGTTTGAGCGTACTTCAGTACTTCATCTCTACTCACGGTGCTCGTAAAGGTCTGGCGGATACCGCGTTGAAAACTGCGAACTCCGGTTACCTGACTCGTCGTCTGGTAGACGTGGCGCAGGATCTGGTTGTGACCGAGATCGATTGCGGCACCGAACATGGCCTGGTAATGACTCCGCACATTGAAGGCGGTGACGTTGTTGAGCCGTTGGGTGAGCGCGTATTGGGTCGTGTCATTGCCCGTGACGTATTCAAGCCAGGTACTGAGGAAGTTATCGTTCCTGCCGGCACTCTGGTAGACGAGAAGTGGGTCGAGTTCATCGAGCTGAACAGCATCGACGAAGTGATCGTGCGCTCGCCGATCAGCTGCGAAACCCGCTACGGCATTTGCGCCAAGTGCTACGGCCGTGACTTGGCTCGTGGTCACCAGGTGAACATCGGTGAAGCGGTCGGCGTTATCGCTGCCCAGTCCATCGGTGAGCCGGGTACCCAGCTGACCATGCGTACGTTCCACATCGGTGGTGCGGCAAGCCGGACCTCCGCAGCCGACAGCGTTCAGGTGAAGAATGGCGGTACCGTCCGTCTGCATAACCTGAAGCACGTTGAGCGAGTGGACGGTTGCTTGGTTGCTGTGTCCCGTTCCGGTGAGCTGGCAATCGCTGATGACTTCGGTCGTGAGCGTGAGCGCTACAAGCTGCCGTACGGTGCTGTGATTTCGGTTAAAGAAGGTGACAAGGTCGACGCTGGCGCAATCGTGGCCAAGTGGGATCCGCACACTCACCCAATCGTTACCGAAATGAAAGGTACCGTGACCTACGTGGGCATGGAAGAAGGCATCACGATCAAGCGTCAGACTGACGAATTGACCGGTATGACCAACATTGAAGTACTTGACGCCAAAGACCGTCCAGCTGCCGGTAAAGATATCCGTCCTGCTGTGAAGATGGTTGATGACAACGGCAAGGATCTCTTGCTGCCGGGTACCGACGTAATTGCTCAGTACTTCCTGCCTGCTAACGCCCTGGTCGGTGTAGCGGACGGTGCGAAAATCGCGATCGGTGATGTTATCGCTCGTATTCCGCAAGAGACTTCGAAGACCCGTGACATCACCGGTGGTCTGCCGCGTGTTGCCGACTTGTTCGAAGCCCGTCGTCCGAAAGAAGCCTCGATTCTGGCTGAAGTCAGCGGCACCATCGCGTTCGGTAAAGAGACCAAAGGCAAGCGCCGTCTGGTTATCACCCCGAACGACGGTAGCGATCCGTACGAAGAGCTGATTCCGAAGTGGCGTCACCTGAACGTCTTCGAAGGCGAACAGGTAAACCGCGGCGAAGTTATCTCCGACGGTCCGAGCGATCCACACGACATCCTGCGTCTGCTGGGTGTGAGTGCGCTGGCCAAGTACATCGTGAACGAGATCCAGGACGTTTACCGTCTGCAAGGCGTGAAGATCAACGACAAGCACATCGAGACCATCCTGCGTCAGATGCTGCGTAAAGTTGAGATCGCTGAATCCGGCGATTCCAGTTTCATCAAGGGCGACCAGATGGAATTGACTCACGTGTTGGTAGAGAACGAGCGTCTGAGCAATGAAGACAAATTTGTCTCCAAGTTCACTCGCGTTCTGCTGGGTATCACCAAGGCGTCGTTGTCCACCGAATCGTTCATCTCGGCGGCTTCCTTCCAGGAAACCACTCGCGTACTGACCGAAGCGGCGGTAACCGGCAAGCGCGATTACCTGCGCGGCCTGAAAGAAAACGTGGTCGTGGGTCGTCTGATCCCGGCCGGTACCGGTCTGGCTTATCACAGCGAGCGCAAGCGCCGCCGTGATGCTGACAAACCGTTGCGCGTGAGCGCCAGTGAAGTGGAAGCTGCACTGACCGAAGCGCTGAACTCGAGCGGTAACTGAGTTCTGCGGTAGTAAATGAGTGCAGGCCCTGATCGCTCCGTTCATCCAGTCGAGACAATTTGTCGAGGTTGGATGGGGGGAGAGGTCGGGGCCTTGCCTTGACTGGGGACAAGATCCTCTTTAGACTCTTGTACCCCTAAATTTGGCGGGGATTCGTTCCTGCCATTTTGCTTTTCTTGCAAGACAATAGCGTCGCAAGACAACAGTGGAGCTAGTAGATGGCAACTATCAACCAGCTGGTACGTCAGCCGCGTAAGCGTATCGTCGAGAAATCCGACGTGCCTGCGCTGCAGAACTGCCCGCAACGTCGTGGCGTATGCACCCGTGTGTATACCACTACGCCGAAAAAACCTAACTCGGCACTGCGTAAAGTATGCCGTGTGCGTCTGACCAACGGTTTCGAGGTTTCCTCGTACATCGGCGGTGAAGGCCACAACCTGCAAGAGCACAGCGTGGTACTGATCCGCGGCGGTCGTGTAAAAGACTTGCCAGGTGTTCGTTACCACACCGTTCGCGGCTCTTTGGATACTTCCGGCGTTAAAGGTCGTAACCAAGGTCGTTCGAAGTACGGTACCAAGCGTCCGAAGTAATAGTCGCTTGCAGCAAAAAACCGATTTCTATTTTTCTGAGTCGATAAGAGTAAGGTCGGAGGCGTCCCGAAAGGGCACCGATTCCGAGCGAACCTGAAGACCGTTTGAGGGCTTATCCATGCCAAGAAGACGCGTAGCAGCCAAGCGCGAAGTGCTTGACGATCCAAAATACGGAAGCCAAATCCTGGCCAAGTTCATGAACCACGTGATGGAAAGCGGCAAAAAAGCCGTTGCCGAGCGTATCGTTTATGGCGCGCTGGAAAAGGTTAAAGAACGCAAGAACAGCGACCCCCTGGAAATCTTCGAGAAAGCTCTCGACGCCATCGCTCCGCTGGTCGAAGTAAAGTCGCGCCGTGTAGGCGGTGCTACTTACCAGGTTCCGGTCGAAGTTCGTCCGTCCCGTCGTAACGCGCTGGCAATGCGCTGGTTGGTAGACTTCGCCCGTAAGCGCGGCGAGAAGTCTATGGCTCTGCGTTTGGCTGGCGAACTGTTGGACGCTGCTGAAGGTAAAGGTGCTGCTGTTAAGAAGCGTGAAGACGTGCACCGTATGGCTGAAGCCAACAAGGCTTTCTCGCACTACCGCTTCTAATTTTAGCTTCACTAATTTTGCGAGGGCTTTATGGCTCGTACTACTCCGATTAGCCGCTACCGTAACATCGGTATCGTTGCTCACGTGGATGCTGGTAAAACCACCACCACCGAGCGCGTCCTTTTTTACACTGGCAAAAGTCACAAAATGGGCGAGGTGCATGATGGCGCCGCGACCACAGACTGGATGGTGCAGGAGCAGGAGCGTGGTATTACCATTACTTCTGCTGCTATCACCGCCTTCTGGAAAGGTTCTGAGAAGCAGTACTCGCACGAACACCGTTTCAACGTTATCGATACCCCGGGCCACGTAGACTTCACTATTGAAGTTGAGCGCTCCCTGCGCGTACTCGACGGCGCTGTCGTTGTGTTCTGCGGTACTTCGGGTGTTGAGCCTCAGTCGGAAACCGTATGGCGTCAGGCCAACAAGTACGGCGTTCCACGTCTTGTTTACGTAAACAAGATGGACCGTGCTGGCGCTAACTTCCTGCGCGTGATCGGTCAGATCAAGCAGCGTCTGGGTCACACTCCGGTGCCAATCCAGTTGGCTATCGGTTCCGAAGACAACTTCCAGGGTCAGATCGATCTGATCAACATGCAAGCTGTCTACTGGAATGACTCTGACAAGGGTATGGTCCCTGTTCGTAAGGACATTCCTGCCGAGCTGCAAGAGCTGGCTGAAGAGTGGCGCAGCAACATGGTCGAGGCTGCGGCCGAAGCCAACGAAGAGCTGATGAACAAGTATCTCGAAGGGGAAGAGCTCTCCATCGCGGAAATCAAGGCCGCTCTGCGTCAGCGTACTATCGCTGGTGAGATCGTTCTGGCTGTTTGCGGTTCTTCCTTCAAGAACAAGGGTGTTCCCCTGGTTCTCGACGCCGTTATCGACTTCCTGCCTGCTCCAACCGACATTCCTGCTATCAAGGGTTCCAACCCGGATAACGAGGAAGAGGAAATGGAGCGTCATGCAAGCGACGACGAGCCTTTCGCGGCTCTGGCGTTCAAGATCGCTACCGACCCATTCGTGGGTACCTTGACCTTTGTTCGGGTTTACTCGGGCGTGTTGGCCTCCGGCGACGGTGTGATCAACTCGGTAAAAGGCAAGAAAGAGCGCGTGGGTCGTATGGTGCAAATGCACGCAAACGCCCGTGAAGAAATCAAGGAAGTACGCGCTGGTGACATCGCGGCCTTGATTGGCATGAAGGACGTCACCACTGGTGAAACTTTGTGCAACGCTGACAAGCCAATCATCCTGGTTCRCATGGACTTCCCGGAGCCGGTTATTTCGGTTGCCGTAGAGCCTAAGACCAAGGATGACCAGGAAAAAATGGGTATCGCTCTGGGCAAACTTGCTCAGGAAGACCCGTCTTTCCGCGTCAAAACTGATGAAGAGACTGGTCAAACGATCATCTCCGGCATGGGCGAGCTGCACCTGGACATCCTGGTTGACCGGATGCGCCGTGAGTTCAACGTCGAAGCCAACATCGGTAAGCCTCAAGTTTCGTACCGTGAGCGCATCACGAAGAGCTGCGAAATCGAAGGCAAGTTCGTTCGTCAGTCCGGCGGTCGTGGCCAGTTTGGTCATTGCTGGATCCGTTTTGCACCTGCTGACGAAGGTCAGGAAGGTCTGCAATTCCTGAACGAAGTAGTGGGTGGTGTGGTTCCTAAGGAATACATCCCGGCTATCCAGAAGGGTATCGAAGAGCAGATGAAGAACGGTGTTGTTGCCGGCTATCCGCTGATCGGCCTGAAGGCTACCGTGTTTGATGGTTCTTACCACGACGTCGACTCGAACGAGATGGCGTTTAAGGTGGCTGCTTCCATGGCGACCAAGCAACTGGCCCAGAAGGGTGGTGGTGAGTTGCTCGAGCCGATCATGGCGGTAGAGGTTGTTACGCCTGAAGACTATATGGGTGACGTGATGGGCGACCTTAACCGTCGTCGCGGCATGATTCTGGGTATGGAAGATACGGTTTCCGGTAAAGTAATTCGTGCCGAGGTTCCGTTGGGCGAGATGTTCGGTTATGCGACCGACGTTCGTTCCATGTCTCAGGGTCGCGCAAGCTACTCTATGGAATTCAAAAAATACAATACGGCTCCGTCGCACATCGTCGAAACCGTTACCAAAAAACAAGGCTGATTCAGTCCTTTAGGCAAGGAGTTAATTGTCGTGGCTAAAGAAAAATTTGATCGTTCCCTACCGCACGTCAACGTTGGCACTATCGGTCACGTTGACCACGGTAAAACCACTCTGACCGCTGCTCTGACTCGCGTCTGCTCCGAAGTTTTCGGTTCGGCTCGTGTTGACTTCGACAAGATCGACAGCGCACCAGAAGAGAAAGCTCGCGGTATCACCATCAACACCGCTCACGTTGAGTACAACTCGAAGATCCGTCACTACGCTCACGTTGACTGCCCAGGTCACGCTGACTATGTGAAGAACATGATCACCGGTGCTGCTCAAATGGACGGCGCTATCCTGGTTTGCTCGGCCGCTGATGGTCCGATGCCACAAACCCGTGAGCACATCCTGCTGTCCCGTCAGGTAGGCGTTCCGTACATCGTGGTTTTCCTGAACAAGGCTGACCTGGTAGACGACGCTGAGCTGCTGGAACTGGTTGAGATGGAAGTGCGCGATCTGCTGAGCACTTACGACTTCCCAGGCGACGACACTCCAATCATCATCGGTTCCGCTCGTATGGCGCTGGATGGTCTGGACGATAACGAGATGGGCACCACTGCCGTCAAGAAACTGGTTGAAACTCTGGACAGCTACATCCCAGAACCAGTTCGTCTGACCGACAAGCCGTTCCTGATGCCAATCGAAGACGTATTCTCGATTTCGGGTCGCGGTACTGTTGTGACTGGTCGTATCGAGCGCGGTATCGTTCGCGTTCAGGATCCACTGGAAATCGTTGGTCTGCGTGACACTACCGTCACCACCTGCACCGGTGTTGAAATGTTCCGCAAGCTGCTCGACGAAGGTCGTGCTGGCGAGAACTGCGGCGTGCTGCTGCGCGGCACCAAGCGTGATGACGTGGAGCGTGGTCAGGTTCTGGTTAAGCCAGGTACCGTTAAGCCGCACACCAAGTTCACCGCAGAAGTTTACGTTCTGAGCAAAGAAGAAGGCGGTCGTCACACTCCGTTCTTCAAAGGCTACCGTCCACAGTTCTACTTCCGTACTACTGACGTGACTGGTAACTGCGAGCTGCCAGAAGGCGTTGAAATGGTAATGCCAGGCGATAACATTCAAATGACTGTTACCCTGATCAAAACCATCGCAATGGAAGACGGTCTGCGTTTCGCTATTCGCGAAGGCGGCCGTACCGTTGGTGCTGGCGTTGTAGCTAAAATCATCGAGTAAGCTTCTCTTCTGAGATAGCTTCGATGCTTTGAAAAAGCCCCCGCTCAGCGGGGGCTTTTTTATTGGGTTGACACCTATCAGGGGCGTCTATAGAATTGCGCCTCCTTTTAACGGGCGTATTGCGCCCGGTGGGAATAGCAGCCGGAGTCTGAAATCCAATGCAAAATCAGCAAATCCGTATCAGGTTGAAGGCTTTTGACCATCGCCTGATCGACCAATCCACCCAGGAAATCGTGGAAACCGCGAAGCGTACTGGTGCTCAAGTGCGTGGTCCAATTCCACTGCCTACCCGTAAAGAGCGGTTCACCGTTCTGGTCTCCCCGCACGTCAACAAAGACGCGCGTGACCAGTACGAGATCCGTACTCATAAGCGCGTTCTGGACATCGTCCAGCCAACGGATAAAACCGTTGATGCTCTTATGAAGCTTGATCTTGCGGCCGGTGTGGAAGTGCAGATCAGCCTCGGCTAAGACTCGGTCTTAGTCGTGTAACGCTCTGAAATGGGCGGCCATAGCGGGTGAAAGCCCCGTACACTCATGAGGTTTACAACATGACTATTGGTGTAGTCGGTCGTAAATGCGGTATGACCCGTATTTTCACCGAAGAAGGTGTCTCCATTCCGGTCACGGTCATTGAGATCGAGCCGAATCGCGTCACCCAGTTCAAAACTGAAGAGACCGATGGCTATCGTGCAGTGCAAGTCACTGTAGGCGAGCGTCGTGCTTCGCGTGTTACAGCTGCGCAAGCTGGCCACTTCGCTAAGGCGAACGTTGCCGCTGGTCGTACCGTAATGGAATTCCGCCTTGAAGAAGGCGAGTACCAGGCCGGCGATCTGATCAACGCTGAAATCTTCGCCGCTGGCCAACTGGTTGATGTAACCGGTCAGTCCAAGGGTAAAGGCTTCCAGGGTACGATCAAGCGTTGGAATTTCCGCGGGCAAGATAACACCCACGGTAACTCCGTATCCCACCGCGTTCCAGGCTCTATCGGCCAGTGCCAGACTCCTGGTCGTGTATTCAAGGGCAAAAAAATGTCCGGTCATATGGGCGCTGAGCGCGTGACCGTGCAGTCCCTCGAAGTAGTGCGCGTGGACGCTGAACGCAATCTGTTGTTGGTCAAGGGCGCTGTTCCTGGCGCTACTGGCGGCAACTTGGTTGTACGTCCAGCAGCCAAGGCTCGCGGTTAAGGGGAAGCTGACATGCAATTAAATGTAAATGACGCTCAAGCGATCGAAGTTTCCGAACTGACATTTGGCGGCGAATTCAACGAGACGCTGGTTCACCAAGCAGTCGTGGCCTACATGGCCGGCGGCCGTCAAGGTAGCAAGCAGCAAAAGACCCGTTCCGACGTTCGTGGTGGCGGCAAGCGCCCATGGCGTCAGAAAGGTACTGGCCGTGCTCGTGCCGGTACTATCCGTAGCCCAATCTGGCGTGGCGGCGGTACCACTTTCGCAGCTCGTCCTCAGGATCACTCCCAGAAGCTGAACAAGAAGATGTATCGCGCAGCAATGCGTTCCATCCTTGCTGAGCTGGTGCGTACTGATCGTCTGGTCGTGGTTCAGGATTTCGCTGTTGAAACGCCGAAAACCAAAGACCTGCTGGGCAAGCTGAACAACATGAGCCTGACCGACGTTCTGATCGTGTCGGACGCTGTTGATCAGAACCTGTACCTGGCTGCTCGTAACCTGCCGCACGTTGATGTACGTGATGTGCAAGGTTCCGATCCAGTTAGTCTGATCGCATACGACAAGGTGTTGATCACCGTGTCGGCCGTGAAGAAATTCGAGGAGCTGCTGGGATGAACCAGGAACGCGTATTTAAAGTTCTGCTTGGCCCGCACGTTTCCGAGAAGGCTACGGTTCTGGCAGACAAGAAAGGCCAGTTCGTTTTCAAGGTTGCCACTGACGCAACCAAGCTGGAAATCAAGAAGGCCGTCGAAAGCCTGTTCAGCGTGAAAGTAGAGCGTGTTACTACCCTGAATGTTCTGGGTAAGAGCAAGCGCACTGCTCGCGGTCTGGGCAAGCGTAATGACTGGAAGAAGGCAGTTATCTCCCTTCAGCCAGGCCAAGATCTCGATTTCAGCAGCAGTGCTGAGTAAGGAAGGGGTGCATCATGGCAATCGTTAAATGCAAACCGACTTCCCCTGGCCGCCGTTTTGTGGTCAAGGTGGTCAACCAGGAGCTGCATAAAGGCGCTCCTCACGCACCGCTGCTCGAGAAAAAATCGAAGTCTGGTGGTCGTAACAACAATGGTCGTATTACCACTCGTCACATCGGTGGTGGCCATAAGCAGCATTATCGTCTGGTCGACTTCCGTCGCAACGACAAAGATGGCATCGCTGCCACTGTCGAGCGTATCGAATACGATCCAAACCGTACTGCTCACATCGCTCTGCTGCTGTACGCAGATGGCGAGCGTCGCTACATCATCGCGCCTAAAGGCGTGAGTGCTGGCGACCAGCTGATCGCAGGTGCTCTGGCACCGATCAAGCCGGGCAACGCTCTGCAGCTGCGTAACATTCCAGTTGGTAGCACCGTACACGGCATCGAATTGAAGCCAGGTAAAGGCGCGCAAATCGCTCGTTCCGCTGGTGCTTCGGCTCAGCTGATCGCTCGTGAAGGTGTCTACGTGACCCTGCGTCTGCGTTCTGGTGAGATGCGTAAAGTGCTGGCTGAGTGCCGCGCGACCCTGGGCGAAGTCTCGAACTCCGAGCACAGCCTGCGTTCGCTGGGTAAAGCTGGTGCCAAACGCTGGCGTGGCGTTCGCCCAACCGTTCGTGGTGTTGCCATGAACCCGGTTGACCACCCACATGGTGGTGGTGAAGGTCGTACCTCTGGTGGTCGTCATCCGGTATCGCCATGGGGCTTCCCGACTAAGGGCGCGAAGACTCGTGGTAATAAGCGTACCGACAAAATGATCGTCCGTCGTCGCAAGTAAATAGAGGGATACGACAGTGCCACGTTCTCTGAAAAAAGGTCCTTTTATCGATCTTCACCTACTGAAGAAGATCGAAGTGGCGGCGGAAAAGAACGATCGCAAACCAGTTAAAACCTGGTCGCGTCGCTCGATGATCCTGCCACAAATGGTCGGTCTGACCATCGCAGTACACAACGGTCGTCAACACGTCCCAGTTCTCGTTAACGAAGACATGGTCGGCCACAAACTGGGCGAGTTCGCCGGTACCCGCACATATCGTGGGCACGTGGCAGACAAGAAAGCCAAGCGTTAAGGGGTTAGGAAATGGAAGTAGCCGCTAAGTTGTCGGGCGCTCGAATCTCCGCCCAGAAAGCCCGCTTGGTCGCCGACCAGATCCGCGGGAAGAAGGTGGGCGAAGCGCTCAACCTGTTGGCTTTCAGCAGTAAGAAAGCCGCCGAGATCATGAAGAAAGTGCTGGAGTCGGCCGTAGCCAACGCCGAGCATAACGAAGGCGCAGACGTTGATGACCTTAAGGTCAGCACCGTTTTCGTCAACGAAGGGCGTTCGCTGAAGCGCATCATGCCACGTGCCAAAGGCCGTGCTGATCGCATCGTCAAGCGGTCTTGCCATATCACTGTCAAGGTTGCTGACAAGTAACGGAGTCGAAGAGATGGGTCAGAAAGTACATCCCATTGGCATTCGCCTGGGAATCGTCAAGGAGCACACCTCCGTCTGGTACGCAGACGGTCGGACTTATGCGGACTATTTGTTCGCTGATCTGAAGGTGCGTGAGTATCTCCAAGACAAACTAAAAAGCGCGTCCGTAAGCCGTATCGATATCCATCGTCCGGCCCAAACTGCACGTATCACCATTCACACCGCTCGTCCAGGTATCGTTATCGGGAAGAAAGGTGAAGATGTTGAGAAACTGCGTCAGGACCTGACCAAGCAAATGGGTGTGCCTGTGCACATCAATATCGAAGAGATCCGCAAGCCGGAGCTCGACGGTATGCTGGTTGCGCAGAGCGTAGCTCAGCAGCTGGAGCGTCGCGTAATGTTCCGTCGCGCTATGAAGCGCGCTGTTCAGAACGCCATGCGCATTGGTGCCAAAGGCATCAAAATCCAAGTGAGCGGTCGTCTCGGCGGTGCTGAAATCGCACGTACTGAATGGTATCGCGAAGGTCGTGTGCCTCTGCACACCCTGCGTGCCGACATCGACTATGCCAACTACGAAGCTCACACCACTTATGGTGTGATCGGTGTAAAGGTTTGGATCTTCAAAGGCGAAGTAATTGGTGGTCGCCAAGAAGAACTGAAACCACAAGCACCAGCGCCTCGTAAAAAAGCTGCTAAGTAAGGGGTACGCCAAATGTTGCAACCAAAGCGTACGAAGTTCCGCAAGCAAATGACTGGTCACAACCGTGGCCTGGCATTGCGCGGTAGCAAAGTCAGCTTCGGCGAGTTCGCGCTGAAGTCTGTTGCTCGTGGTCGTCTCACCGCTCGTCAGATCGAGTCAGCGCGTCGTGCACTGACCCGTCACGTTAAACGTGGCGGCAAGATCTGGATCCGTGTATTCCCGGACAAGCCTATTTCCAAAAAGCCACTCGAAGTTCGGATGGGTAAAGGTAAGGGTAACGTGGAGTACTGGGTTGCCCAGATTCAGCCAGGCAAAGTCCTGTATGAAATCGAGGGTGTTTCTGAAGAGCTGGCGCGTGAGGCTTTCGCCCTGGCTGCTGCAAAGCTGCCGCTCGCCACCTCCTTTGTTAAACGGACGGTGATGTGATGAAAGCGAATGAACTTCGTGAAAAATCCGCACAGCAGCTGAACGAGCAACTGCTCGGCCTGCTGCGCGACCAGTTCAATCTGCGTATGCAGAAAGCAACTGGCCAGTTGGGGCAGTCTCATCTGCTCTCGCAAGTTAAGCGTGACATCGCTCGCGTGAAGACTGTGCTCAACCAGCAGGCAGGTAAGTAATCATGGCTGAAGCCGAAAAAACTGTCCGTACGCTGACTGGCCGTGTTGTCAGCGACAAGATGGACAAAACCATCACCGTTCTGATCGAGCGTCGCGTTAAGCACCCGATCTACGGTAAATACGTTAAGCGTTCGACTAAGCTGCACGCGCACGACGAAACCAATCAGTGCCACATCGGCGACAAAGTCACTATTCGTGAAACTCGTCCTTTGGCCAAGACCAAGTCTTGGGCGCTGGTTGATGTTCTCGAACGCGCTGTGGAAGTCTAAGGACTAGGGGTCGGAGAAATTATATGATTCAGACTCAATCCATGCTCGATGTGGCCGATAACAGCGGCGCTCGCCGCGTTATGTGCATCAAGGTGCTGGGTGGCTCCCATCGTCGTTACGCTGGTATCGGTGACATCATCAAAGTTACCGTGAAGGAAGCAATTCCTCGCGGTAAGGTGAAAAAAGGCCAAGTGATGACTGCTGTTGTAGTCCGCACTCGTCACGGCGTTCGCCGTGCAGATGGCTCCATTATCCGCTTTGATGGCAACGCTGCTGTTCTTCTGAACAACAAGCAAGAGCCGATCGGCACCCGTATCTTTGGGCCAGTGACCCGTGAACTTCGTACTGAGAAGTTCATGAAGATCGTCTCGCTCGCCCCAGAAGTGCTGTAAGGAGATCCGACATGCAAAAGATTCGTCGTGACGACGAGATCATCGTGATCGCCGGCAAAGACAAAGGTAAGCGCGGTAAGGTGCTGAAGGTTCTTGCTGATGACCGTCTGGTCGTTGGTGGTCTGAACCTGGTCAAGCGTCATACCAAGCCTAACCCGATGTCGGGCGTACAGGGCGGTATCGTCGAGAAAGAAGCGCCACTGCACGCTTCCAACGTCGCCATCTTCAACGGCGAAACCAACAAGGCTGACCGCGTTGGTTTCAAAGTAGAAGACGGTAAGAAAATTCGTGTCTTCAAGTCGACCCAAAAAGCGGTTGATGCTTGAACACTGCTAGGTAGAAGACCATGGCACGACTAAAAGAGATTTACCGGAAGGAAATCGCACCGAAACTTAAGGAAGAACTTAAGCTTTCGAACGTGATGGAAGTTCCGCGCGTTACCAAAATCACCCTGAACATGGGTCTGGGCGAAGCGATCGGCGACAAGAAAGTCATCGAGCACGCTGTTGCTGACCTGGAAAAGATCACCGGCCAGAAAGTCGTTGTGACCTACGCTCGGAAATCCATCGCTGGCTTTAAAGTCCGTGAAGGTTGGCCGATCGGCGTCAAAGTGACCCTGCGCCGTGAGCGTATGTACGAGTTCCTGGATCGTCTGCTGTCGATCTCCCTGCCTCGGGTTCGCGACTTCCGCGGCCTGAATGCCAAGTCCTTCGATGGTCGTGGTAACTACAGCATGGGCGTTAAAGAGCAGATCATCTTCCCGGAAATCGACTACGACAAGATCGATGCTCTCCGCGGTCTGGACATTACCCTGACCACCACTGCCAAGAACGATGATGAAGGTCGCGCCCTGTTGCGTGCTTTCAAATTCCCGTTCCGCAACTGATTGGAGTAGGAAAATGGCCAAGATGAGCATGAAAAACCGCGAGCTGAAGCGTCAGCTCACGGTTGCCAAGTACGCCAAAAAGCGTGCAGCACTGAAAGCTATCATCGTTGATCTGAACGCAAGTCCAGAAGCGCGTTGGGAAGCTACAGTAGCTCTGCAGAAGCAGCCACGTGACGCAAGCGCTTCGCGCATGCGTAACCGCTGCCGCCTGACCGGTCGTCCACACGGCGTTTACCGCAAGTTCGGCCTCGGCCGTAACAAACTGCGTGAAGCTGCAATGCGTGGTGACGTACCTGGTCTGGTTAAAGCCAGCTGGTAAGCACTGTCGAAGTCTCGGTGTTCGGGGTCGAAAGATCCTGACCATCGGTGACCTTGAACTTGAATCAAGCCCCTATTGGGGCTTGATTCATTTGTGGGGTGTGTCTAGAATACCCGGCTCGCCTGAGCCCGTGTTTTTTTGCGCGGATGTACTCGGCGACACGTAGTAGCCGCAAGGCTAATTTTTTGTGTATTAGGAGCGTCTAGCCCATGAGTATGCAGGACCCGTTAGCGGACATGCTAACTCGAATCCGTAATGCCCAGATGGCTGAAAAGTCCGTCGTAAGCATGCCATCTTCTACTTTGAAGGTTGCTGTTGCCAAAGTCCTGAAGGACGAAGGTTACATTGCGGGTTATCAGATCAGCAGCGAAATCAAGCCACTGCTGTCCATCGAGCTGAAGTACTTCGAAGGCCGTCCGGTCATCGAGGAAGTGAAGCGCGTTAGCCGTCCAGGCCTGCGTCAGTACAAGTCCGTCGATGATCTGCCAAAAGTTCGTGGCGGTCTCGGTGTGTCTATCGTCTCCACCAACAAAGGTGTGATGACGGATCGTGCTGCGCGCGCTGCCGGTGTCGGCGGCGAAGTTCTTTGCACTGTGTTCTAAGGGGGGATAAGCATGTCACGCGTCGCTAAGAACCCCGTTAAGCTGCCAGCCGGTGTCGAAGTCAAATTCGCAGGCCAACAGCTTTCGGTGAAGGGTGCCAAGGGTACTCTCGAACTGAACATCCATTCGTCCGTTGAGATCGTTGAAGAAGCTGGTGAGCTGCGTTTCGCTGCTCGCAATGGCGATCAACAAACTCGCGCAATGGCTGGTACCACTCGTGCGTTGGTAAACAACATGGTCCAAGGCGTAAGCCAAGGCTTCGAGCGTAAGCTCCAGCTGGTCGGTGTTGGTTACAAAGCGCAAGCAAAAGGCACAGTGCTGAACCTGGCTCTTGGCTTCTCGCACCCAGTGGATTATGAACTGCCGGAAGGCATCACCGCTGAGACTCCTAGCCAGACCGATATCCTGATCAAGGGCATCGACAAGCAGCTGGTAGGTCAAGTGGCCGCCGAGATCCGCGACTTCCGTCCACCAGAGCCGTACAAAGGCAAAGGTGTGCGCTACGCGGACGAAGTCGTCCGTCGTAAAGAAGCCAAGAAGAAGTAGGGCATAGCAAATGACCGACAAAAAAGTTACTCGACTGCGTCGCGCTCGCAAAGCACGCCTGAAAATGCACGAACTCGAAGTCGTGCGTCTCTGCGTGTTCCGCTCGTCGCAGCACATCTACGCCCAGGTCATTTCGGCCGACGGCAACAAAGTCCTGGCAAGTGCCTCGACTTTGGATAAAGAACTGCGTGATGGTGCCACCGGCAACATCGACGCGGCCACTAAGGTTGGCCAGCTGGTCGCTACGCGTGCTAAAGCCGCTGGCGTCTCGCAGGTGGCTTTCGACCGCTCTGGCTTCAAGTACCACGGCCGCGTCAAGGCGCTGGCTGATGCTGCTCGTGAAGCTGGGCTGGAGTTCTAAGTTATGTCAAATAACGACCAAAAGCGCGACGAAGGCTACATCGAGAAGCTGGTTCAAGTTAACCGCGTAGCCAAAACCGTTAAAGGCGGCCGTATCTTCACTTTCACCGCGTTGACCGTGGTTGGTGATGGTAAAGGGCGCGTTGGCTTCGGCCGTGGCAAGTCGCGTGAAGTGCCTGCTGCGATCCAGAAGGCAATGGAAGCTGCTCGCCGCAACATGATCCAAGTTGATCTGAACGGCACCACTCTGCAGTACGCAATGAAGTCCGCCCACGGCGCTTCGAAGGTGTACATGCAGCCTGCCTCTGAAGGTACCGGTATCATCGCTGGCGGCGCTATGYGTGCTGTCCTCGAAGTTGCTGGCGTTCAKAACGTTCTGGCCAAGTGCTACGGCTCGACTAACCCGGTAAACGTGGTTCACGCCACTTTCAAAGGTTTGAAAGCAATGCAGTCTCCTGAATCCATTGCCGCCAAGCGTGGCAAAAGCGTCAAGGAGATCTTCTGATCATGGCTACCGTTAAAGTTACGCTGATCAAAAGCATGACCGGCCGCATCCCTAACCACAAACTGTGCGTTAAGGGTCTGGGTCTGCGTCGCATCGGTCACACTGTAGAAGTCCAGGATACTCCCGAGAATCGCGGGATGATCAACAAGGCTTACTACATGCTGCGTGTCGAGGGTTAATCGATGAAACTCAATGATCTGAGTCCAGCGCCGGGTTCCCGTCGCGAAAAGCATCGTCCGGGCCGTGGTATCGGTAGCGGTTTGGGTAAGACTGGTGGCCGTGGCCACAAAGGTCAAACCTCCCGCTCCGGTGGCACTATTGCTCCAGGCTTTGAAGGCGGTCAACAGCCGCTGCATCGTCGCCTGCCGAAGTTTGGTTTCGTTTCCCTGAAAGCCATGGATCGCGCAGAAGTGCGTTTGTCCGAGCTGGCTAAAGTGGAAGGCGACATCGTCACCGTGCAGTCCCTGAAAGATGCCAACGTGATCAACGTCAACGTTCAGCGTGTGAAAATCATGCTGTCCGGCGAAGTTACTCGCGCTGTCACCATCGGAAAGGGAATCGGCGCCACCAAAGGTGCGCGTGCGGCTATCGAAGCAGCTGGCGGCAAGTTCGAGGAATAAATGGCTAAGCAAGGTGCTCTCTCTGCGCTCGGCAAAGGCGGTATGTCTGAACTCTGGGCTCGTCTGCGTTTTCTGTTCCTGGCGATTATCGTCTACCGAATAGGCGCACACATCCCGGTTCCAGGTATCAACCCGGACCGACTCGCGGACCTGTTTCGACAGAATGAGGGGACCATTCTTAGCTTGTTCAACATGTTTTCCGGCGGCGCGCTGGAACGGATGAGTATCTTTGCGCTGGGGATCATGCCGTACATTTCGGCATCGATCATCATGCAACTGATGACCGCCGTCAGCCCGCAGCTGGAGCAGTTGAAGAAGGAAGGTGAAGCTGGCCGTCGCAAGATCAGCCAGTACACCCGCTACGGCACTGTCGTCCTCGCTCTCGTCCAGGCTATTGGCATGTCCATTGGTCTGGCGGGGCAGGGCGTTGCGTTCACTGGTGACTTTGGCTTCCATTTCGTCGCGGTATCCACTTTTGTGGCTGGTGCGATGTTCATGATGTGGCTGGGTGAGCAGATTACTGAGCGTGGTGTTGGCAACGGTATCTCGATGTTGATTTTTTCGGGTATCGTCGCCGGTCTTCCGAGAGCGATCGGGCAGTCTTTCGAGTCTGCACGTCAGGGTGATATCAACATCTTCGCCCTGGTTGCCATCGGTTTGCTGGCAGTAGCGATTATCGGTTTCGTGGTGTTCATTGAGCGTGGCCAGCGTCGTATTGCTGTTCACTACGCCAAGCGTCAGCAGGGCCGTAAGGTCTTCGCTGCGCAGACCAGCCACTTGCCGCTGAAGGTGAACATGGCCGGTGTTATTCCGGCTATTTTCGCGAGCAGCATTTTGCTGTTCCCGGCTTCGTTGGGTGCCTGGTTCGGTCAGTCTGAAGGTATGGGCTGGTTGCAGGACATCTCGCAGTCGATCGCTCCTGGTCAGCCGTTGAATATTCTGCTGTTTAGTGCAGGGATTATTTTCTTCTGCTTCTTCTATACGGCGTTGATGTTCAATCCGAAAGACGTAGCGGAAAACCTGAAGAAGTCCGGTGCCTTTATTCCGGGCATCCGTCCAGGTGAGCAGTCTGCGCGCTACATTGATGGCGTTCTGACTCGCTTGACCATGTTCGGTGCTCTTTACATGACGGCCGTCTGCCTGTTGCCCCAGTTCCTGGTGGTTGCAGCAAACGTACCGTTCTACCTTGGCGGGACCTCGTTGCTGATCGTGGTCGTGGTTGTGATGGACTTCATGTCCCAAGTACAATCGCACCTCGTTTCGCACCAGTACGAATCCCTGATGAAGAAAGCCAACCTGAAGGGTTACGGCAGCGGCATGTTGCGCTGAGTACCCATAAGGTTCGAGGAGTTGGTGATGAAAGTTCGTGCATCGGTGAAAAAGCTGTGCCGTAACTGCAAGATTATTCGCCGCGAAGGTGTTGTTCGAGTAATTTGCAGCGCGGAACCGCGTCACAAACAGCGCCAAGGCTGAGTGTGATTGTGCTTCAAGCCCGGCAGCTAGTGCGCTGCCGGGTTGATTATTTGTTATTACAGCGATATTATCTCGCGCCCTATTTCTTGGCTTCCGGGGCGTAGGTAGCTGTCAATTGGAGTCCCACTGAATGGCCCGTATTGCAGGCGTTAACATTCCAGATAACAAGCATACTGTTATCTCGCTGACCTACATCTATGGTGTTGGTCGCACTACTGCACAGAAAATTTGTGCAGTGACTGGGGTAAACCCAGCGGCAAAGATCAAAGATCTGAGCGACGAGCAGATTGAACAGCTGCGTGGCGAAGTGGCGAAGTTCACCACTGAAGGTGACCTGCGTCGCGAAATCAACATGAAAATCAAGCGTTTGATGGACCTCGGTTGCTATCGCGGTCTGCGTCATCGTCGTGGTCTGCCAGTACGCGGTCAGCGTACCAAGACCAACGCGCGTACCCGTAAAGGTCCGCGTAAGCCGATCCGCAAGTAATCGCCCCAGCGAATCGACAGGAAATTAATCATGGCAAAACCTGCTGCTCGTCCTCGTAAAAAAGTTAAAAAGACAGTGGTTGATGGCATCGCCCACATCCATGCTTCTTTTAACAACACCATCGTGACCATCACCGACCGTCAAGGTAACGCTCTTTCCTGGGCTACCTCCGGTGGTTCGGGTTTCCGCGGTTCCCGCAAGTCCACCCCGTTCGCTGCTCAAGTAGCTGCTGAACGTGCTGGTCAAGCTGCGCTGGAATACGGCCTGAAAAACCTCGACGTTAACGTCAAAGGTCCAGGTCCAGGTCGTGAATCCGCAGTCCGCGCTTTGAACGGCTGTGGCTACAAGATCGCCAGCATCACCGACGTGACGCCAATCCCGCACAACGGGTGCCGTCCGCCGAAGAAGCGCCGCGTGTAATCCAGGAGATTGTAAAGAATGGCTCGTTACATTGGTCCAAAATGCAAACTCGCTCGTCGCGAAGGCACCGATCTCTTTCTGAAGAGCGGCGTGCGCGCGATCGAATCGAAGTGCAACATCGAAGCAGCACCTGGTATCCACGGCCAACGCCGCGGTCGCCAGTCCGATTACGGCACCCAACTGCGTGAAAAGCAGAAGGTCCGTCGTATCTACGGCGTTCTCGAGCGTCAATTCAGCGGCTACTACAAAGAAGCTGCTGGCAAGAAAGGCGCAACTGGCGAAAACCTGTTGCAACTGCTCGAATGCCGTCTGGACAACGTTGTATACCGTATGGGTTTTGGCTCTACTCGTGCCGAATCCCGTCAGCTGGTATCGCACAAGTCGATCAGCGTTAACGGTCAGACCGTAAACGTTCCGTCCTACCAGGTTCGTGCTGGTGACGTGGTCGCAGTTCGCGAGAAAGCAAAGAACCAACTTCGCATTGTCCAAGCTCTCGATCTGTGTGCCCAACGTGGCCGCGTAGAATGGGTAGAAGTAGACACTGAGAAGAAGTCGGGCGTTTTCAAGAACGTTCCTGCTCGCAGTGATCTGTCCGCCGACATCAACGAAAGCCTGATTGTCGAGCTCTACTCCAAGTAAGGGCTAGAAAATAGGTGCATCCATGCAGATTTCGGTAAATGAGTTCCTGACACCCCGCCATATTGATGTGCAGGTTGTCAGTCCAACCCGCGCCAAGATCACTCTCGAGCCTCTCGAGCGTGGTTTCGGCCACACCCTGGGCAACGCGCTGCGCCGCATCCTGTTGTCCTCAATGCCCGGCTGTGCAGTAGTCGAGGCCGAGATTGACGGTGTGCTCCACGAGTACAGCGCCATCGAAGGTGTACAGGAAGACGTAATTGAAATCCTGTTGAACCTTAAAGGTCTGGCTATCAAGCTGCACGGTCGAGACGAAGTTACGCTGACCTTGTCGAAGAAGGGTTCGGGGGTGGTTACCGCTGCCGATATTCAGCTGGATCATGATGTCGAGATCGTTAACCCCGATCACGTAATCGCTAACCTGGCGTCTAACGGCGCCCTGAACATGAAGCTCACCGTAGCTCGTGGTCGTGGTTATGAACCGGCAGACTCGCGTCAGAGCGATGAAGACGAAAGCCGCAGCATCGGTCGCTTGCAGCTTGACTCTTCGTTCAGCCCGGTTCGCCGTATCGCATACGTGGTGGAAAACGCCCGTGTCGAACAGCGTACTAACCTGGACAAGCTGGTTATTGATCTGGAAACCAACGGTACCCTGGATCCTGAAGAGGCTATCCGCCGTGCTGCAACCATTCTGCAACAGCAGTTGGCTGCGTTCGTCGATCTCAAAGGTGACAGTGAGCCAGTGGTTGTCGAGCAGGAAGACGAGATCGATCCGATCCTGCTTCGCCCGGTTGACGATCTGGAACTGACTGTACGTTCGGCTAACTGCCTTAAGGCGGAAAACATCTACTACATCGGCGACCTGATTCAGCGTACCGAAGTAGAGCTGTTGAAGACTCCGAACCTTGGCAAGAAATCCTTGACTGAAATCAAGGACGTTCTGGCCTCCCGCGGTCTGTCCCTCGGCATGCGCCTCGACAACTGGCCGCCTGCAAGTCTTAAGAAGGACGACAAGGCGACTGCCTGATCGTCGTAATCACCGAACGTTGTGTTTGGTAAGGAATGAACCATGCGTCATCGTAAAAGTGGTCGTCACCTGAGCCGCACCAGCTCGCACCGCAAGGCCATGTTTCAAAACATGGCGGTGTCGCTGTTCGAGCACGAGCTGATCAAAACTACACTGCCAAAAGCCAAAGAACTGCGCCGCGTTGCTGAGCCGCTGATCACTTTGGCCAAGACAGACAGCCTGGCTAACCGCCGTCTGGCTTTCGACCGTACTCGTTCGAAAGCTATCGTTGGTAAGCTCTTCAACGACCTGGGCAAGCGTTACGCTACCCGTGAGGGTGGCTACCTGCGCATCCTCAAGTGCGGTTTCCGCGCTGGCGACAACGCGCCTATGGCGTACGTTGAGTTGGTTGATCGTGCTGTCGGCGGTGAAGCTGTATCCGCTGAGTAAGACGTCAGTCTGAAACAAAGAACCGGGCCTAGTGCCCGGTTTTTTGTGCCTATAAAAAATGCGCCATGCATACAAGCTTCTATGCTATCTAGGTCTGCATTATAGACAGGGGGAAATTATTGTTAGTTATTTCCTATTGAGGCCTACAGATTAATGCATTGGTAGCGTTCATATAGAAGATTAATACTTCCCCTCAAGCCGATTAGCCGGCATATCAAAATTGATAGAGGAAGAAGATCAAAATGAGCCAAAACAAGACGTTGACCACCGCCAGCGGCGCACCTGTCGCGGATAATCAGAACTCCCTTTCCGCCGGCCCTCGAGGCCCGCTGTTGCTCCAGGATTTTCACCTGATAGAAAAGCTGGCGCACTTTAACCGTGAAAACATCCCGGAGCGTCGTGTACACGCCAAGGGCTCCGGTGCCTACGGCACGTTTACCGTCACCGATGACATCACTCAGTACAGCAGAGCAGCCCTGTTTTCGGCGGTAGGCAAACAGACTCCGACCTTCCTGCGTTTTTCCACCGTGGGTGGTGAGCGCGGTTCGGCTGACACCGCACGAGATCCGCGTGGTTTCGCTCTGCGGTTCTATACCGAAGAAGGTAACTGGGACGTCGTTGGCAACAATACGCCGGTGTTCTTCATTCGCGATCCGCTGAAGTTTCCCGACTTCATTCACACGCAAAAGCGCGACCCGCACACCAATTTGAAAAGTTCGCAGAATGTTTGGGACTTCTGGTCGCAGTCGCCGGAAGCGCTGCATCAGATCACTATCCTGATGTCCGATCGGGGTATTCCCGATGGCTACCGCCACATGCACGGATTCGGCAGCCACACCTTCAGCCTGATCAACGCCCAAGGCGTTCGTCACTGGGTTAAATGGCACTACAAGACCCAACAAGGCATCAAAAACCTCGATCCAGCAGTCGCGGCGCAACTTGCGGGTACTGATCCGGATTACGCCCAGCGTGACCTGTTCAATGCCATCGAGCGCGGGGATTTTCCGAGGTGGGACGTATGCATGCAGATCATGACCGAGGCTCAGGCAGCCAACCACGCTGATAACCCCTTTGATGTCACCAAGACCTGGTCTCAACAAGACTTTCCACTGATCAAAGTCGGTGTGCTGGAGTTGAACCGCAATCCTGTCAATTACCACGCTGAGGTGGAACAAGCTGCCCTCGCTCCGAGCAATATCGTGCCTGGCGTCGGCTTCTCGCCGGATCGCATGTTGCAAGGTCGGATCTTCGCTTACGCTGATGCGCATCGGTATCGCGTGGGGACCAACCACCAGCAACTGCCGGTGAACGCACCACGCAACCTGGTGAATACCTATCAGCGTGATGGTGCCATGGCGTATGGCAATTACGGCACTGGCGCGCCCAACTACGAGCCAAACAGCTATCCGAATGCGCCGAAACAGGATCCAGGTTACGACGAGCCGCCACTGCCGCTGAATGGCGCTGCCGATCGTTACGATCATCGTGTAGACAAGGATTACTACAGCTATGCCGGAGACTTGTTCCGACTGATGACCCCTGCACAGCAAGCGCTGCTGGTCAGCAACATCGCCGGTTCGATGGACGGTGTCTCTGGTGACGTCATCGATCTGGCATTGACGCATTTCTACCAGGCTGACCCGGCGTACGGAGCCGCAATCGCAGCACTGTTAGGCAAATAGCTTAACGAAGTCTAAACGATAAGCAGAACCGCCCTCATTTGTGCGGTTTTTGCGTTATTTAAACCGCTTTTCTCAGAATATCTTCGCTTTTATTGCGTCAGGCGAGTGACCTTCGGGTCAGCTTGGTTCAAACTACAGACTTTCAAGCAGGGAGTTGTAGGGCGATGCAAGGTCACCCAGACGTAATCGATTACCTCAACACGTTGCTGACAGGCGAACTGGCAGCGCGTGATCAATATTTCATCCATTCGCGGATGTACGAGGACTGGGGGTTCACCGAGCTCTACGAACGTATCAACCACGAGATGGAAGAAGAGGCGCAGCATGCTGACGCCCTGATGCGTCGGATCCTGATGCTCGAAGGTACGCCGCGCATGCGTCCAGACGATCTCGATGTCGGCACCACCGTGCCGGACATGCTCGCCGCTGACCTGCGTCTGGAATATAAAGTTCGTGCCGCGCTGTGCAAAGGCATTGAGCTTTGCGAGCTGCACAAGGACTATGTCACCCGCGAGATCCTGCGCATTCAGCTGAACGACACCGAGGAAGATCACACCTATTGGCTGGAGAAACAGCTGGGTTTGATCAAATTGATCGGTCTGGAGAATTACCTGCAATCGCAGTTCTGATCTTTTAGGCAGACGACGCACAAAAATGCCCCTGTCACCGACAAAGTGACAGGGGCTTTTTCATGGCCTCAATTCAGGCCTTGTCGCGAGCCAGCAGTGGCTTGAGATAGTAGCCAGTATGCGACTGCTTCATCTCCGACACATCCTCCGGCGTACCGACGGCGATGATCTGGCCGCCCTTGGAACCACCTTCCGGCCCCAGGTCCACCAGCCAGTCAGCAGTCTTGATCACATCCAGGTTGTGCTCGATTACCACCACGGTGTTGCCGTGGTCGCGCAAACGATGCAACACGTCGAGCAGTTGCTGGATATCCGCGAAGTGCAGGCCGGTAGTCGGCTCATCGAGGATGTACAGGGTCTTGCCGGTATCGCGCTTGGACAGCTCGCGGGACAGTTTCACCCGCTGGGCTTCACCACCGGACAGCGTCGTCGCCGATTGCCCCAGCTTGATGTAGGAAAGACCTACGTCCATCAACGTCTGAAGCTTGCGCGCCAGGGCTGGAACCGCGTCGAAGAACACCCGGGCTTCCTCGATGGTCATCTCGAGGGTTTCGTGGATGCTCTTGCCCTTGTACTTGATTTCCAGGGTTTCGCGGTTGTAGCGCTTGCTCTTGCAGACGTCGCACGGGACATAGATGTCCGGCAGGAAGTGCATTTCCACTTTGATCAGGCCATCGCCCTGACAGGCTTCACAGCGTCCGCCCTTCACGTTGAAGGAGAAACGCCCCGGCCCATAACCGCGGGATCTGGATTCCGGTACGCCGGCGAACAACTCGCGAATCGGCGTGAACAACCCGGTGTAGGTCGCCGGGTTGGAGCGCGGCGTGCGACCGATCGGGCTCTGATCGATGTCGACGACTTTATCCAGATGCTCAAGGCCCTTGATACTGTCGTGAGCCGCCGCTTCCAGTGTCGTTGCCCCATTGAGTGCGGTAGCGCTCAAGGGAAACAACGTGTTGTTGATCAGCGTCGATTTGCCCGAGCCGGACACGCCGGTCACGCAGGTCAGCAGGCCGATTGGAATCTCCAGATCGACATTGCGCAAATTGTTACCGCGAGCACCCTTGAGGGACAGCGACAGCTTCTTGTTACGGGGTGTGCGTTTGGCTGGAACAGCGATCTTCACTCGGCCCGACAAATACTTGCCAGTCAGAGAGTCAGGGTGAGCCATGACTTCGTCCGGCGTACCTTCGGCGACGATATGTCCGCCGTGCACACCTGCGCCCGGGCCGATGTCCACCACATAGTCAGCCAGACGAATCGCGTCTTCATCATGCTCGACCACGATCACCGTGTTGCCGATGTCACGCAGGTGCTTGAGGGTGCCCAGCAACCGGTCGTTGTCCCGCTGGTGCAGGCCAATTGACGGTTCATCGAGGATGTACAGAACCCCCACCAGGCCGGCGCCAATCTGACTGGCCAGGCGAATGCGCTGGGCCTCACCGCCGGACAGCGTGTCGGCACTGCGATCCAGTGACAGATAGTCCAGGCCTACGTTGACCAGAAACTGCAGGCGTTCGCGGATTTCCTTGAGGATCTTGTCGGCAATTTCGCCACGGCGGCCGGTCAGCTTCAGCACGCCGAAGTATTCGCAGGCATCGCCGATCGGCAAGTTGGTCACCGCCGGCAAGGTCTTCTCGCCAACCCACACGTGTCGCGCCTCGCGACGCAGACGAGTGCCACGGCAATCCGGGCAAGGCTGGGTGCTGAGGAACTTGGCCAGTTCTTCACGGACCGAAGCCGATTCGGTTTCGCGGTAGCGACGTTCCAGGTTCGGCACGATGCCTTCGAACGGGTGCGAGCGCTTGACGATGTCGCCCCGGTCGTTCAGGTACTTGAAGTCGACGTTCTGCGAGCCACTGCCGTGCAGGATGAATTTCTGCTGATCGGCCGGCAGTTCGTTGAACGGCACTTCGAGGCTGAACTTGTAGTGGGCGGCCAGCGAGCCGAGCATCTGGAAGTAATAGACGTTGCGCCGGTCCCAGCCGCGAATCGCGCCTTCGGCCAGGGTCAGTTCACCGTTCACCAATCGTTTGGTGTCGAAGAACTGTTTAACCCCCAGGCCATCGCAGGTCGGGCAGGCGCCGGCCGGGTTGTTGAAGGAAAACAGCTTGGGTTCCAGCTCGCTGATGGCGTGGCCACAGATCGGGCAGGCGAAGCGCGCGGAGAAGATGATTTCTTCGCCGGGCTCGTCGTCCATTGGCGCTACCAGAGCGATACCGTCCGCCAGTTTCAGCGCGGTTTCGAACGATTCGGCCAGGCGTTGTTGCAGATCGGCGCGGACCTTGAAGCGGTCGACTACGACGTCGATCGAGTGCTTCTTCTGTTTATCCAGCTTCGGCAGCTCGTCCAGCTCACAGAGCTTGCCGTTGACCCGGGCCCGCACAAAGCCCTGGGCGCGCAGTTCTTCGAAGACCGAGAGGTGCTCACCCTTGCGCTCGCGGATCACCGGAGCCAGCAGCATCAGTTTGCTGCCTTCCGGTTGTGCCAGCACCAGGTCGACCATCTGGCTGACGGTCTGGGCTTCCAGCGGAATGTCGTGGTCCGGGCAGCGCGGAATACCGACGCGAGCGTAGAGCAGGCGCAGGTAGTCGTAGATTTCGGTAATGGTGCCAACCGTCGAGCGCGGGTTGTGCGAGGTCGACTTCTGTTCGATGGAGATCGCTGGCGACAGACCTTCGATGGTGTCGACGTCAGGTTTTTCCATCATCGACAGGAATTGCCGGGCGTAGGCCGACAGCGATTCGACATAGCGGCGCTGGCCTTCGGCGTACAGTGTGTCGAAGGCCAGGGACGACTTGCCGGATCCGGACAGGCCGGTGATGACGATCAGTTTGTCCCGTGGCAGGGTCAGGTCGATGTTCTTCAGGTTGTGGGTTCGGGCCCCACGAATCAGGATCTTGTCCAAAGTGGCCTCGCTCGGCGGGCGTCGAAAACGTAGGAGTATACGGCCAAATACTGGATGGATGCACACTATCAAATGAGGGGCGCGTAGCCTTGCATGAAGATTGCGTCATCTGCGCGCGTCATAGCGTCGCGATATACCCCGTCAATCGATGGGACTGGTAGAATCGCCGCCGGTTCAGATGAGGTTTTTCCATGCACGATCCCCACAGCGAACGCATGAGTGGCAGTGAGACCCGCGCAGCAAGCGGTCTGGCCCTGGTGTTCGCCTTCCGTATGCTTGGCATGTTCATGGTGTTGCCGGTGCTGGCGACCTATGGGATGGACCTGGCAGGCGCGACCCCGGCCCTCATCGGGTTGGCGATTGGCGCTTACGGCCTGACCCAGGCGATTTTTCAGATTCCTTTCGGTTTCATTTCCGACCGTATCGGTCGACGTCCGGTGATTTACCTTGGGCTGATCGTCTTCGCCCTGGGGAGTGTGCTGGCGGCCAATGCCGATTCGATCTGGGGCGTCATCGCCGGACGCATCCTGCAAGGCGCCGGGGCGATTTCCGCAGCGGTCATGGCGTTGCTGTCTGACCTGACCCGGGAACAGCATCGGACCAAAGCCATGGCCATGATCGGCATGACGATCGGTCTGTCGTTCGCGATCGCCATGGTGGTAGGGCCGTTGCTGACCCGTGCCTTCGGCCTCTCCGGGCTGTTCTTCGCCACCGGCGGCATGGCGCTGTTCGGTATCGTCATCGTGATGTTCATGGTGCCGCGCGCCACCGGGCCATTGCAGCACCGCGAGTCCGGTGTCGCGCGTCAAGCGCTGATACCGACGCTCAAGCACCCGGACCTGCTGCGCCTGGACCTGGGCATTTTTGTGTTGCACGCGATGTTGATGTCGAGCTTCGTTGCATTGCCCCTGGCGCTGGTCGAAAAAGCCGGTTTGCCCAAGGAGCAGCACTGGTGGGTGTACCTGGCCGCGCTGCTGATTTCCTTCTTCGCCATGATCCCGTTCATTATTTACGGCGAGAAGAAACGCAAAATGAAACGAGTTTTATTGGGCGCGGTGCTGACGCTGATGCTCACTGAGCTATTCTTCTGGCAGTTCGGCGACAGCTTGCGGGCTCTGGTAATCGGCACGGTGGTGTTTTTCACCGCCTTCAATCTGCTGGAAGCGTCCTTGCCGTCGCTGATCAGCAAGGTTTCGCCGGCAGGCGGTAAAGGCACGGCGATGGGGGTTTATTCCACCAGCCAGTTCCTAGGTTCGGCGCTGGGTGGGATCCTCGGCGGCTGGATGTTCCAGCACGGCGGTTTGTCGGTTGTATTCCTCGGATGCGCCGGCCTGGCTGCCCTCTGGCTGGCCTTTGCTGTTACCATGCGTGAACCACCTTATGTCACGAGCCTGCGCTTGCCGTTGTCGCCCGAGGCGATCCGCGAAGCGGGTCTGGTTGAGCGCCTGAAGGCCGTCGTAGGGGTAACAGATGCGGTGATCGTTGCTGATGAAGCGGCGATTTACATCAAATTGGACACAGAACTATTGGATCGCACGACCCTTGAGCGCCTGGTGAACAACCCGGCCGAGGCAGCGTGCGTAGCCTAGGAGAACGTTATGGCCCGTGGGGTTAACAAAGTCATATTGGTCGGCACTTGCGGCCAGGATCCCGAAGTTCGCTACTTGCCTAACGGTAACGCCGTGACCAACCTGAGTCTGGCGACCAGCGAACAATGGACCGACAAGCAAACCGGTCAGAAGGTCGAGAAGACCGAATGGCACCGTGTGTCGATGTTCGGCAAAGTGGCCGAAATCGCCGGCGAATACCTGCGTAAAGGTTCGCAAGTCTACATCGAAGGCAAACTGCAGACCCGCGAGTGGGAAAAAGACGGTATCAAGCGTTACACCACTGAAATCGTGGTCGACATGCAGGGCACCATGCAACTGCTGGGCGGCCGTCCACAACAGGGCGACCAACAAGGCGGGAATAACTACCAGCAGTCCGCTCCAGCCCCACGCCAGCAGGCTCCACGTCCACAGCAGTCGGCACCGCAACAGTCGCGCCCGGCTCCACCGCAGGCTGCTCCTCAGCCAGCTCCGGATTTCGACAGCTTTGATGACGATATTCCGTTCTAAAAAGCCGTTACCCATTCAGTAACAAAAAAAGCGAAGCCATTGATCCGGCTTCGCTTTTTTGTGGGCGCTGTTAACTGGATAAAGCAGTCATGTTGGCCCGCGCCATGTGCAGTTTTTTGTAGCTCTCGATCAGGCGCAAGTGCCTATCGAGCCCCTCCAGCTTCATGCTGGTCGGCGTCAAGCCATGGAAGCGCACGCTGCCGTCCACCGATCCGATCGCTGCATCCATCCGCTCGTTGCCAAACATCCGGCGGAAATTGGCCTCGTAGTCTTCCAGTTCCAGGTCTTCGTCCAGTTTCATCTCCAGCACCACATTCACGGCCTGATAGAACAAGCCGCGCTCAACCGTGTTGTCGTTGTACTGCAGGAACATTTCCACTGCCTCTTTCGCCTCTTCAAATTGTTGCAAGGCGAGATAGATCAGCAGCTTCAACTCCAGGATCGTCAGCTGACCCCAGGCGGTATTGTCGTCAAATTCGATGCCGATCAAGGTGGTGATGTCGGTGTAGTCGTCCAGCTCGCTTTCCACCAGGCGCTCAACCAGTGCTTGCAGTTCCTCTTCGTCCAGGCGATGCAGGTTCAGGATATCGGCACGGAAGAACAGTGCTTTGTTGGTGTTATCCCAGATCAGATCGTCTACTGGATAAATTTCCGAATAGTCTGGCACCAGGATGCGGCAGGCCGTTGCACCGATATGCTCGTAGACCGCCATGTACACTTCCTTGCCCATGCCTTCGAGAATGCCGAACAAGGTCGCGGCTTCCTCGGCATTGGAGTTTTCACCCTGGCCGGAGAAGTCCCACTCCACGAATTCGTAATCCGATTTTGAGCTGAAGAAGCGCCACGACACCACGCCGCTGGAGTCGATAAAGTGCTCGACGAAGTTATTCGGCTCGGTCACTGCATGACCTTCAAACGTCGGCTGGGGCAAGTCGTTGAGGCCTTCGAAGCTGCGGCCCTGGAGCAATTCGGTCAGGCTGCGCTCCAGCGCCACTTCCAGGCTCGGGTGCGCACCGAACGAGGCGAACACACCGCCGGTACGCGGGTTCATCAACGTGACGCACATCACCGGGAATTCACCCCCCAGGGACGCATCCTTCACCAGCACGGGGAACCCTTGTTCTTCCAGCGCCTGAATCCCGGCCAGTATTCCGGGGTACTTCGCCAGCACGTGAGCCGGCACATCCGGCAGGGCAAATTCACCTTCGATGATTTCGCGTTTTACCGCGCGCTCGAAGATTTCCGACAGGCACTGCACCTGGGCTTCGGCCAGCGTGTTACCGGCACTCATGCCGTTGCTCAGGAACAGGTTTTCAATCAGGTTGGACGGGAAATACACCACCTCGCCGTCGGACTGGCGCACGTAAGGCAGCGAGCAGATGCCGCGCTCTTCATTGCCCGAGTTGGTGTCGATCAGGTGGGAACCACGCAGCTCGCCGTCGCGGTTGTAAATCTTCAGGCAGTACTCGTCGAGGATTTCGGCCGGCAGTGCATCTTTACGGCCAGGCTTGAACCAGCGTTCGTCCGGGTAGTGCACAAACGCTGCGTCGGCGATGTCTTCGCCCCAGAACTGGTCGTTGTAGAAGAAGTTGCAGTTGAGTCGCTCGATAAACTCGCCCAACGCCGACGCCAACGCGCTTTCCTTGGTCGCACCCTTGCCGTTGGTAAAGCACATCGGCGAGTGCGCATCGCGGATATGCAGCGACCATACATTGGGCACGATATTACGCCACGAGGCGATTTCAATCTTCATGCCCAGGTCCGCCAGAATGGCCGACATGTTGGCGATGGTTTGCTCCAGCGGCAGATCCTTGCCGGCAATATAGGTGCTCGCCCCTGAGTTGGAAGCAGGCATCAACAACGCCTGGGCATCGGCGTCGAGGTTGTCCACCTCTTCGATCACAAACTCAGGCCCGGCTTGCACCACTTTTTTCACGGTGCAACGGTCGATGGAGCGCAGGATGCCCTGGCGGTCCTTGTCGGAGATGTCCGCCGGCAATTCGACCTGGATCTTGAAAATCTGGTTGTAGCGGTTTTCCGGGTCAACAATATTGTTCTGCGACAGGCGGATGTTATCCGTGGGGATATTGCGCGTGCTGCAGTACAACTTCACGAAATACGCAGCACACAGCGCCGACGAAGCCAGGAAGTAGTCGAACGGACCCGGTGCCGAGCCATCGCCCTTGTAGCGGATAGGTTGATCGGCCACCACCGTGAAGTCATCGAACTTGGCTTCAAGTCGCAGGTTGTCGAGAAAGTTGACCTTGATTTCCATGGGGGATTACCAGAATAACGGCTAAACGAATGGCCGCCATTATCCGGCATTTGCGCAGTAAGTCTTGTAGGTGTCTGACGATATGTCGACACCAGTCCTTTTTAGTGGGCGATGGAGGGCTCAGTCGAGTATCAGATGCGGCAAGAACCGGCTCGAATCCTTGGTAATCAAGCTGTTGTCTTCCCGCACACCGATCCCCGCCGCCTGATCCCCGATCACCCAGGAGCCGATCAGCGTGTAGCTGTCGCCAAATTTCGGTAGCGGGGCAAATTCCTGAAGGATGAACGGCGCATCGGTGTAAGGCCCGTCCTCTTTTACGATCAGACCGTCAGCGGTTTGCAGCTCAATGTTCGCGCCTTCCCGTGAGAAGAACGGCTTGCGCACCCAACCTTTGGGCACCGCTTTGCTCGGATCGGAGTCCAGGTGCGCCGCGAGCAGGTTCGGGTGACCTTGGTTGAACTCCCACAGCAGCGGCAGGATGCCCTTGTTGGAGATGATGGATTTCCAGGGCGGTTCGAAAAACTGCGTGTCGCTCTGGGCAATTGCAGCGCCGAAGGGTTCGTGGAAGATGAACTCCCAGGCATGCAGTTTGAACAGGTGAGGGATCCAGCGATCCTCGAGGTCGACGAAACGTCCATCACTGGTGAGGCCAATGTCTTCGATGTCGATGTGCCGCGATTCGATGCCGACCTTTTCCGCGACCAGGCGCAGGTAATCGGTGGTGCCTTTGTCTTCGACCGAGTCTTTCATCGAGGCGAAATAGAAGGGCTGTTTGAGCTGCAGTTGGGCAAAAGCCTGATGCAGCTTGGTGTCGATGCTGTTGAACTGGTCGGCGTGCCTGGGCAGCAAGCCACGCTCGATGCATTGCTCCAGCCAGCCCCACTGAAACGCCGCGGCCTCATACAGGCTGGTCGGCGTGTCGTAGTTGAGTTCCAGCAGCTTGGCTGGCCCGCTGCCGTTGTAGGAGAAGTCCATGCGCCCATACAGGTGCGGGTGGCCTTCGAGCCATGAAGTGCGAACCATGTCGAAGAACGGCGCGGGGATGCTCAGGCGCTCCAGCAACTCTTCGCTTTGCACCACTCGCGCCACCAGGTCCATGCACATCTCATGAACCTCGGTGGTCGGGTCTTCGAGGTCGTTCTCGATCTGCTTGAGCGTGAACTGGTAGTACGCGCTCTCGTCCCAATAGGGTTCGTCGTCGATGGTATGGAACAGGAAACCGAGGCTTTCGGCGGTCTGCTTCCAGTCATGACGCTCTGCGCAGAGGATCTTCTTCATGGCCTTGCTCCCTTAGCTGCTCGAACCGCCAAAGCTCTTGCCTGATCCACCCCAGCCACTGCGTGCGCTGGCCTGGCTGCCGAAGCCGCCGCGGGAGGTGGACGAGGCAACGGACACCGGCTTGCTGCGGGTGATGGTGTCGGTGTAACTGCCACTGCTGCCGTAGCGCGCCTGATTGGACCTGTTGAAGGTTGAACCTGACGATACCCGCTGACTGAGTGTCGAGGACGAGTAGTCACCGCGATCATCGCGATAGCGGTAGACCGGTTCGGAGTAGTAGCTGTTGCGGTTGCTGCTGAGCATGTTGCCGATCAGCAGCCCGGTCAGCAGGCTACTGCCGGAGAAACCCGACCCTGCGGCATTCGCTTCCGATGCGGGCAATTTCGCCTTGGCCGCGTCCACTTCGGACTGCGTCACCTCGCCATCGGCACTCAGCTCGAAACCGCCGAGCTTGGGGATGAATTTGCCGGCGGAATCCTGCTGGCACCAGTCGGCGACAAAGTCGGCGTCGCAATCAGCCTGGTTGTCATACACCGGCGCAATGCTTCGATGCTGGGCCATGGCCTTCATATAGGCGTCAGAACAGATGTCGACCGGGAGCTTTTCATCGGCGCACTGCTGGACGGACTGGAAGTTGTACTTTTTGTGTATCTCGTAGGTTTTTTCCGTCGGCCCGCAGCCTGATATGGCCATGGCGACCGATGCCGCCAGCGAGAGCTGAACGTACTTGCTTCGTTTCATCGCAATCTCCGTGGCGCAATCAGTTCTGGGAAGGGGTCATGCACGCGGCGTTCAACATGCCGACGCTGATGGCCACTGCCGCGACATAGATACCCGCTGCGATTTCGCCGTTCTTGATGCGTTCAGAGGCACCTTTGAGCACCAGGCTGGTCACCAGGAACGCCAGCAGTTGTACGAAAGCGGCGATCACCGCCCAGACGACGAAGTCCAGAATGCTGATCGAGTAAGCGATCACATTGCTGGCCGGAATGGCGAATCCGATGATGGCGCCTCCCAGTGCGATGGCGGCCGCCACGTTGCCCGCACGGATCAGTTCGAATTCCCGGTGCGGTGTGATTCGGGTGTAGATGAACTGGAACAAGGCGAACAGCACGGCGGCGCCGAGGATGTACAAAACAAACCCGAGCACGGCGGCTTTGTTCAGGGAGATAGAGAGCGCTTCAAGCATGGACTTCTTCCTTTTTAAAAAGTGTTCAGGTCGGTGGTGTACAGCGAAATACCCAGCGAAGTGCTCAAGCTGATGGTGCCTTCGGCGTCTTCTTCGACGGAAAACAGCAGGAATTCCCGGCGATCGGTCAGGCCGGTTTCGCGGGCGTACAACATCGAACAGTGCTGGATGCTGTATGTTTCGTCCGGATTCTTCAGGTGTTCGCTCAACGGCACCAGTTCGGTCTGGCCGTTCTCGGTGCCCCATTCGCGGGTGTATTCGACACCGTTGAGGGTGTAGGTCGGCAGCCCGATCAGGCTTTGAGGGCCGGCCAGCCGCCGCAGCTCCGCTTCACTGTTGATGGTGACGTAGCTGAGGTAGTTGAACAGGATCACCGACTCGACCTGCCCGGCGATGTCGCCGGTGGTGTGCACTTGCAGCCAGTAGTCTTCGTCGTTCATGTAATAGCGCGACAACCAGGTCGACTGCCCGAGCTCAATGGTGCCGGCGCTCCAGATCTGCTGGGAGCCGGGAATGGTCACCGCGGTTTTTTCGTCGAGCAACAATTTCAGGGTCGTGTCGAACATCACGCCCTTGCCCATTGCCAGACCCAGTGGGCCGCTGACTGGCAGGTTGTCGTTGGCTGTCCATTTCGATTCTGTATTCGCTTTCGGGGCCTCAAGCCCCATCAACTGTTTAAACCATCCCATTGGTGATTTCCTTGAGGCGAGTGGAGGCGATGTAGAAGAGTTCGCCGCCCTTGACGCGAGTGGCGCCGGGCGGGTTGATCGAAGGTTGTCGGGCACCTTTGGCGCGGTAGCCGATAAGGGTCGCGTTGTGGTGTTCTTTCATCTGTGCGTAAAGATCGCCGAACGTTGCCTCGAAGGACTCGGGCAGTCTCATCAGGTATTGGGTGGCACCTTGGCCCACGCACAGCAATTCATTGATGACCACTGACGAGCCCGGATCCTGAGAGGCGCGCACCAACATCTCGATGGCCATGCTTGAGGTGCATTCCAGGCTGGGGGCGTAGGCGCTGGCGAGCGCGGCGATTTCACTTTCATTGAAGTGGGCGACCACATGCCCGACCGGGCTCAGTTGATTGACCGCCAGCACGGTGGCCAGGGTCAGATCGTCTGAATGGGTACGCACCAGTACGCGTTCGGCGCCAGGCACGCCGGCACGCAGTAAAAGTGCGGCAGAGGACAGGCTTTCGCCTTTGATAAAGGCCGCCTTGCCCGGCATGGGGTTTTCTTCGAGGTCGCAATCGCAAATGACGATCAGGTTGTCATTGGACGTTTCGTCCTGCAGCAGCAACTCAATAACCCGCTCGCTGGACGCGCCTTCCCAGCCGATGAGAACGGTATGGCCGACTTTGCCGGTGAAATCGCCTTTGCCCTTCATGCCTTTTCTCCATACATCGATGACACTGCTGGTGGTTTTGCCGATGGCTGCCGTCAGCAGCGCAATGCCCCCGAGCATGACCCAGGTAGCCACGAAAATCCGTCCCGCGGCTGTCTGTGGCGCAAGATCGCCGTAGCCGACGGTGAGCGTAGTGGTGAGATAGAAGTAGGTGAACGTGGCGGGAGCGATGAGGTGTTGTTCGCCCAGAAGCACCAGGCCCAGCCAGGCCGTGGACAGGTGTACGCCCAGCGCAATGGCCAGGCCGGCCCAGCCGAAGCGATGGAAGAAGGACGCAGCGTACGCGCGCAATAAAAGGAAAATCGACATTACATCCCTGACTCCTTGGGGGCTCATTCCTGGCGACGTAATCGCTCGGGCATCTAAGTGCTCGAGTGCGGTTACCGGGCGGCATTAAACCTGCTGCGCGGCGTAGATAACAGTACCTTGGCTGCAATAAACCCGACGATTGCAGCAAAAATATGCCCTTCGAAGGAAATGCCCCGGCGAGGAAGGAAGCCAACAATCAGCCCGCCATAGAGCAGGGCCACGACACTGGCCGTTATCAGGTTACTCCAGCTCCTCTGGAACCAGGCGCGCGACAGGAGGTATGCCCACAGCCCGAACACCCAGCCGCTGGCACCGATATGCACGCCGGCAAAACCGAACAGCCAGATCAGCGTGCCGCCCAGCAAAATGATGATAGCGCTGACGGCCATGAACCGGTTGAGCCCTTCGACGATGACCAGGGTACCGAGGATCAAAAAGGCAATCAGGTTGGCGCTCAGGTGCGCAAAGGATGTGTGCAAGAAAGGCGAAGTGATGATGCCGATCAGTCCGTGCAAGGTTCTCGGAACCAGGCCGAAGGCGTTAAGGCTGTAGCCGGTCGCCACATTGAGCAGCTGCAGCGCAACCATGAAGATGGCCAGGCCAGCGATTGTCTTGAAACCCTTCAGGGCATCCATCCTTGACCTCGACTCGGCAGTAAAGAAGGGCGATCAATTAATGCCCATCAGCCAAGCGCAATCCATGTGGGAGCGAGCAAGCCCGCTCCCACATGTTCCGCGGCTTGGAGAATTACTCGGCCGATTTTTTCTTCAGGCGTTCCAGGATCGCGTTGGCGCTGCCTTCGTCCGGCGTGATGCCGGCTTCGCGCAGTTTGCGCTCCAGGTCGGTGCCGGTCGACGCATCGGCCAGTTCGTCCTGGGCTTGCAGTTCAGCGGCGCGTTGCTGCTGCTTGGCCTGCAGGCGGTTCAGTGTACCGACAGCGGTTTCCAGCTTGCCGTTGGCGCCGCCACTGGCGATCGAGGCGCTGACTTGGGCTTTCTGTACGCTTTCGCGCGCCTTGGCCATGTCCACTTGTTGGCGCAGGCTTTTGATGCGGTTTTCAGCCTTGGTGATGTCTTTGCGCATGTTGTCGGCGTAACCACCGAATTCGGTGGCCTGCTTTTGCTCGACATCCAGTTCATTGGTCAGGGTCGAAATGGCTTCGGCCACTTCCAGTGCCAGGTCTTCGCGGTTGGCCTGGATCGCGGCCAGGGCCTTGGATTCCAGGTCCTTGATCTTGGCGTTGTACTCGCTGACGCGGTCAGCCGACAGTTTGTGCTTGGCCATGATGGTGACCAGTTCACGCTTGGCGTTGGCCAGCGCGCTGTCAGCATCGCGAATTTCCTGGTCGAGAATGCGCAGGGCCTGTTGGTCGACGATCGATTCGCCGACTTCGTTGGCACCGCCACGCAACGCGGTGAACAATTTGCTCCAGATGGACTGAGTCATTGGATATTTCCTGTTCCCGAATAATTAGTTGAAGAAGCGTTCGAAGGCTTCGCTGGCGCGCTGGACGTTGTCGACGAGGGTTTTGACCTCGGTCACGACGTTGGTCAGGCTGGAGTCGGAGCTCAGTGCGCCGAACATGTTGTAAACAACCTGCCCGTTGGGCATGGACTCGATACCGATCGAGGACAGCGGGAACATTTCCCGGCTGCGCAATACGGCATCGTTGAAGGCCGGGACGTCGTTGATCGATTCGACATCGACCAGGACGGTATCGACGATGATCTGATCGCCAACCACCGCGATGTAAATCGGCAAGCCACCGAAATCGTTCATTTCCAGCTTGATGCTGGACTCGGAGCCTTGAACGAGGGAGAGGGTGATTTCGTTCGCAACCACTTCGTCGAGGGCCTGGAGGGCGCTGTAGAGGCGATCGATGTTCCAGTTATTACCTGCGCTCATGTAATTCTCCGACATGAATGAGCCAGCCAGAATCGGTTGGCGTAGCTGTTTCTCCATCTGCTTGAGCAGGCTTCGATTTTCGGGAAGCACCCAAGTCTCGTGTTTCACATAGCCGGCGGCACCCAGGCCCGCGCGCATCTGCTTCATGTAAAAGCTCGATGGTTTTTTCGCGGAGGGTTTCGAGCGCTCTCCCTTGCGGCTCGCTGAATCGGTAACAGACCCGGTAGGCGGATCTGATGGAGAGCTGCTTTTCATGGTGCTGATCCCGTTGTGAAAAAACTCACGCGTGATAACACTACAGGCTATTTTTGCAGTCCTCAATAGCTCACGCGTGAGATTTTTTCGACGGTTGCGCAGGTGTATGAAAAAGAAGGGAAGCAGCATAATTCCGGTCAGTTAAGCGCAATCCTGTGGAACGGGCTTCTCATCTAACCAGCCAGAAAGTCATCGGTGGACACCACGCTGGCATAGGCGAAACTCAGGGCTGACATGAAGGCGGCGTGAACGTGTGCGGCCGGGACGGTAACGCCGTTGAACTCCAGGTCGAGGGTGGCACAGGCGTCGTGGATCACCGTGACCGTATAGCCGAAGTCCGCTGCGGCACGAGTGACGCCGTCGATGCACATGTGGCTCATGCTGCCGACGACCACCAGGTGTTCGATACCTTGCTGGTCGAGGATGGCCTTGAGCTCGGTTTCGCGGAACGAGTTGACGAAGTGCTTGAGCACCACCGGTTCATCGGCGCGGTTGAGGACTTTGGGGTGCAGCTTCGCGCCGTCGGAGCCCGGGGTGAAGAACGGCGCGGCGTCGGAGGTGAATTCGTGGCGGATGTGTACCACCGCGTCACCGGCCTCGCGAAAGGCCTGGATCAGCCGTGCAGCGTTGTCTGCGGAGGCATCGGCGCCTGTCAAAGGCCACTTGCCCTGAGGGAAGTAGTCGTTCTGGATATCGACTACGATGAGTGCTTGCTTGGCCATGAGTGTTTCCTCGAAGTGCTTGTTGGTGATTCAAGTATCAGGTTCTGCAGGCCGTCCGAGGATTGGCCGCACCGACAATAGAAGGGGGAAAACTGACAATGGGCGTAGAAAGGGCAGTCGTCGAATTGGGCGTGCTGATCTATCCCGGCGCGCAGATGGCGGCGGTGCATGGGCTGACGGATCTGTTCGGGGTGGCCAACCGAATTGCCGCCGAGCATCAGACGGCGCAATTGCCGTTGTTACGGGGCAGTCATTGGCGGGTCGAGGGCGATCAGGTGCCAGAGCGGGTCTATGACAGTCAACCCGGCCCGGCCGAAGCGTTGGTCGCGGTGTTGATCCCGCCGTCGATTGGCGGCTTTGCCGAGGGCCAGGCATCGCAAGGGCTGATCCGCTGGATTCGTCAGCAACACGCCAACGGCGCGACGTTGGGCGGGGTTTGCGTGGGCTCGATCCTGTTGGCTGAAAGCGGCCTGCTCGACGGCCGTAGCGCCACCACTCATTGGACCTCGGCCAAAGCCTTCGCCGAGCGTTACCCGGCGATCAAGCTCAAGGCTGACACGCCCATCGTCGATGACGGCGATCTGATTACCACCGCCGGGCTGATGGCCTGGTCAGAGCTGGGGTTACGGCTGGTGAACCGCTTGCTGGGGCCGAGCATTGCCACTAGCACGGCACGCTTTCTGGTGGTGGAGCACAGCGACAGCGCGAGCGAATGCGGCAGTAATTTTTCACCGATTCTCAGCCATGGTGATGCCTCGATTCTCAAGGTCCAGCATTGGCTGCAAAGCACCGGGGCGGTCGATGTCTCGCTGGCGGCAATGGCCGAACGGGCGGGGCTGGAAGAGCGCACCTTCTTGCGGCGATTCCGCGCGGCAACCGGGTTGAAACCCACCGAGTACTGCCAGCACCTACGCGTCGGCAAGGCGCGCGAGATGCTCGAATTCACCAATGGCACCATTGATCACATTGCCTGGACCGTGGGTTATCAGGACCCGAGTGCTTTTCGGGCGACGTTCAAAAAGATTACCGGGCTGGCGCCGAGTGATTACCGGACGCGGTTTGGCGTGACGCCGCCAGTCGTGGTGGCCCGGTAGCCAGAGCACACCAGATCAAAAAATGTGGGAGGTTTGAGTCGTGCAAAATACCTGAGTCCTGAAGGGCGTCGTGCAGAATCAAACAGGCGTAATGCCATTACTGTCTGGGCAACCGGCTGATTTAACAGTCGTTCTTCATCAGCCGCCATTGGCCTGATCCCTGCACCCCTCCAGCTACATTTATCCAACGCAGATTGAAGGGGACCCCATGACCCCAACAAGTCGCAAGAAACTGGTACTCGCCCATTCGGTACGGCCCGATGCTCCACTGCACGAAGTCGAAACCAATCGCGCCCTGGCCCGCTGGCTGGCGCAGATCGTCGGGCTCGAATACGGCGGCAGTTACGACCCCCAATTGCACAGCAACCGTGACCTTTATCTGTTGCCGACCCAGACGCTGGTGGGCGCCGCTACCGCCCGGCGGCTGGGCGTCAAAGGGCCGGAGGATTTGTGGGGCGGTTACGTCGACCATGATTTCATCTGCACCAAAGCCATCAGTCATGGCTTGTTGAACCGCTATGCGTTCGCGCCTGAAGGCTGGTCGCCGTTGTTTTCCGAACGGGTGCGCAGCGTCGTGCTCGACGGCCTCAGCGTGTTCTCCCAGGACGATGCGCGCCCGGCAGCGGAACACCTGCTCTACAGCGGCCCGATCCGCATCAAGCCTATTCACGCCTGCGCCGGGCGCGGTCAGGAAGTGATCAAGAGCATCGACCAGTTCGACGCCATCCTCGCTCGCCCCGATGCCAAGGCACTGTTCACCGAAGGCGTGGTGCTGGAGCAGGACTTGACCGAGGTGATCACCCACAGCGTCGGCCAAAGCTTCGTCGGCGACAAAGTGCTGAGTTATTGCGGTGATCAATACTTGACCGAGGACGCTCAGGGCGAGCAGGTTTATGGAGGGTCCAACCTGTTGGTGGTGCAGGGTTATTACGAGGACCTGCTGGCGCTGGAACTGCCGGATGAGGTGAGGCTGGCGATCCAGCAGGCACAGGTATTCGACAGTGCGGCGGATGAGGCCTACCCCGGTTTCTATGCTTCGCGGCGCAACTACGACATCGCCCAGGGGCTGGATTGCAACGGTCGACAACGCAGCGGCGTGCTCGAACAATCCTGGCGTTTGGGCGGTGCCAGCAGCGCCGAAGTCGCGGCGTTGCAGAGCTTCGTCAACGACCCCGGCCTGCGTGCGATTCGCGTGTCCTCGGTCGAAATCTATAGCGATCAAACGCTGCCGGCGAACGCCATCGAGGTGTACCGCGGGCCGGCGGAACACAGTGACTTTCTTCTCAAGTACGTAACGGTCAAATCCTATGACGGCTAGAAGCGAAACCATTCAGATCGACATCGACGATGAACAGATGAGCGGGACCTTCCTCAGCCCCAAATCGAAAGTTCCGGGTGTGCTATTTGTCCACGGTTGGGGCGGTAGTCAGGAGCGCGACCTGGAGCGCGCCAAAGGCATTGCCGGGTTGGGCTGTGTGTGCCTGACGTTCGACTTGCGTGGCCATACCGGCGGAACTGGCATTCCGTTGTCCCGGGTCTCCCGCGAAGATAACCTGCGCGACCTGCTGGCGGCCTACGACCGCTTGCTCTCCCACCCGGCGCTCGACACCTCCGCGATCGCGGTGGTCGGCACCAGTTATGGCGGTTATCTGGCGGCGATCCTGACGACGTTGCGTCCGGTGCGCTGGTTGGCGCTGCGGGTGCCGGCGCTGTATCGCGACGACTTGTGGCACACACCCAAGCGTGAGTTGGACAAAGCCGACTTGCGCGACTATCGCGGCACGCTGGTGCGCGCCGACAGCAATCGCGCGTTGCACGCCTGCTCGCAATTTACCGGGGATGTGTTGCTGGTGGAGTCCGAGACCGATGCCTATGTGCCCCACGCGACGATCATGAGTTACCGCGCCGCGTGTCAGCAGACCCACTCGCTGACCCACCGGATCATCGACGGTGCCGATCACGCCTTGAGCGACCCGGTTTCGCAACAGGCGTACACCTCGATCCTGGTGGGCTGGATCACCGAGATGGTGGTGGGTGAGCGGTTGAGCATCATTCAATCGAGTTGAGAGATGTGGTGGTCTTGCGATCATTCGTGGATGCGACCGCTCACTGAGGTTTCTTCGAGATCCGCAACGACTTGGCCTTGGCTTCCACCACCAGGTACATCACCACGGTTATCAGCAGCGGCAGAATGAAATAGATCGCCCGATAAGCGATCAACCCCGCCACCAGGCTGCCCCGTGACACCTCGTGCTGCAGCAGCGCCACGAACACCGCCTCCAACACACCGAGCCCGGCCGGGATATGGGTGATGACCCCGGCAATGGCGCTGATCAGCAATACACCAAGCACCAGCGGATAGTCCAGTTTGCTCGGCAGCAACGTGAAGATCACCGCCGCCATCAGCGCCCAGTTCAGTGCGCCGAGGGCCAGTTGCAGGATTGCCATGCGCAGCGACGGCAGAATGATATCCACGCCGCGAACCGACCATTTCCGGCGCCTGGAATACCGGCAGGCCGCCAGATATCCCATGCTCAACAGCAGCAACAAAATCCCCACGTCTTGCAGTGCATTGCTGCTCACTTTCCAGCCCGGCGGCATTCGCATCAGGCCGCTGCTGAACACCGCGCCGGCAATTACCATGTAGCCGAACCAGTTGGTTGCCAGGCTCAGCCCGAGGATTTTTGCGATGTTGCCTTTGCTCACGCCGAGCCGCGAATACAGCCGATAACGCATGGCGACGCCGCCGACCCAGGCGCTCAGGTTGAGGTTGAAGGCATAGCTGATGATCCCCACCGGGAGGATCTGCCGCCAGGTCAGGTCCTGCCGGATGTAGGTGCGCCCGATCAGGTCAAAGCAGGCATAGACCAGAAAACTTGCCAGGGTCACACCCGACGCAATGATCAACGTACGCACTTTGAAATCAGCCAGGGTATCGAACACTTCGTTCCATTCGATGCGCTGGGCGAGCATCGTGAACAAAACGATCAGCGCCAGGAAAAACAGCATCGTCAGCGGCCTTTTCCAGCGGTGCCAGTGGTGTTTGCCCGGCGTGTCGGAGTGCGGCGCAGGCTGCGCTTCGGAATGGCTCATGCCTTGGCGCTCCCGGGTGGATGGATAAAGGGTTTCAGGCGCGGTTTATGCGCCGGCAGCCAACCGGCCCATGCCGGGAAATGCCGCAGGAAGTGGAACACCAGAAAGCCGATGGTCATGTGCCAGATCCGCCCGCGAGGGGCTGTGTCCACCGACATGACCTTGCAATGGTTGCTGCTCAATTCGTCGAGACGTTCGTACAGATCGCGGTTGAAGACACGGTCGCGGATCAGCACGTTGGCTTCCAGGTTCAGGGACAGGCTCAGCGGGTCGAGATTGCTTGAGCCGACGGTGCTCCAGTCCTCGTCGACCAGGGCGACTTTGCCATGCAGTGGGCGGTCGCAATATTCGTAGATCAACACCCCGGCCCGCAGCAGGTAATCGTAGGTCATGCGCGCGGCGAGTCTGGCCACCCGCAGGTCCGGTTGTCCCTGAAGAATCAGGCGCACCTCGACCCCGCGGCGGGCCGCATTGCGGATCTCGCGCAGCAGCCGATAGCCTGGAAAGAAGTAGGCATTGGCGATCACCACGCGACGCCGGGCACTGCGCAGCACCTGCAAATACACCTCTTCGATATCTTTTGGGTGTTCTGCGTTGTCGCGATACACCAGCCGCACCTGACCGTCATGATCGTTGACCGCCAGTTCAGCGTGCCGCTGCCGGCGGCGTTGCCACCAGTATTTGGCCCGAGCCGGTCGACCGCCTTTTAGCAGGGCGAAATGATGAATATCGGCCACCGCCGGGCCTTGCACTTCAACCGAATAATCCTGCTTGGCCTCGGGGCCGAAGTCGGCCAGATGGTCGGCGGAAAAGTTGATTCCGCCGAGGAACGCAATCGTGCCGTCGACCACCACAATCTTGCGATGCAGGCGGCGGAACCAGTTGGTGCGGATGCCCAGGTGTCGCGGGGCCGGGTCGAATATTTGCAGGCGCACCCCGGCATTGCTCAGGGCGGCGAGGAACTCCGTGCTCAGTTCGCCACAGCCAAAACCGTCGAGGCTGACGGTGATGCGTACGCCGCGTTGCGCTGCTTCAATCAGGATCTGCTGAAGTTCGTTGCCGACTTTGTCTTCGAACACAATGAAGGTTTCCAGCAGGATTTCACTCTGGGCCTGGCGCAGTACTTCAAACACCCGTGGAAAGTACTCCTCGCCGTTTTCCAGCAATTGGACGCGGTTGTTACCGTGCCAGCCGTACTCAACCTCAGTCACCGCAGGCTCGCGCACGGGGGGTGGTGTGGAGATGCGTTCGACCGTGGTTTCTTCCACCGATGGGCTGCTCATAGCTCGATCTCCACCGATAGCGGTGCATGGTCGGAAAGGTGTGACCAGGGGCGTGCCGCCAGTACTTGCGGATGGCTGGCCTTGAGATGGCGCACGTAGATGCGGTCCAGGCGTAACGCCGGCAAACGCGCGGGGAAACTGCGCGCCGGTTTGCCATGCCGCTCGGCAAAGACCTCACGCAAACCGCAAGGCTTGAGCAACGCATCGGCGCGCTGGCGCCAGTCGTTGAAGTCGCCGGCGACGACCACCGGGGCATCTTGCGGTAACTCTTCCAGGCGTCGGATCAGCAGCTTGAGCTGTGCCGTCCGGTGGCTTTCGCGCAGCCCCAGATGGACGCAAATGGCATGCACTTCCCGGCCGTCGCCGGGCATCCGCAACACGCAATGCAGGATTCCACGGTTTTCATGGCCGCTGATGGACACGTCGAGGTTGTCGTGGCGAATGATCTGGAATTTCGACAACAGTGCATTACCGTGATCGCCCGCCGGGTAGACCGCGTTGCGCCCGTAGGCGAATTGCGGCCACAGGGTGTCGGCAAGGAATTCGTACTGGGGCATCGCCGGCCAATTGTTGTAGCGCTGGGGATGCTGTTCGTGGGTGCCGTGGACCTCTTGCAAAAACACCACATCGGCGGACACACTGCGCACCGCATCGCGCAGCTCGGGCAGGATGAAGCGCCGATTGAGTGCGGTGAACCCCTTGTGGGTGTTGACCGTCAGCACGGTGAAGCGGCTCACGGCATTGATGAGGGGTTGCTGTTCATCCGTTCCGCTGACCGGTTCGGGAATGCTCATGGCAGCGCTCCTTCGGCAACCGGCTCGCCAGGGGCAGTGACTAGGTCTTTATCGAGATGCAAACGCTCAAGCAGGCGGCGGGCATCGAAGGGCGCGCGGACTTTGATGTCGTTATCGAAATAGCAGAACACTTCCCGGGATTTGCGAGTCTTGGGTTTTTGCCGGGGCGCGATTAATTGCGGATCTGCCGGTTGCTGGCCGTGATGCCAGGCCTCGATCCGCTCGCCCCAGCGTTGCAGTGCTTGAGGGGTGTAACCGCTGGCGTAGAGTTCTTCGGCGCCGTGCAGGCGCAGGTAGACGAAATCGCTGGTGAGGTCTTCGCGGTACGGCCATTTGCCGGCGGTGTCGGCAATCACCAACGCGGTGTTGTAGCGTTTGAGCAGCCGGACGAAGGCCGGATCGACGAAACTTTCGTGGCGAATTTCCACGGCATGGCGCACCGGTTTTTTGCCGTAGGCCTTCATGCTGGCGTGACCGTTCAGCCGTGGTTCGTGCTGGCGGGCGAGGGCGGCGGCCTGTTCGGTGTCGTGGGGCAGTTGTTCAAGAAAGTGTTCGAACAGCTCCGGATCGAATTTGAAGCTGGGCGGGAACTGCCAAAGGATCGGGCCGAGTTTTTCCTTGAGCTCCAGCACCCCGGAGGCGAAGAAATTCGCCAGGGGTTTATGGATCTCCCGCAAGCGCTTGATGTGGGTGATGAAGCGCGGCGCCTTGACGCTGAACACGAAACCTGGCGGGGTTTCGGCGTACCACTGGGCGTAACGTTCGGGGCGTTGCAGGGCGTAGAACGATCCATTGATTTCGATGCTGTTGACCGCCCGCGACGCGAATTGCAATTCGCGTTTGTGGGTCAGCCCCTTCGGGTAGAAGCCTCCCCGCCAGGGCGTGTAGCGCCAGCCTGAAATACCGATATGAATCGCCGCCATGTCGCCTCCCATCCTCGGACAGCCCTGTTTTTTGATGACTGCCAGGCGTGCGAGAAAGTTTCGACGGGGCTACGGACGGTAAAGCGAAAAGATCGCAGCCTTCGGCAGCTCCCACAGGCGCGCAGGAGTTGCCGAAGGCTGCGATCTTTTGATCTATCAGTGTCCGGCGACGATCCGGGCCGAACCTTCAGCCGGCTCGGCATACACCGGGCCCAACCGATCGAGACGACCACTCCAGGCGGTCAGCGCCAATGCCACCAACACCACCAGGCCACCGATCCACGCGGTATGGATCAGGCCCATATGCGCCACGATCAAACCACCGCCCCACGCACCACCGGCAATGCCGAGGTTGAACGCCGCAATGTTCAGGCCCGACGCCACGTCCACCGCATGCGGGGTGTGATGTTCGGCCTGACGCACCACATACACCTGCAGCCCCGGCACGTTGCCGAACGCCACCGCACCCCAGACCAGCACAGTGGCCAGGGCCAGCCATGGATTGGCGGCGGTGAAGGTCAGTGCGAACAGCACGGCGGCGAGCAGGGCGAAGATGATTTTCAGGGCGCCGATCGGACCGCGCTTGTCCGCCAGTTTGCCGCCCCAGATGTTACCGACGGCTACCGAGATGCCGTACACCAGCAGCACCAGGCTGACGGTGCTGGCGCTGAAGCCCGCAATGTCCTGAAGAATCGGCGCCAGAAAGGTGAAGGCGATGAACGAGCCGCCGTAGCCGACCGCCGTCATGGCATACACCAACAACAGGCGCGGTTGCTTGAGCACCTGCAACTGCTGCAACAGCGAAGCCGGTTTGCTGTGGGCGATGTTTTTCGGCACGTAGAGCAGGCTGCCGATGAAGGCGATCACACCCAGTGCAGACACCGCGAGGAAGGTTTCACGCCAGCCGAAATGCTGACCGATAAACGTCCCCAGCGGCACGCCAGTGACCAGCGCCACGGTCAGGCCGGTGAACATGATGGCAATCGCGCTGGCGGCTTTTTCCTTCGGCACCAGGCTGGTGGCGATGATCGAGCCAATCGAGAAAAACACCCCGTGGGCCAGGCCGGTGACGATCCGCGCAATGATCAGCGACTCGTAGCTCGGCGCTTTCCAGGCCAACAAGTTGCCGAGGGTGAACAGCACCATCAGCGACAACAGCAGCAATTTACGCGGGACTTTGCCGGTGAGGGCGGTCAGCACCGGCGCGCCGACGGCCACCCCGAGTGCATACAAACTGACCAGCAAACCGGCAGACGGCAGGCTGACGCCGAGGTCGGCGCCGATGGTGGGTAACAGGCCGACGATGACGAACTCCGTCGTCCCGATGGCGAAAGCGCTGAGGGTCAGCGCCAGCAAGGCAATGGGCATGGCTGCAACTCCGGTGGATTGATTGATGGAGCGCAGTGTCGGGGTTTGGGTCGTGCGGAAAAATACAGGGGTGGGCATTTGATATTTGCGTGCAGGTCAAATATCTCACGGCTGGTATTAAACCTCGCCACAGGAGGTTGAATCCTACAGGGGGGAGTGGCGGATCAGTGTGTTGCGTACTTCTGTAGTCGATTGCTGATCCAGCTCCAGCCAGAACTGCTGCTTGCCGGCGATTTCGGCGGCGACCGGCAAGCCGTCGCGATACACCAGCCGATTGCTCGCCAGCGCCGGCACTTTCGCGCCCGGCAACAGGGTGCCGGCGAGGTTCAGCGGATCCACCCCGCACACCGCAATCAGACTGCCGTCATGGGGGCGTCGCCTGACTTCGCGCAGCAACGGGATCGCCTCGGGCAGCGCAAACTGTTCACCGGCCAAACCACTGACAAACCGCCCGCCACGAATCTCGCCCCGGGCCTCCAGCCGATGGAACGTGCGCAGCAATTCCCGCCAACTCGGCAACCAGTCCGCCTCGCGCTCCAGCAAGCGCCAGAACACCACGCCGTAACGGCGCAGTAAGGTCATGGCGATGTGTTCCAGGGTTTCTGTGGGCGTGGACGTCGGGCGTTGTTTATCCACAACCGGCTTATCCACAGCCGGCGCGGCAGCACCGCGGCGCAACAACGCCCAGCGCCCGGCGTCGTCCATCCCGCCGACAAACGCGCCACGCCCGCGTCGGCTGCTGCTGCGATTCTGGCGTTTGCTGGCCGGGGTGATCAGCGCCCGCAATCCGGCGAAACTGTCGGCGTTCACCAGTCCGGCACCGACCAGTTCCTGCAAGGCGATTTCCAGTTCCGAGCGCAGCAGATGAGCCTCGTGCATCAGCTCATCGAAAAACAGTGCGCCGTGCTGGCTGAGCGCCGCATGGACCTTTTGTGTTTTGGGCGACAGTTCGCTGGCCGGGGTCTGCTCGGTCAAGCTGCTCCACAACCCGACCTGATTACGCGGCAGCAGCAGAATCGGCGTGCTGCGCAATGCTGTGCCGGTGCTCTTGTTGCGCGCGGTCAGGCGGGTCCAGACCAGTTTGCCGCTGCGGCATAACTCATCCAGCCAGCTCGCCGAATAGTCTTTGAGCCGCGCCGGCAGAATGTCGCTGTCCCACGCCGAAGCGGCGGCGGGATAGCCTTCGAACTGGCTGATGATCGCCGGCAATACTGCGCTGCCCTGGCCTCGGCTCGCGGTGGAAAGATGCTGCCAGTCGAACAGGAAACGCATGAAATCCTGCAACGCCACGGGCTCGATTTCCCGTCGCAGCCGTTTGACCGTGTAGCGATGAATCCGCGCCAGCAAATGCCGTTCGCACCATTCTTCTTCACCTGCGCGCGGGGTGAATTGCCCGCGCAGCACGTAGCCTTCGCGTTCCAGTTGGGCCAGGGCCTGAGTGACTTGGGTCGCCGGTAATCCAAGCGGTTCGGCGATCGCCTTCAGCAGTAACGGACCAAACGCACTGAGCCGCGCGCGGATCACTTCCAGGACTGCTTCGTCCGGCTCCCAGGTTTCATCGAAACCGGGCAACGCCTCCAACGACGGAAACAACGTGGCCTGTGGATAAATCGCCCGCAGGCAGGTCAGTCGCTCCAGTGGCAGCCACAGCGATTGCTTGGCGTTGATCTGCAAACGGCTGGCGCGGCCACTGTCGGCCAGGGTATTCAGCCATTCGAGCCAATTGGGGTTGGCCTCGGCCTCGCTTTCGGTGATGCACGCCAGGCTCATCAAGGCCTCATGCATTTCATCGAGGCCGGTTGGCGTTGGCCAAGCTTCGTCGCGCACCGCGGCAATCGCCTCGGCGTCCAGCGCACCGAGGTCGTTGGTGGACTGCGGATCGCTCCAGCGGCGGTTGAGTACCGCCTGAGTGCGGCGTTCTTCCAGCGGCGCGTCGTCGAGGAAGGTGTAGGGGCGGGCGCTGAGGATTTCCGCCGCCAGCGGCGAGGGCGCTGGCAAGTCGCGGCTGATCAGGCGGATATCGCCCTGTTCCATACGCCGCAACAACGCCAGCCAGCCTTCGCTGTCCATGGCCTCGTGCAGGCAATCGTCGAGGGTTTGTTCCACCAGCGGATGGTCGGGAATCTCGCGCTCGCCGGCGAGGTTTTCCACGCAGGCGATCTGATCGGGAAACACGCTGGCAATCAGGTCTTCGCTCTTCATCCGCTGGATCTGCGGCGGTACTTTGCGGCCGCCGCTGTAGCGCGGTAGCGCCAAGGCGACCCCTGCGTTCCAGCGCCAGCGCACGCCGAACAGCGGCGCCTCGAGTACCGCTTGAATCAAGGTGTGTTCGGCACTGTTGCTGTGCAGGTAGCGCCAGACGTCCTCCAGCGCGAAGCTTTGGCTGGTGGATAGCGACAGGACGATGGCGTCCTCGCTGGCGGCGGCCTGCAATTCGAAGTTGAAGGTGCGGCAGAAACGCTTGCGCAGGGCCAGGCCCCAGGCGCGGTTGATGCGGCTGCCGAATGGTGAGTGGATGATCAGCTGCGTACCGCCGGACTCGTCGAAAAACCGCTCCATCACCAGTGTGTCTTGCGATGGCAAGGCACCGAGGGGCTGGCGGGCTCGGGCCAGATAGTCGACCAGTTGCTCGGCGCTGGCGAGGTTCAGGCCGAGGGTGTCGGTCAGCCAGTCGAGCGCCGGTTGCAAGTTGCCGGGCGTGGCCGCGAGCAGTTCATCGAGTTGTGCTTGCAGGCGGGCCACGGCGAACGACAGTTCATCGCTGCGACCGGGTGCTTCCCCGAGCCAGAACGGAATGGTCGGCGGTTGGCCCTGAGCGTCTTCGACCCGGACCTTGCCGGTTTCCACCCGCAGGATTCGATACGACGTATTGCCCAACTGAAAGATATCCCCGGCGATGCTTTCGACCGCGAAGTCTTCGTTGACGCTGCCGATGTTCAGCCCCTGAGGCTCCAGCAACACGCTGTAGTCGGCGTTGTCGGGAATCGTCCCGCCGCTGGTCACGGCGGTCAGCTTGGCGCCCCGACGGCCGCGCAAGGTGCGGCTTACGGCGTCCCGGTGCAGGTACGCGCTACGTATGCCCTGGCGACCGTTGTAGCCCTCGGCGAGCATGTGCAGCAGCGCCTGATAATGCTTTTCGTCGAGCTTGGCGTAAGGCGAGGCTTTACGCAGCATCTCCAGCAACGCCTGCTCGTGCCATTCCTGGCAACTGACCTCGGCGATGATCTGCTGGGCCAGCACGTCCAGTGGCGCTTCGGGGATCAGCAAGGTGTCGAGTTCGCCACGGCGCACGCAATCGAGCAAAGCGGCGCATTCGATCAGGTCGTCGCGGGTGGTGGCGAACAACCGGCCCTTGGGCGTGCCGCCGACCTGGTGCCCGGAGCGGCCGACCCGTTGCAGAAACCCGGCAATCGAGCGCGGCGAAGCGATCTGGCACACCAGGTCGACATCGCCGATATCAATCCCCAGTTCCAGCGAGGCGGTGGCGATCAGCACTTGCAGCTCGCCGCGCTTGAGCCGTTGCTCGGCGTCCAGGCGAAATTCCTTGGCCAGGCTGCCATGGTGGGCGGCCACCGCGTCTTTGCCGAGGCGTTCGCTCAAGTGTCGGCTCAGGCGTTCGGCCAGGCGCCGGGTGTTGACGAAAATCAGCGTGGTCCGGTGTTCGCGGGCGAGGGCGGCGAGGCGGTCATAGACCAGCTCCCAGACGTCGTTGGCCATCACCGCCGACAGCGGCACGGGCGGCACTTCGATATCGAGATCCCGTGGGCGGGCATGGCCGATGTCGATGATTTCGCAGGCGCGATCACGGCCAACCAAAAAACGCGACACCGCTTCGATGGGTTTTTGCGTGGCGGACAGGCCGATCCGCACCAGCGGTTGCGGGCAAAGCGCTTGCAGGCGCTCCAGGCTCAGGGCCAGGTGACTGCCGCGTTTGCTGGCGGCGATGGCGTGGATTTCGTCGACGATCACCGTTTGCGTGGTGCCGAGCATTTTCCGCCCGGAGTCGGAGCCGAGCAGCACATAAAGGGATTCCGGGGTGGTCACCAGAATGTGCGGCGCGGTTTTGCGCATGGCCGAACGGTCTTTTTGCGGCGTATCGCCGGTGCGCACGGCGGTGCTGATCGGCACGTCGGGCAGGCCCATCACGCGTAACTGCTCGGTGATGCCGGCCAGCGGGTTTTGCAGGTTGATCCGGATGTCGTTGGACAGGGCCTTGAGCGGCGAAACGTAGACCACCAGGGTTTCGTCCGGCAGGCCATCCGGGTTTTCCAGGCCGCGATGGACCAGATCGTCGAGTACGGCCAGAAACGCGGTGAGGGTTTTGCCGGAGCCAGTGGGCGCGGCAATCAGCGTTGAACGGCGCTGGCGGATCAACGGCCACGCCCGGGCCTGGGCGGCGGTAGCCGTCGCGAAGGTGTTGCTGAACCAGGCGCTGACGGCGGGGTGGAAACCGTTCAGAGCGCTGTCTGCAGGGATGGGCAGGTTCATGAGCCAATTTATGCGGGTGGGGGCGGGAAGTTGCAAGTACCGCTCAGGCTCTGTGTTGATCCTGAGGCCAGTAGCTGCACCACAAATCCCCGGGAACTACACTTTACGGGTGACGGTTGCGCACTAAACCCGCAAAATGCAACGATTCCGGCAATTATTGAGGACATCGCCTGCGGGCGCTGTCGATAAAGCCATCGTTCCAATCAGACTGGGCCTGCTGACTCTATGCGAATGCGCCTTATGTTACTGGGCGGCGGAAATGCCCTTGGGCAGGCGCTGATTCGCCTCGGTGCGGAGGAAGACATCGGTTTCCTCGCCCCCCGCCCACCACAAGACGGCTGGGACGCCGCGAGCCTGACGCAACTGCTCGACGATACCCGTCCGGATGCGTTGATCAATCTCGCCTACTATTTCGACTGGTTCCAGGCGGAGACCGTCAGCGAACAGCGTCTGGCCGGGCAGGAGCGCGCCATCGAGCGTCTGGCCGAATTGTGCCAGCATCACAACATCGTGCTGGTGCAACCGTCGAGTTATCGCGTGTTCGATGGCTCCCGGGCGACCRCCTACAGCGAAAAAGACGAACCGGTACCGTTGGGCCTGCGCGGTCAGGCTTTGTGGCGCATTGAGCAAAGCGTGCGCGCCACTTGTCCACAGCATGTGTTGCTGCGTTTCGGCTGGCTGCTCGATGACAGCCCCGAGGGCACCCTCGGGCGATTCCTCGCCCGGGCGGAGAAAGCTGAAGAACTGCTGTTGGCGGATGATCGTCGCGGTAATCCGACGCCGGTGGACGACGCCGCCCGAGTGATCATTTCGGTGCTCAAGCAACTCGATTGCGCGGCGCCGCTGTGGGGCACCTACCACTACGCCGGGCATGAGGCGACGACGCCGCTGGCACTGGGGCAGGCAATCCTTACCGAAGCACGCGCGCTGCACCCGCTGGCCATCGAATCGCCGACCGCCCAGGCTCACGCCGCGCGGCCCGACGCTGCCGAAGAACCGCAACACGCGGTGCTGGCCTGCAAGAAAATTCTGCACACTTTCGGGATCAAGCCCCGCGCCTGGCGCGCGGCACTCCCGGGCTTACTGGATAGGTTTTATCGCCATGGCTAACGGCCCTGTTTTAATCACCGGCGGCGCCGGTTTCATCGGTTCGCACCTGACCGACGCCTTGCTCGCCAAAGGGCATTCGGTGCGGATTCTCGATGACCTGTCCACCGGCAAACGCAGCAACCTGCCGATGGACAATCCCCTCGTCGAGCTGATCGAAGGCGATGTCGCCGATGCCGCCCTGGTGGCGCAGGCGATGCTCGGTTGCAGCGCGGTGGCTCACTTGGCCGCGGTGGCTTCGGTGCAGGCTTCGGTAGATGACCCGGTGAAAACTCACCAGAGCAACTTCATCGGCTCGCTGAACGTCTGCGAAGCCATGCGTCAGGCCGGTGTCAAACGCGTGTTGTACGCGTCCAGCGCAGCGGTCTATGGCAACAACGGTGAAGGCGAGTCGATCGACGAAGACACGCCCAAGGCACCGTTGACGCCGTATGCGGCGGACAAGTTGGCGAGCGAGCATTACTTCGATTTCTATCGCCGCCAGCATGGTCTGGAACCGGTGATTTTTCGCTTCTTCAACATCTTCGGCCCGCGCCAGGATCCGTCCTCGCCGTACTCCGGGGTGATCAGCATTTTCAGCGAGCGCGCGCAGAAAGGCCTGCCGATCACCGTGTTTGGTGATGGTGAGCAGACCCGGGATTTTGTCTACGTCGAAGACCTGGTGGACGTGCTGGTGCAAGCCATCGAGAAACCGCAGGTCGAGGTTGGCGCGGTGAATGTCGGCTGGAATCAGGCGACGACTCTCAAGCAGATGCTTGAAGCCCTTGAAGCCGTGGTCGGCAAACTGCCGCCCGTTAGCTATGGCCCGGCGCGTTCCGGTGACATCCGTCATTCACGAGCGAATAACCGGCGTTTGCTGGAGCGGTTCACCTACCCGGAGCAGACGCCGATGAACGTTGGCCTGGCGCGGTTGTTGGGGCGCTGAGGTTTTACACAGCCGTGAAAAAGGCGCCTTGAAGGCGCCTTTTTTGTGTGTCGAATGACCGATGCTGCTTCGCAGCCCAGCGGGAGCAAGCTCCCTCGCCACAAAAGCTGATCATATGTTGCTTAGAATTTGTAACCCAGACCGACCATGTAGATGAACGGATCGACGTCCACGTTCACCCGTGCACGGGTGCCCGGAGCCACGGCGTTGTTTTCCACGGTGGCACGGGTGTCGATGTCGATGTAGCGCACCTGGGCGTTGATCATCACGTTGTCGGTCAGCATGTAGTCGGCACCGACTTCCCAGGCCAGGCCCCAGGAGTTTTTCGCGTTGAAGTTGCTGAAGCCGTTGGCGCTGGCTTCGCTGCTGACGTGCTCATCGTAGATCCAGGTGTAGTTGATCCCGCCGCCGACATACGGCTGGAATGCGGACTTGGCGTCCATCGGGTAGTAGATCAGGCTCAGGGTCGGCGGCAGGTGTTTCAGGGTGCCGAGTTTGCCGTTGGCGGCGCCGAGGGCGGTGCCTTTGAGCTTTACGTCATGCTCGAACGGCGAGGCCGCGAGCAGTTCGATCCCCAGGTGGTTGGTGATCATGTAGGCGAAGTTCAGGCCCAGTTGCGTGTCGCTGCTCATGGTGGCCTTGCCACCCAGGTCGGCGCCCTTCAGCGGGCCTTGATCGACCTTGACGCTGGAGCTGTCGGCTGTCGGATTGACGGTGATCGCACCGGCCCGAACGATGATATTGCCAGCCTCATGGGCATGGGTGAGCGGGGCTGCGAGCGCGAGGGCAAGCAGCGAAGCGCTGAGCAGGGACTTGTGCATGGGGGCTCCAAAGGACGTTAAAAATGTTCGATGTCCAATGGTAAGGATCCAACTGATACGGTCTTTTGACTCAGCTCAACGAAACAGTGATGGCCCAGATTTTTGCGGAACCTTTGATGGCCTCATCACGGGCAAGCCCGCGATGGCAGTCCAGTAGGCGACAGATCACCACCGGATTCACTCCGGCAGTTCATACACATAAATCTTCTGCGCCTCCATCTGATACCCGGCATCCGCCAATTCGCTGGTGGACGCCTTGACCTGCAACGCACCTTCGACCCAGTACGGCTGATACAGCTCATCGAGTTTCACGCCGACTTCGCTTTTGACGTGCACGATCTGGTTCGACGGCGGAGGCGGTACGTGGATGCAGGCGCCGAAATACGGTACCAGCAGAAACTCCGTGGTGCGGCCTTCTTCACTGACTTCCAGTGGCACGATGTACCCCGGCAAGCGAATGTTCTGGCCATCGAGACTCTTCACCACTGGCGCGTTCGGCATGTCCTGCTTGGCGGCCGGGGCCGACTCTGCGGACAACGCGTCGCTCATCTTCGACAGGTCGTGCAGCGGCGTCATGTTCGGCACTTCCGGCGGGGCATCCGGCGGGATCATTTCCGACCAGGTCAGGTCTTTCGGCTCGGCCGCCCACAGCGGCAGAGCAACCAGCATCAACAGCGCAAGCAGAGCGCGGGGCATGTTCAAGGTCCTCACAGGCGGATCGACAGGCCATCGGCCAAGGATTGGCGATAAGCGCGCCAGGCCGGCACGCTGCCCATCAGCAGCGCGGCGATCAGGATGCCACCGAGCAGCGTCCATTCATATTCGCTCGGCCAGGCCAGCGGCAGGTACAAACCGTAATTCGACTGCACGTAGCCCTGCGCCACGGCGATGCCCACATACAGCAGCGCCACGCCGGCAATCACTCCCGACAGCGCCAGGGCAAACGCTTCCAGCACCAGTAAAGTCGCGATATGCCATGGCCGCGCGCCCACCGAACGCAGAATCGCCATCTCGCGGCGCCGCTCGTTGAGGCTGGTGAGAATCGCCGTGAGCATGCCGATCAACCCGGTCAGCACCACGAACAGCGAGACGACGAACAAGGCTTTTTCCGCCGTGCTCATCAAACTCCACAGTTCCTGCAACGCCACACCTGGCAGGATCGCCAGCATCGGTTCGCCACGGAATTCGTTGATTTCACGTTGCAGCGCGAAGGTCGAAATCTTGTTGTTAAGGCCGAGCATGAACGCGGTGATCGCTTGCGGCGTCAGGTCCATGTTGCGCGCCTGATCGGCACTGACCCGACCGTTACCCCGCGCCGGCACGCCGTTGTGCCAGTCGATGTGGATAGCTTCCATGCCGCCGAGGCTGATGTGCAACGTGCGGTCCACCGGGGTGCCGGTGCGTTTGAGGATGCCGACCACGGTGAACGGCTTGTCGTCGTGCTTGACCAGGCTGATCGCCGCCACGCCATGGGCCAGCACCAGTTTGTCACCGAGTTTGTAGTGCAGCGCGTCGGCCACTTCGGCACCGAGCACCACTTCGAACGGATCGCTGGCGAAAGCCCGGCCGTCAGCCAGTTCCAGATGCTGTTGATGGCCGTACTGGTAATGCTCGAAGTACGCTTCAGTGGTGCCCATCACCCGATAACCACGATGGGAATCGCCGAGGGACATCGGGATCGCCCACTTCACTTTCGGGTTGTTGGCGAACTGCTCGAAGCTGTCCCAGCGGATGTTGTTGGTGGCGTTGCCGATGCGGAATACCGAATACAGCAGCAGGTTCACCGAGCCGGAACGCGCGCCGACGATCAGGTCGGTGCCGCTGATGGTGCTGGCGAAACTGGCCTTGGCCTCGGTGCGCACCCGCTCCACCGCCAGCAGCAGGCAGACCGACAGGGCGATGGCGAACGCGGTGAGGATCGCGGTGAAGCGACGGTTAGCCAGGCTGGCCATGGCAAGACGAAACAAGTACATCTCAAACCTCGGACGGGGTGGCGGCGCGATTGAGATCGGCCAGCGACAGGTGGCGATCGAACAGCGGCGCGAGGCTCTGATCGTGGCTGACGAACAACAGGCTCGAGCCGGCTTCGCGGCATTCGGCGAACAGCAGGCGAATGAAGTTTTCGCGAGCGTCGTAATCCAGGGCCGAGGTCGGTTCGTCGGCGATCACCAGTTCCGGTTGACCGATCAACGCACGCGCGGCAGCGACCCGTTGCTGCTGGCCGATGGACAGCGAATCGGCGCGGCGGCCCAGAATGTTTTCATCCTTCAGGCCCAGATGGGCGAGCAGGGTGGCGGCGGCCTGATCGACGCTGCCGTGGCGCTGTTTCGCCCGCTCGGCGCGCAGCTTCGAGAAGTGACAGGGCAGTTCGACGTTCTCCCGCACCGACAGAAACGGCAGCAAGTTGAACTGCTGGAAGATGTAGCCAGTGTGGTCGACCCGGAAGTGGTCGCGGGCCCCGGCAGACAGTTCGGTCAACTCCTGGCCGAGCAGCCGGATGCTGCCGCGATCAGGCTTTTGCACTCCGCCGAGCAGGCCGAGCAGGGTGGTCTTGCCGCTGCCGCTGGGACCTTTGAGGAACAGGGTTTCACCAGGCTCCAGGCGAAACGCCGGGATGTCCAGCAGCGGCGGGTGACCGGGCCAGCTGAAGCCCAGGTCGGACAGTTCGATGAGTGCTTGGGTCATGGCGCCGATTCTATGGTGTTGATGACCTGTAGGAGCTGCCGAAGGCTGCTCCTACAGGATCGGGGTGGATCAGAATTTCAGGGCGGCGGTTTTGGCCGTCACTTCAACCCCTTGCTGTCCACTCGGGCTGATCAGTTGTACCTGAATCTTCTGGGTAGCCGGGAACGTGTTGAAGACAGTCGCCAGGTCCAGGGTCTTCAGCGCGCCCGGGGCCGAGCAGCTGAATTGGTAACGGGCGTGGATTTCGCTGTGGTCATGTTGATGCTCGTGACCGTCCTTGGCTTCTTCATGCTCATCGTCGGCATCCGGTTTGTCACCGAACAACGGGCTTTCCAGTTCCTGGGTCGCGACCACGCAACCGGCGGCTTTCGGCAGGTTGAACAGTGTCAGTGGTTTTTCCAGTTGGGCACGGACGGCGGCGACTTTGGCCTTGTCGGCATCGGTGGTGGCGGCGTGCTCGAAGCCCACCAGGTTCATTGCCGGGCTTTCCAGTTCCAGCTCCAGGGTCTGGCCGTCCAGCGCCGCATTCAAACGACCGACGCCGTGTTCGTGGGCGCCGAGGCTGCCGTGCTCATGGTCGTGATCATGCTCGACAGCCGCGTGGGCGACAGCCAGCGGCAACAAGGCAAACGGCAAAGCGAGCAGCAGACGGCGCATGGCGGGTCTCCGAAAAGTAAAATGAAGAATTTGTTATGTAATCTTATAACGAAAGCGCCGAGAGTTTGACCGTCTGCTTGGCGTTGTGCAAGACCCATGGGAGCATGCGAGTCAGGTATGTGCTGGAGCAGACTTATGTTGCGAATACGCGGAAGCATCGGCGACTGGCCGGTGGATTTGACCCTGGAACTGGATGAGGGCGACTGGGCGCAGCTCGGTGCGCAGTTGCAGGCTGCCAAACCCGAGGCGAGTGTGACGCCCGCCAAACCGGTGAATCAGGACGAGGCGCTATGGCAGATCGCCAAAGAATTGCTGCGCAAGGCCGGGCAATTGAGCGGGCCGGATTTGCTGGAGCAACTGGAAGGGCTGACCGGCAGCGCAGCGGCGGGCAAGCGCTTGTTGGTGCGCTTGCGCCACTGCGCAGATGTCAAAGTGGTGAGCGGCGGGGATACGCCGCTCTACAGCTGGATCGAGTAAACCGCAAAAAAGAGCTTAATAGAGCGCGGCAAACAGCTTGCGACGGTACGTGGTCACCAACGGGTGATCGTTGCCCAGCAGTTCGAACACTTGCAGCAAGGTCTTGTGTGGCAAGCCTTCGCTGTAGCTGCGATTGCGGATGAACAGTTTCAGCAACGCATCCAGCGCCGCATCGTATTGCTGACGGGCCAGTTGCTGGATCGCCAGTTGATAGACCGCCTCATCGTCCTGCGGGTTTTTCGCCAGGCGTGCTTTCAGGTCTGCCGCATCCGGCAAATCCCTGGCCTGGCCGAGAAACTGGATCTGCGCCTTGGCGCCGGCCAGCGCGGCCTTGTGTTCATCGGTCTTGACTGCGTCGAGTACGGTTTGCGCTTCACTCAGCTCGCCGCGCTCGGTAAGGCAGCGGGCGTAGAGGATCAGTGCCTTGGCATTGGTGTTGTCTTCAGTCAGCAACACTTTGAGCGTGGCTTCGGCGTCGGCGAAACGACCGTCATCGAACAGCGCCTGAGCCTGTTCGAACGGATCGGCGGCGGCTGGCGGCGGCATTTGCACATGAGGCTCGAGCATCGTGCGCACAGCGGATTCCGGTTGCGCACCGGCAAAACCGTCCACCGGCTGACCATCCTTGAACAGCACCACGGTCGGCAGGCTGCGAATGCCGAAACGCGCAACAATGTCCTGCTCGATGTCGCAGTTGACCTTGGCCAGCAGCAACTCACCCTGATAGCTCTCGGCGATGGTTTGCAGCATCGGCATCAAGGCCTTGCACGGCGCACACCATTCGGCCCAGAAATCCACCAGTACCGGTTTGTGGAAAGAGTTCTCGATCACCGACTGGTCGAAATCGGCAGTCGTGGCGTCGAAAATGTACGGCGTTTCCTGACTCATGGGGGATCTCGTAAAAGCGTGGATGAGGCCACTATAAGGCTTGGTGGGGGGCGGCTGAAAGCGGGGGTGATCCAACTCTTGCCCGTGAAGCTTTTTGCTAACCGCGCCGCGCGTGGTAAAGGCTCACATGCCGAAACTCTTCGGGTTCGGCCAGGTCCGGCAAGGTCATCGCCTCCAGCATCTCGATGCGCCGATACAGCGGATGGCGAAAATCCCGCACCCGTGAATCCGCCACCAACGCTTCCCGGCCACGGCTGAGAAACTCGTCGAGTAACGGCAGATTTTCCCGGTCGTACAACACATCGGCCACCAGAATCAGATCAAATCGATCCGCTTCGGCGAAAAAATCCGTCGAGTAGCGCAGTTGCACATCATTAAGTTCGGCATTCGCCCGACACGCGGCAATCGCCAGCGGGTCCAGGTCACAGGCCACCACTTCCAGCGCCCCGGCCTTCACGGCCGCAATCGCAGCCACGCCGGAACCGGCGCCGAAATCCAGCACCCGTTTGCCTTCGACCCAGTGCGGGTGTTCGGCGAGATAGCGGGCCACGGCCAGCCCACTGGCCCAGCAGAAACTCCAGTACGGCGGCTCGTGGAGAATCCGTCGGGTTTCTTCGGGGCTGAAGGCGCGGTCCATGTTGTCGCCGTCGATCAGCCAGAGTTTCAGCTCGGTGCCCGGCAATTCACAGGCTACAAGCTGTGCGTCACCGAGCAGTTCACCCAACGCCTGTTGCAGGTCGAGCGGTGCAATCATGGCGCTTTGACAAATTGCAACTGACCCAGGGCCTGGGTCGTCGGTTGGGTGATGAGTTGCGCCGGCAGATGCAGAATCAACTGCCCGGACTGGCTGGCGCGACCGCGCAGTTCAACGCGAGCGCCAACCGGGAAGGATTCAGGGTTGAAACGCAGGCGAAACGGCAACACCTGATTGGTGCCGATCAGGTTGGCACTGGCGAGCAATTGTTGCGGGCGATCCTTTTCGTCGATCACCAGCAGCGCCAGTTCGACTTCGGCATCGGCCGGCACGCCCATCAGGGTGCCGCTGATTTCACGTTGGTAAGCCGGCAGCGGGCCGAGCTCGGCAGACGCCTTGGCTTTCTTCTGCGCCTGTTGCGGCGCTGGGCCTGGTGTTGGTGGCTGGGGCTTGGGTGCATCGCTGCCACAGGCCACCAGCAGGCTGAAAAGACTGAGCAAAACGAGCGGTCGTAACGACATTGGCGGCTCCAGCAAGGTGAAAACATTATAGCCCGTCTGTATACCGCAAACCCTATGGCTTGTCTTGCCACGGGGATGCGCTACCATGGCCCTCCCATTTTTTGTTGCCTGCCACCATGCACTGTCCCTTCTGCGGTGCCAACGACACCAAGGTCATCGACTCGCGTCTGGTCGCCGAGGGCGAACAGGTGCGCCGCCGGCGTGAATGCCTGGCCTGCGGCGAACGCTTCACGACGTTCGAAACCGCTGAACTGGTGTTGCCGCGCCTGATCAAAACCGACGGCAGTCGCCAGCCGTTCGACGAAGAAAAACTTCGTGCCGGCATGCAGCGAGCGCTGGAGAAGCGCCCGGTGAGTGTCGAGCGCCTGGAATCGTCGCTGGTGCACATCAAACACAAGCTGCGCGCCACTGGCGAGCGCGAGGTCAAATCCCTCGTGGTCGGCGAACTGGTGATGGCCGAGCTGAAAAAGCTTGATGAAGTCGCCTATATCCGCTTCGCTTCGGTGTACCGACGCTTCCAGGACCTCAACGAGTTCCGCGAAGAGATCGATCGCCTCGCCCGTGAACCGGTGAAAGAATGACCACCTCCCCGGAACAAGCCATCCTCGACGCCCATTACATGGCCCGTGCCCTGGAACTGGCGCGCAAAGGTCATTACACGACGCACCCCAACCCGCGGGTTGGCTGCGTAGTGGTGCGCGACGGGCAGATTGTCGGCGAAGGCTGGCATGTACGGGCCGGCGAGCCCCATGCCGAAGTCCACGCCTTGCGTGCCGCCGGCGACAAGGCGCGAGGCGCTACGGCTTACGTGACCCTGGAGCCGTGCAGCCACCACGGCCGTACGCCGCCCTGCGCCGATGCGCTGGTGAATGCCGGTGTGGCGCGCGTCGTTGCGGCGATGCAGGACCCGAACCCGGAAGTTGCCGGTCGCGGTCTGCAACGTCTGGCCCAGGCGGGTATCGCCACCGAGAGTGGCGTGCTGGAAGGTGAGGCGCGCAAGCTCAATGAAGGCTTCCTCAAGCGCATGGAGCACGGCTTGCCGTTCGTGCGGGTCAAGTTGGCCATGAGCCTCGACGGTCGCACAGCGATGGAAAGCGGCGAGAGCCAATGGATTACCGGCCCGGCGGCGCGCTCGGCGGTACAACGGCTGCGCGCGCAGGCCAGCGTGGTGCTGACCGGCGCCGACACGGTGCTGGCGGACAATGCCCGTTTGACCGTGCGTGCCGATGAATTGGGCCTCGATCCCGAACAAACTGCCTTGGCCATGAGCCGTCCGCCACTGCGCGTGCTGATCGACGGTCGCCTGCGGGTGCCGCTGGACGCGCCGTTTTTCAAGGCTGGCCCGGCGTTGGTTGCGACGTGCATGGCGATCGAAGAGCAATACGCCAACGGTCCGGAATGCCTGATCGTGGCGGGCGACGATGGCCAGGTCGACCTGCGCAAGTTGCTGGTTGAACTGGCTGCCCGTGACGTCAACGAGGTGCTGGTCGAAGCCGGTCCGCGTCTGGCCGGGGCGTTTGCTCAGCAAGGGTTGGTGGACGAGTTCCAGATTTTCATTGCCGGCAAGTTTCTCGGCTCCACGGCGCGACCGTTGCTGGACTGGCCGCTGGCGCAGATGAAAGATGCGCCCGAGCTCAAAATTACCGAAATCCGCGCGGTTGGCGATGACTGGCGAGTCATTGCCATACCTGTCCCAACGGTCAGCGTATAATTCCCGGCTGCAGCCCAGAAGGCCCTGTTCTCGAGGAGGACTCCATGTTTACCGGCATCATCGAATCCATCGGCAGTATTCGTGCATTGACCCCAAAAGGCGGAGATGTGCGGGTTTACGTAGAAACCGGCAAGCTCGACCTGAGCGACGTCAAACTGGGCGACAGCATTGCCGTCAACGGCGTGTGCCTGACGGCGGTTGAACTGCCGGGCAATGGCTTTGCGGCGGACGTCAGTCGCGAAACCCTCGACTGCACCGCCATGAATGACCTCAAGAGCGGCAGCCCGGTCAACCTGGAAAAAGCCCTGACCCCGACCACCCGCTTGGGCGGGCATCTGGTCAGCGGTCACGTCGACGGTGTCGGCGAAGTGGTCTCGCGCACCGACAATGCCCGCGCCGTGGAATTTCGCATCCGCGCGCCGAAAGAACTGGCCAAGTACATCGCCCATAAAGGTTCGATCACCGTCGACGGCACCAGCCTGACGGTGAACGCGGTCGATGGCGCCGAATTCCTGCTGACGATCATTCCGCACACCCTGAGCGAAACCATCATGGCTTCTTACAAGCCAGGTCGCCGGGTGAACCTGGAAGTGGACTTGCTGGCACGTTACCTGGAGCGCCTGCTGCTGGGCGACAAGGCTGCTGAGCCTGGCTCTCCACAAAAGTCTGGCGGCACTATTACTGAAAGCTTTCTGGCCCAAAACGGCTATCTCAAATCCTGACTCAAGGGGGTGCCTTGTGGCGCTCAATAGCATCGAAGAACTGGTCGAAGACATCCGCCAAGGCAAGATGGTCATCCTCATGGATGACGAAGACCGCGAGAACGAAGGCGACCTGATCATGGCCGCCGAGTGCTGCAAGGCTGAACACATCAACTTCATGGCCAAGCACGCCCGTGGCCTGATCTGCATGCCGATGAGCCGCGAGCGCTGCGAACTGCTCAAGCTGCCATTGATGGCGCCACGCAACGGTTCCGGCTTCGGCACCAAGTTCACCGTGTCCATCGAAGCCGCCGAAGGCGTGACCACCGGTATCTCCGCGGCCGACCGTGCGCGTACCGTACAAGCCGCTGCCGCCAAAGACGCCAAGGCTGAAGACATCGTCAGCCCCGGCCACATCTTCCCGCTGATGGCCCAGGCCGGCGGCACCCTGGCCCGCGCCGGCCATACCGAAGCGGCCTGCGACCTGGCGCGCATGGCCGGTTTCGAGCCGAGCGGTGTGATCTGCGAAGTGATGAACGACGACGGCACCATGTCCCGTCGCGCCGAACTCGAGGCGTTTGCCGCCGAGCACAACATCAAGATCGGCACCATTGCCGACCTGATCCACTACCGGATGATCCACGAACGTACCGTTCAGCGGATTGCCGAGCAGCCATTGGACAGCGAACTGGGCCAGTTCAACCTGGTGACCTATCGTGATTCGGTGGAAGGCGACGTGCACATGGCCCTGACCCTGGGCAACGTGTGCGCCGAAGAACCGACCCTGGTTCGGGTGCACAACATGGACCCGCTGCGTGACCTGCTGATGGTCAAGCAACCGGGCCGCTGGAGCCTGCGCGCCGCCATGGCCGCGGTTGCCGAGGCTGGCAGCGGTGTGGTGCTGTTGCTCGGTCACCCGCTCGATGGCGACGTCTTGCTGGCGCACATCCGCGAAACCGCCGATCACAGCGCAGTGAAAAAGCCGACCACCTACAGCATCGTTGGTGCCGGTTCGCAGATCCTTCGGGACCTGGGCGTGCGTAAAATGCGCCTGATGTCTGCGCCGATGAAATTTAATGCGATATCCGGTTTCGATCTGGAAGTTGTAGAATACGTGCCCTCCGAATAATGACCGGTTGTTTCCTGTCCTTGATTCGCGGCTAACACATCACTGAGGGACGCGTAGAAAACGCGTCCCGGCTCTTTAAGAGATCTAACGAATGACCCTGAAGACCATCGAAGGTACCTTCATCGCCCCTAAAGGCCGCTACGCTCTGGTAGTGGGCCGTTTCAACAGCTTCGTGGTTGAAAGCCTGGTCAGCGGTGCAGTTGATGCCCTGGTTCGCCATGGCGTGAGCGAAAGCGACATCACCATCATCCGTGCGCCTGGCGCCTTCGAAATCCCGCTGGTTGCGCAGAAAGTCGCTCAGAAGGGCGAGTTCGCGGCAATCATCGCCCTGGGCGCGGTCATTCGTGGCGGTACTCCGCACTTCGAATACGTGGCTGGCGAATGCACCAAGGGCCTGGCCCAGGTGTCCATGGAGTTCGGCGTACCGGTCGCTTTCGGCGTACTGACCGTTGATTCCATCGAACAAGCCATCGAACGTTCCGGCACCAAGGCCGGTAACAAAGGTGCTGAAGCTGCCCTGTCCGCTCTGGAAATGGTCAGCCTGCTGGCGCAGTTGGAGGCCAAGTGATTAGCGACGATAGCGATCGTTTCAACCCGCGCGATCCAAAGCCTGCGGATGCCGGCAAGCCATCGAAAAGCGCCAAGCGTCGCGAAGCCCGTCAGCTCGCGACCCAGGCGCTGTACCAATGGCATATGGCCAAGCAGTCGCTGAACGAGATCGAAGCGCAGTTCCGGGTCGATAACGATTTTACCGATGTCGATGGCGCGTACTTCCGCGAAATCCTGCACGGGGTTCCGCAGTTCAAGACCGAGATCGACACCGCGCTCAAGCCTTGCCTGGACTTGACCATCGAAGAACTGGACCCGGTTGAACTGGCGGTTCTGCGCCTGTCCACCTGGGAACTGCTCAAGCGTGTCGACGTGCCATACCGTGTTGTGATCAACGAAGGTATCGAACTGGCCAAGGTCTTCGGCTCCACCGACGGCCACAAGTTCGTCAACGGTGTGCTCGACAAGCTGGCTCCGCGTCTGCGTGAAGCTGAAGTGAAGGCGTTCAAGCGCTGATTGGCGCTTGCAATCGCTATGGGTGAGTTTGAGCTGATCCGCAACTTCTTCGCCGCCGCGCCTTGTGCGCAAGGCGGCGAAGGTGTTGCCCTCGGGATCGGCGACGACTGCGCCTTGCTGGCTGTTCCTCCCGGGGAGCAGTTGGCGATTTCCACCGATACGCTGGTGGCCGGTGTGCATTTCGCCGACCCCTGCGACCCGTTTCTGCTCGGCCAGCGCGCGCTGGCAGTGGCCGTCAGTGACCTGGCCGCCATGGGCGCCACCCCCGTTGCCTTTACCCTTGCCCTGACTTTGCCAGCCGGGACTTCCGATTGGCTGGAAGCGTTCGCACGTGGTTTGAACCTCATGGCGCAGAATTGCCGTGTGGCACTGGTGGGCGGTGATACCACGCGCGGGCCGTTGAGCCTGACCATGACCGTGTTCGGCCGGGTGCCGACCGGTCTGGCGCTGACCCGCAGCGGCGCACAGCCGGGCGATTTACTCTGTGTGGGCGGTGATCTGGGTAACGGCGCGGGCGCATTGCCGCTGGTGCTCGGCCAGCGGACTGCCGAAGCGGCCATCGCCGATCCATTGCTGGCCCATTACTGGTCGCCGCAACCGCAACTGGCGTTGGGCCAGGCCTTGCGTGGCAAGGCCACCGCCGCGCTGGACATCTCCGACGGCCTGCTCGCCGACTGCGGGCATATTGCCCTGGCGTCGAAAGTCGGGATTCGGGTTGAGCGCAGCAGGCTGCCGTTGTCGAAGGCGCTGCTGGCTTTCCTCGGTCAATCCGGCGCTGAGCAGGCTGCCCTGAGTGGCGGTGACGATTACGTGCTGGCCTTCACCTTGCCGCCTGCCGAGTTGCCATCGTTACTGGCGGACGGCTGGCCGATCCATGTGCTCGGGCAGGTGGTTGCAGGGCAGGGCGTGATTCTGCTGGACACCGACGGACACGACATCACCCCGCCAATTCGGGGTTATCAACATTTTCGGGAGACACCGTGACAGATCATCCCAAACAGGTCCCGTCGGAGTTCGTACCGCCGTCGGTCTGGCGCAATCCATGGCATTTCCTGGCGTTCGGCTTCGGCTCGGGCACCCTGCCAAAGGCGCCGGGCACTTGGGGTTCGTTGGTGGCGTTACCCTTTATTCCGTTGTGGCAGATGCTGCCCGACTGGGGCTACTGGCTGATGCTCGGCATCACCATGCTGTTCGGCTTCTGGCTGTGCGGCAAGGTCGCCGACGATTTGCGCGTGCACGACCATGAAGGCATCGTCTGGGACGAAATGGTCGGGATGTGGATCACCCTGTGGCTGGTGCCGCAAGGTTGGTATTGGTTGCTGGCGGGGTTCCTGATGTTCCGCTTCTTCGACATCCTCAAACCGTGGCCGATTCGCTGGATCGACCGGCATGTGCACGGTGGCGTCGGGATCATGCTCGACGACGTGTTGGCCGGGGTGTTTGCGTGGTTGGCGATGCAAGGGCTGGTTTGGCTTTTCGCCTGAAGGCAGCAGTCGAGGACGAAAGATGGCTCGCTGGTTGATGATGATGGTTTTCGCGACGTTTTGCTCGCTCGCCCAGGCGGGGGATGAACCGACGACGCCGTCCGTGATTCACCTGGCCAGTGAAGCGTGGGAAGAGTTTACCGCCGCCGATGGCCAGGGTTTGGGCTGGGACGTGTTGCGCGAAGTGTTCGAGCCGGCGGGTGTAAAACTGGATATTCGAATCGAACCGTATACCCGCGCCACGGGCCTTGCACAGCGTGGCGAAGTGGACGCGTGTGTTGGTGCTTATCGGGATGAAGTCAGTGACGTGCTCTATCCGCGCTGGAGTTTCGATACCGATCCGATCTATGCACTGGGCCTGGCCACCCATCCGGCACCGACCCCGGAAGATCTGGGCAATTACCGTTTGGCCTGGGTACGCGGCTACAAGTACCAGGCTTACCTGCCCAACGTGCAGCGCTATAACGAAGTCGCGCGGCGTACCGGGATTCTGCCGATGCTGATCCACAACCACGTCGACTATTACATTGACGCGCTGGACGAGGTTAACTCTATCGTCAGCCGAGCCAAGGATCCGTCGCAGTTTCGCCGCACGCACATCGCGGATTTGCCGCTGTACCTGTGCTTCGCCGATACCCCTCGGGCCCGGCAATTGATGGCATTGTTCGATCAGCGCATGGAAGTATTGGTAAAAAACGGCCGGTTGAAACCGATTTTCGAACGCTGGAAGCAGCCTTATCCGTTTAAGGCGCCCTGAACGCACGATCCATTGTGGGAGGGCAGGCGGGCTCGATATCAAACTTTTTGATCGTTATGGCCGATAATTCAGCCTAAGCGTCTGTAGGAACGTGCTGTTACAATGCCGCCTCTGCGAATCTTCAGTACTTATAGATCAGGAGCACACCGGTGCCTGTCGTTTTTGTCGCCGCTTCCAAGCTGCCAACGCCTTTTGCGCAATTCACCATGCACGGCTTTCTCGATGAAGAAAACGGGCGCGAGCACGTGGTGCTGAGCCTGGGTGAGATCGCCGACGGTGCTCCGGTACTCGGCCGGTTGCACTCCGAATGCCTGACCGGCGATGCCTTGTTCAGCCAGCGTTGCGACTGCGGTTCGCAACTCGAGGCGGCGTTGCAGGCGATCGCCCGTGAAGGCCGTGGCGTGTTGCTCTACTTGCGTCAGGAAGGTCGCGGCATTGGCCTGCTGAACAAGATCCGCGCCTATGAATTGCAGGATGGTGGTGCCGACACCGTTGAAGCCAACGAACGTCTGGGCTTCGCCGCCGACCAGCGCGACTACGCCATGTGCCTGCCGATGCTGGAGCATCTGGGCGTGAAATCCCTGCGACTGATGACCAATAACCCACGCAAGGTCAAAGCCTTGACCGACATGGGCATCGTGGTGGCCGAGCGCGTGCCGTTGCACACCGGGCACAACCCGCATAACAAACTCTACCTGGCGACCAAGGCCAGCAAGCTCGACCACATGATGGGCAACGAGCACCAGGGCGAGGCTGACCGGGCGTGACCCGCGGTCAGGTACGGCGGCGACTGTCCGTCAGCTGGTGGCAATATCTGGCGTTGGCCTTGCTGCCGTTGTTCGTTATTAACGGCGTATTCGGTCAAAGCGAGGCGATTCTGCCGGTGCTGGCCATGCCGTTTTTCATTGCCGGTGTGGCGTCGATGTTTGTCAGCCTGAAGTTCTTTGGCGGCTACAAACATGCGCTGATCGCCACCCAAAAAGCCCTCGATACCCCTGAAGAACCCGCCGCCTGGATCGCCCTGGCCGCGAAACGCCGCACTGCGTTTCTGGTCGCTGGCCTGCCCGCCTGGATCGGCGCACTGGCAGTCTTCGTTGGTCTGGAAGCCGTGCCGCTGATGCTGTTGGCGTTGTCGACGGCGGTGCTGTTCTACCTCTACCGTATCCCGCGTCAACTCGGCTGATGCGCTGCGTCTGGCTGGCAGTCCTGTTGCTGGCCATCGGTGGTCCGGCAGCTGCGGCCGAGCGGGTTGTCAGCCTGGCACCGTCGCTTTCTGAAATCGTCGTTGAGCTGAACTCGGCTGACTTGCTGGTCGGTGTGCTGGATGCCGGTGAGCGTCCGGCCGAGCTCAAAGACATTCCTTCGGTGGGCCGCTACGGTCAGTTGGACATGGAGCGATTGCTCAGCCTCAAACCCGATTTACTGCTGCTCTGGCCGGGCAGTGTGGGGCCGGCTCAGCGTGAACAGCTCAAACGGCTGAACATTCCCACCTATGTCGCCGAGCCGCATAACCTCGAACAACTCACCGTGCAGATCGAAGCGATAGCCACGCAACTCGGGCGAGCAGAGCGGGGCGTTGCATTGGCCAAAAAACTGCGTCAGCGACTCGACTCCCTGCGCCAGCGCTATCGAAGGGATGAGCCGCTGCGGGTGTTTTATCAAGTCTGGGATCGGCCGCTGTACACCGTGGGCGGCGGGCAGATCATCAGCGATGCGCTACAGGTTTGCGGAGCACGCAACGTATTTGCCGACCTGCCGCAGCCTGCACCGCAGGTCAGTGTGGAGGCGGTGTTGCAGCGCAATCCCCAGGTGATTCTGGCCAGCGATCAGGCGCAGCTCGATGCGTGGAAGGCCTGGCCCCAGGTGACAGCAGTGATGCAGGGGCAATTGCTGTTGGTGACGGATAAAGGCCTGGAACGGCCGAGTGGGCAGATGATCGAAGCGACGGCCAAGTTATGCCAGTTGATCGCGCCTGACCTCTAACCTGTGGCGAGGGAGTTTCATCGGCGATCCGTTGGCACTTTAAAGCGAACATATTCTTGAAGGTTGCAAAAAACCAATGTGGGAGCGGGCTTGCCCGCTCCCACAGGGTTTTGCATATGTTTGAGGATTAGACGTTCAGCAATTGCAGGCGCTGACGCACCGCCTCTTCGATCCCGGCTTCATCCAGCCCGCATTCGGCGAGCATTTGTGCAGGCTTGGCGTGCTCCACATAAACGTCCGGCAAGCCCAGGTGCAGCACCGACTTGAGGATGTTTTCCCGGGCGAGGAATTCGCTGACCGCGCCACCGGCGCCGCCCATGATCGCGTTCTCTTCGATGGTCACCAGCAGCTCGTGACTGCCGGCGATTTCGCGAACCAGTGCTTCGTCGAGCGGTTTGACGAAACGCATGTCGACGACCGTCGCATCCAGCTTCTCGGCGACTTTCAGTGCCTCGGCCAGTTGCACGCCGAACACCAGCAGGGCGACTTTGCTGCCCTGACGGCGAACCACGCCCTTGCCGATTTCAATCGGTTCGAGGTCTTTCGCGATCGGTGCATTCGGGCCGGTACCACGCGGGTAACGCACTGCCGCCGGGCCGTTGTACAGGTGGCCGGTGCTGAGCATTTTGCGCAGTTCGTTTTCGTCGCTCGGGGTCATCACCAGCATGCCGGGGATGCAACGCAGGAACGACAGGTCGAAGCTGCCTGCGTGCGTCGGGCCGTCTTCGCCCACCAGGCCGGCGCGGTCGATGGCGAACAGTACGTCGAGGTTTTGTACCGCGACGTCATGAATCAGCTGGTCGTAACCGCGTTGCAGGAAGGTCGAATAGATCGCCACCACCGGTTTGGCGCCTTCACAGGCCATGCCGGCTGCCAGGGTCACGGCGTGTTGCTCGGCAATCGCCACGTCGAAATAGCGCGTCGGGAAGCGTTCACTGAAGGCCACCAGGTCGGAGCCTTCCTTCATCGCCGGGGTGATCCCGACCAGGCGCGGATCGGCCGCCGCCATGTCGCACAGCCACTCACCGAACACACCGGAATACTTCGGCCCGCTGGCTTTTTTCGGCGCGGCGGCCGGAGCGTCCAGTGGTTCGAGTTTGGTGATGGCGTGGTAACCGATCGGGTCGACTTCCGCCGGGGCGAAGCCTTTGCCTTTTTTGGTGACCACGTGCAGGAATTGCGGGCCTTTCAGATCGCGCATGTTGCGCAGGGTGGCGATCAGGGTCGGCAGGTCGTGGCCATCGATCGGGCCGATGTAGTTCCAGCCCAGCTCTTCGAACAGCGTGCCAGGGACCAGCATGCCTTTGGCGTATTCTTCGGTGCGACGGGCGATTTCCCAGGCGCCGGGCAGGCGCGACAGGACCTTTTTGCTGCCTTCGCGCATGCTCGCGTAAGTGCGGCTGGAAAGGATTTTCGCCAGATAGTTAGACAGCCCGCCGACGTTGCGCGAGATCGACATGTCGTTGTCGTTGAGGATCACCAGCATGTTGGCGTTCACTTCCGGCGCGTGGTTCAGCGCCTCGAAGGCCATGCCGGCGGTCAGTGCGCCGTCGCCGATCACCGCGATCGCCTTGCGATCACTGTGTTGCAGGCGGGCGGCAATCGCCATGCCCAGCGCTGCGCTGATCGAGGTGCTGGAGTGGCCGACCCCAAAGGTGTCGTACTCGCTCTCGGAACGACGCGGGAAGGCGGCGATGCCATCCTTCTGGCGCAGGGTGCTCATGCGCGCGCGACGGCCGGTGAGGATTTTGTGCGGATAGGCCTGATGACCCACGTCCCACACCAGCCGGTCGTCCGGGGTGTCGAAAACGTAGTGCAACGCGATGGTCAGCTCGATCACGCCCAGGCCGGCACCGAAATGCCCACCGGTCTGGCCGACCGTGTAGAGCAATTCCAGGCGCAACTCATCAGCCAGGGTTTCCAGCTCGGCTTCGCCTAACCGGCGCAGGCCGTCCGGCGTGTTGGCACGGTCGAGCAGGGGCGTGGTCGGGCGCTTACGGGGAATCTCATGAAACGTCGTGGGCATCAGGCGAATCGTTATAGGTATAAAAGATGCGGCAGTTTACCTGATGCATCGCCCCCTGCCCACGCGTTGGTCTTTTTTGGCGGATACGCCGTCAGTTGCGGCGGTCAACGATGTATCGGGCCAGATCGCGCAAGGGCTCGGCTGCCGCGTCAAACGGTCGCAGCGCGTGCAGGGCCTGGTCGCGCAGTTCCAGGGCGTAGGCCTTGGCCGCGTCGAGACCAAGCAGGGCCGGGTAGGTCGGCTTGTCCCGGGCAATATCGGCGCCCTGGCGTTTGCCCAGGGTGGCGGTGTCACTTTCGACGTCGAGAATGTCGTCCTGGACCTGAAATGCCAGGCCGATGGCCTGTGCATAACTTTGCAGCGACTTCAGTTCGTCCTTTTCGGCACGGCCACTGGCCAGGGCACCGAGTTTGACGCTGACTTCGATCAACGCGCCGGTCTTGTGCCGATGCATGTATTCAAGAGCATTCTGATCGAGCTTCAGACCCACCGAGCCAAGATCGATGGCTTGCCCGCCGACCATGCCCGCCGGGCCTGCCGCCAGCGCCAGGGCGCTGACCATCTGCAGCCGGGTTTCGGCATCCGACGAGCTCAGGCGTGGGTCGAGCAGGGCGCTGAAGGCCAGGCTCTGCAAACCGTCGCCGGCGAGAATCGCGCAGGCTTCGTCGAATTTCTTATGGGTGGTCGGCTGGCCGCGACGCAGGTCGTCATCGTCCATGGCCGGCAAATCGTCGTGCACCAGCGAATAGGCATGGATCAGCTCAACCGCGCAGGCTGCGCCGTTGGCTTGCTCGGCCTTGCCGCCCAGCGCTTCACACGCGGCGTAGGCCAGCAGCGGACGTACGCGCTTGCCGCCATTCATCACGCTGTAGCGCATGGCTTCATAGAGGCGGGCGAGCTCAGGGCTCGGCGGGTTGAACAGGGTTTCCAGTGCTGCATTGACGCGGGCCTGGCTGGCTGCCGAATACGCTGCAATCATTCTGGCTGATCCGCGTCGAAGGGTTCCTCGGCCAACTCGCCATCACGCTCGAGCAGCACTTGAACCTTCTGCTCGGCCTGGGCCAGCGCCGCCTGGCAATCACGGGTCAGCCCGATGCCCTGCTCGAAAGCGGTCAGCGAGTCTTCCAGCGATAATTCGCCGTTCTCCAGACGCTCCACCAGCGTTTGCAGGTCGGCGAGGGATTGTTCGAAATCCAGTGCAGCTTTTTTGCGGGCCATGGCGGCTATTTCCGGTTGACGTTAAACCGGCGCGACACTAGCAGACATGGGGGGTATGGGCAAATGAGCTGGGCCATTTGGAGCAGCAGTTCCGGGGTGACAACACACCTTGGGGCGAGGGAGCTTGCTCCCGTTCGGCTGCGCAGCAGTCGCGAGCCTCTGGACGCGGTAGGCCTGAATAAACGCGATGTATGGTTTTGGGGCCGCTACGCTACCCAGCGGGAGCAAGCTCCCTCGCCACAGATGTATGTCGTCTATATAGGTTGTGTGGATTATTCGGCTCACTTTATGAGCCGAATAAGATCGCTATTCGGCTCACGCCCAACAAACACCGTGATTCTCACCGCAAATATAGATGTATCCGATTGTTAAAAAACTGCCGAATGGCTAATCTTCGCGCCTTCAACGACCCTATATTCAGGGTCTTCTGACGAAACGCAGTTTTTTTGATCTGTAACGCGCCGAGGATCGGGCGCCAGGTTTCGTTATGCATGGCAGGAGGCGTCACATGCGTTGGGTTCTTTCACTGCTGATTACGCTGGTTTGCGCTCAAGTTGCGCGGGCCGAGCCCACGGCCGAGCTATCGGAACCGGTGGGCGGCTGGCGCTATCACGGCTTGCTGGACCGCAGTGAAAATCCTCGCGTCGCCTACCCCACGCCGCCCATCGACCGGGGTGTGCAGCGCAATCGCACGATGATCGAAGGCCAGCTCAAGGCCCTCGGCACGCTCCGCCCGCCCCACAGCCTGGCGGTCAACGGCAATCCCCTGAATCTGTACACCGACGACCAAGGGCGTTTTGCCCGGCCGTATGCGTTCGGCGCCGGCTCCAACAGCGTCGAAGTGCGCAGTTCCGAGGGCAAGTCGCTCAAGCGCGTTCAATTCTATGAAGCCAATAACCTGCGCACCCCGGCGCGGATTCGCGTGGTGCTGGGCTGGGACGATCCCAAGGCCGAACTCGACCTGCACATCATTACCCCCGATGGCCAGCACGCGTTCTGGGCCAGTCCGGCGATGAGCAACGGCGGTGGGCTGGACCCGGACGGTGTCGATGGCCCCGGCCCGGAAATGTTCACCATGACTGCGCCGATGCACGGCACCTATCTGGTTTATGTGAACTATTGGGGCAACTACGGCAGCGGCGGCTATAACTTCGATGAGAACAGCAACCAGAACGAGGTGATCACCTCGCAAATCAACCTGGTGCTCAACGAAAACACCGTCGACGAAAAACGCGAGACGTTCATCGTGCCCTTGCGGGCGATCGGCGACCTGCTGCTGGTCAAGACTTTCAACTATTAAACATCCCGCACCACGGTTGAATTCAGCCTTGTGAAAATGAGCGTGAACATGAGTGATAACACGATTCCACCAGCAGCTTCCCCGGCCGCCGCACCCGCTGCCAAACCTCCTCGCCGCTGGCCAGCGCTGGTGATCGGGCTATGCCTGGTAGCCGGCGTGGCAGGCGGATTGGGCTGGCTCCTGCACAAACCCAAGGCCCCGCCTGCGCAATTGGCCAGTGACAAACTGGGCATGAGCCGGCCGGACGGTCTGCTCGAAACCCATTCCTTGAGTCAGCTGCCCAAGGATTTGCTGGCCGTGCCGTTCCTCAAGGAAACCCTGACCGAAGATTTCGTCTTCTATTACGAAGCTCACGCCGACCGTCTCGGTTTGATTGGCAGTCTGCGGCGGATTATTTACGAGCATGACCTGAAGCTGCAGGACAGCCTGATCGAGCAGCTCTTCGACCAACCGGCGGATGTGGCGCTGTGGCGTGGGGCGGATGGGCGTCTCAAGGATTTCCTGTTGGTGATGGATCGCGGAGGGCTGGCCAAGGTGCTGGAGCCGCTGGCGAAAGTGGCGCTGGATGATTCGCAACTGAGCAAGCTCAGTGAAGTGAAAGTCGGTGCCGACGCCGTCACCCTCTATCAGCTCAACTACAACGCCAGCAAGTCGTTGGTGTTCGCCTCCCATGGCGACAAATTGGTGGTGCTGTCCAATCCGGCCAAACTCTACGACCCGGATAACGGGGCTTTGGAGGAAACCGGCGGCGTTTCGACCAAGGCGATCGCCGCCTTGCTCAACGGCGACAAACTATTCCCCGAGGCCTTCGGCCTGCCGCCACGTGCGCCCGAGGTAAAACAACGCCTTTCGGTCAACTCCAGCGTGTTGGCCATGGGTTATCAGCGCTTCATCCCGAACTTCGCCGGCCTGCGTTTCGACATGGACGACAAGGGCTGGCACAGCTTCCTGGCCATGGACGAACTGGACAACCAGCCGGACTTCGACTTCAAACCGATCTGGCAAGCCATGCCGATGGGCGCCAGCGCTTGCGTGGCCTTGCCGTTGGCCGCCGAACAACAGAAACCGCTACTGGTGAAACTCGGCGCCGAAGAGTCCGTGGCCCAAGCCCTGACTGAACACATGGCCGGTGCCGCCGGCCTGTGCTGGTATGCCGATTCGCGGCTGTACACGCCGCTGTTGGTGGCCAGCCTGAATGATGATGACAGTGCCAAACTCGATGGTGACTTGGGCAACCTGTTCGGCTCGATGGTCGGTGCCTACGAAGGCAATGTTGCCGAACACGCATTCCCGGTGGTCGAGAAACAGGACGGTAAAACCCATCAGTGGCAGCGTCAGGTCAGTTCCAACTTCGGTCCTTATAAGGCCAAGGATGCCGAGCAGCCAGACGCGATCACCGGCAAAGCCTTCATGCGCGTCAGCCTGGCGCGCCACGGTTCGACGCTGCTGTTCTCCCTTGACGACAAACTTGTCGACAAAGCGCTGGGCACCCTCGACAAACGTTTCCCGCCGCTGGCTGACGTGCTGCCCAAAGACCTGCTGATGCCGATCTATTTCGGCCCCGACTCCATGGCGCAACTGATGCAGCAGGAAACCCTCGACAGCCTGCCGCAAGACATGGAGCCGGTGTTCTACAACGCAGCGCAAACCTACCTGATCCCGAAACTGCGCACCCTCGGCGGCTACGGCAAATACGCCCTGACCTTGCCCAAAGGCAGCGAGCCCGACGGCCACTGGCAATGGCTGCCGCTGGAGTGGAAAGCTCTGTGACCGCGCTCATCCGAGGCCTCGGCTTGCTGGCGTTGCTGCTGGGGACGCGCACATTCGCCAGCGAAGCCGCCGCGCTCGACCCGCAGCAATCCCAGGTATTCCGCGCCTGGTTCGTGCGCATCGCCCAGGAACAATTGACCCAAGGCCCGAGCCCGCGCTGGTACCAGCAGGACTGCGCCGGGCTGGTGCGGTTTGCCGCCAACGAAGCGCTGAAAGTCCATGACGACAAATGGCTGCGCAGCAATGGCCTGTCCAACCGCTACCTGCCGCCGGAGCTGCAACTGAGTGACGCCCAACGCGGCCTCGCCCAGCAATGGCAGCAGGGCGGCGGCAAGGTCGGGCCCTACGTCAACGCGATCAAACTGATTCAGTTCAACAGCCATCTGGTCGGCCGCGATCTGGCCCAGGCCCGGCCCGGCGATTTGATGTTTTTCGATCAGGGCGATGACCAGCACCTGATGATCTGGATGGGCCGCTTCATCGCCTATCACACCGGCACCACTACCCCCACCGACAACGGCATGCGCTCCGCAAGCCTGCAGCAACTCATGACATGGAAGGACACCCGATGGATACCCGACGCAGCCAACCCCAACTTCATCGGCGTCTATCGACTGAACTTTCTCTCCCAATGATCGGTGCCCGCATGTTGCGCATTTGCTCAAAACTGCCTCTTTTGCTTGCGTTGGTTCTGCCGCTGTCGGCAGTCAACGCCGAAGACACCGTCGAGCCGAGCGGCTATACGCCGGTGGCCGGTGAAAGTTTTTTCCTGTTGGCCGACAGTAGTTTCGCCAGCGATGAACAGGCGGTGGTACGCCTCGAAGCTCCGGGTCGTGACTATCGCCGGTTCCGCATGGAGCCTTACGGCGGTGCGGACATTCGGGTGTATCGCATCGACAAGCCGCTGGATTTCCTCAAGCGCCAGAAGAACCTGCACCGTGTGGTCAGCGACGGCCAGTTCAAGGGCGAAGGCCTGTCGAACACCCTCGCGTACCTGTGGGACAACTGGTACCGCAAATCCCGTCGGGTGATGCAGCGGGCGTTTTCCTACGAGTCGCGTAAACAAGTCACCGAGGAAGTGCCGGAACTGAAGATGGGCACCGCCATCGCCGCGCCAACGCCCTACGACGCACAGCCACAATTCGCGTTGATTCCGGGCCTGCCGGTGGTCAGCCAATTCCGTTATCCGCTGTGGCAAGCCAAACCGATCCAGCCGCCCGAAGGCGTGAAGCTGGTCGGTTCTTCCAGCGAGTTCGTCAGCGTCTCGCCGGGCAACGTGTACATCCCGTTGGGCAACCTGAAACCGGGCCTGTATCTGGTGGAAGCGCTGATCGGCAAGTACCGCGCGACCACCATGGTGTTCGTATCCAACACCGTGGCCGTGAGCAAGATTGCCGGTGATGAATTGCTGGTGTGGGCTGCGCGCAAACACGAAGGTAGTTCGGTGCCCAAGGTTAATGTGCTATGGACCGACGGCCTGGGCGTGATGAGCAGTGGCGCTACCGATACCGATGGCTTGCTGCGCCTGAAACACGTCAGCCCCGAGCGTTCGTTCGTGATCGGCGAAGACGAAGAGGGCGGGGTGTTCGTCTCCGAGAACTTCTATTACGACAGCGAAATCTACGACACCAAACTCTATGCGTTTACCGATCGGCCGCTGTACCGGCCGGGGGATTGGGTGTCGTTGAAAATCGTCGGTCGCGAGTTCAAGAATGCCCGGGATTCCGTGGCGCCGACCGCTGCCGATGTCAATGTGACGGTGCTCGATGCCACCGGCACGGCGCTGCAATCGTTGGCGTTGAAGCTCGATTCCAAGGCCGGTACTCAGGGCCGTTTCCAGTTGCCGGACAATGCGGTGGCAGGTGGTTATGAGCTGCGTTTCAGCTACAAGGATCAGGCCTACAGCAGCGCCTTCCGCGTGGCTGAGTACATCAAGCCGCACTTCGAGATTTCCCTGAACCTGGCCAAGCAGGATTACCGTACCGGCGAACCGGTCAAAGGCAGCCTGGTGTTGTTGTACCCGGACGGTAAACCGGTGGCCGACGCCAAGGTGAGCCTGAGCCTGCGCGCCCAACAACTGTCGATGGTCGATAACGAACTGCAATACCTGGGGCAATTCCCGGTGGAGCTGACCAGCGCCGAACTGACCACCGACGCCAAGGGCAACGCGACGCTTGACCTGCCCGCCGCCGAGAAACCGAGCCGCTACATGCTCACCGTGTTCGCCAGTGATGGCGCGGCGTACCGGGTCAAGACCACCAAGGAAATCCTCATCGACCGGGGCGCCGCCAGTTTCCGCCTGAGCGCGCCGCAACGGTTCAGCGCGGTGGGCGGCAAGGTTGCCTTCAGCTATGCCAACGAAGGTGGCAGCGAGCAAAGCAAAGCGGTCAACCCGAGCAGCTACAGCTGGGTGCGACTCGAAGACCAGACCACTGGCGAAGGCAAACTTGCCGCCAAAGACAAAGGCTTCACCCTGGCCTTCGACCGTCCGGGTACTTACAACCTGACGCTGAAAGATGATCATGGCCGCGTTCTGGGCGCGACCGGTCATTCGGTCACCGGTGATGGCGTCAAAGCGGTGCCTGGCACCGTGGAAATCGTCCTCGACAAACCCGAGTACAAGGCTGGCGACGAAGCCCTCGCATTGATCACTTTCCCCGAGCCGATCAGCGATGCGTTGTTGTCGCTCGAGCGCGACAAGGTCGAGGCCACGGCGTTGCTGTCCAAGGGCGGCGACTGGCTGAAGATGGAAAAACTCAGCGACACCCAATACCGCGCACGGATCCCGGTGAAAGACCCATTCGCGCCGAACATGACGTTCTCTGTGCTCTACACCAAGGGCGGTCAGTACAGCTTCCAGAACGCCGGTATCAAAGTCGTCGCACCACAGATCGATGTGGCGATCAGCACTGACAAAGAGGCGTATCAGCCGGGCGATACGGTGTCCGTGGACCTCACGACGCAGTTCGCCGGCAAGCCGATTCCGGCTCACCTGACGGTCAGCGTGGTCGACGAAATGATCTACGCGCTGCAGCCGGAAGTGGCGCCGACCATCGACCAGTTCTTCTATCACCCGCGCCGCAACAACGTGCGCACCAGCGCCAGTTTGTCGTTCATCAGCTACGACGTGGCACTGCCGGGCAGCCCGGGCGCGCCGGGCAAAGCCAACCGCAGCGAGCGTGGGGTGAAAGTGTTGGAGCGGCCGCGTCGTGAGGACGTCGACACCGCTGCGTGGCAGCCGGAATTGATCACCGACGCCAACGGCAAGACCCGCTTCACCTTCAAGATGCCGGACTCCTTGACCCGCTGGCGCATCACCGCCCGCGCCATCGCCGATGACGGTCAGGTCGGGCAGAAGAAGCAATTTGTGCGCTCGGAAAAACCGCTGTACCTGAAGTGGAGCGGCCCGACCAAATTCCGCAACGGCGACAAACCGGATCTTGGCGTATTCGCTTTCAGTCAGGCCGAGAAACCGGTCAAGGCTGAGCTGGTGATTCATTACGCGGGTGCCGAGCAACGTGTGCCGGTCACACTGAACAACGGCGTCAACTACGTCCCATTGCCGGCATTCACATTGGCCAATGGCGATTGGACCGCCGAGCTGGTGCAGGATGGCAAAACCGCTGACGCCTTGGCCGTACGCCTGACCGCGACTGGCGAAGGCTGGCAGGTGACCCAGAGCCAAAGCCTGGACGCGGTCAGCGGCGACACGCCGTTGACCTTGCCGACGGACGCCACGGATATTCGCCTGCGTCTGGATGACAGCCCGCAAGCGGTGTTCCGTTCGGCTCTCGACGATCTGCTGAGCTATCCGTATGGCGGCGTCGAACAAACCGCCAGCCGTCTGCTGCCGCTGAGCATCGCCTATCCAACGCTGTCGTCGAACCCGCAGATCCGTGATCGCTTGCGTTTGATCATGCAGAACAGCCGCCTGCGTCTGGTGCAAATGGCCGGGCCGTCGGCGAGCTTCACCTGGTGGGGCTTTGACGGCGAGCCGGATGCATTCCTCACCGCTTACGCCTATTACGCCGACTGGCACGCCAGCAAAGTGCTGGAACTGAGCCTGCCGCCGGAGCACTGGCAGCGGGTGTTGGAGGTGTACGCGAAACAGGCGCAGAACACACCACTGTTGCAGCGGGCGTTGATTCTGTCGTTTGCCAAACAGATGCAATTGCCGGTGAACACGCTGCTCAGCGGTTTGATGGATGATCTGGCGAAAGCCGGCGAGGGCAAAGCGGCGAGCGTGATGGACGATGGCGCAGAGAGCCTGGTCATGAACGATCCGGATTCGGCCTTGGGGCTGGCCAGTGCTCGGGTGTTGACCGCGTCTTTGGCGCGTCAGGCCAAGGTCAATCTGCCGCCGGCGTTCAGTCGTCAAGTGGATGCTGCGCAACAGCAAGTGGCCGCCAGCGCTCAACCGTTTGTCGAAGCCCTGAACCTGTCACTGCAAGCTTTCGATCAGGCTCATGCGCAAGCGTTGTTGCAACGCCTGTTGCCACAGCAATCGACCCTGGAACGCGCGTTGGCGCTGACCTGGTTGCAACGCAGCATCGAGCAGGCCTCTCCGACCATCGCATTGGCACCGGGTGAGGGCTGGAAGAAACGTTACAGTGATACCGGTGAGATGTATTGGACGTGGCAGGGTTCTTCGCCAGTGCCGGCGGTATTGTCGCTGACCGGGACGCAAGAGCGCCCGCTACGCGCCATGTTGAGCTTCCAGACCAAACAACCGGCAATCGATCCGATGGCTGTGACCATCACCCGTCGCCTGTCGCGTCTGGTGCCGGGTGATGAGGCGTTCGAATTCAAACTCGAAGCGGTCGGCACCAAGCCGTTGTCCAGCGACAGCCTGTACCTGGACGAAGTGATCATCACCAGCAAAGCGGCGAAACCGCTGCGCTACGGCATGCTCGAAGTGCCGCTGCCACCGGGCGCGGACGTCGAGCGCACCACGTGGGGCATCAAGCTGATGGGCAAGGTCGGCACCGAGCCGACTGCGTTGGAGAAGGCCCGTTTCGAGCCGGGGCAAATGGCGTATGCGGTGCCAGTGGATGCGCTGAGCGGTGAGTTGCGCCTGCGTCATCTGGTGCGCTTCTCGCAAAAAGGCCAGTTCAACCTGCCGCCGGTGCGTTTCACGCAGGTCTACGCGCCACAGCATCAGGCTCAGGAACAGAAACCGGCACTCGGTCAGGTCACGGTCAACTGACATGACCTGGCGTCTGGTCTGGTGGTTGCTGTGTTTGATTCCTGCGCTGGCGACAGCGCAGGACGAGCCGCTGCGCCTGGGTTTCAAGGGTGAGCTGCTTGCGTTGAGCCAGACTCAGGTGATCTCGCGTGAGCCATTGCCTGATGATTTGCAGACGCCGTTGGGCAGCTTGTGGAAGCTGTTTGTCTACGGCTGGCTGGTGGACACCGGCGCGCGCGAGCCCGCTTATGAATGTCGCGGGCAATCGAAGGAAGAAGTTTATTGCTGCACGGCGGGCGGTACGATCGGGCGCGATCAGGCGTTGGTGAAGTCCTGCGGGTTGTACTTTGAGCCTGCACGCCTGGGCATTGCCGGCGCACAGTGGCGCGAGTATTGGCAGGCCAGACAAGCGCCGAAGTGGTTACTGGATTTGCCGTCGTTGCAACCGCAGACCCGGGTTTCGGTGGCTGAGTTGTTGAAGGTACTGGCTGTAATGCCCGCGCAGGATCAGGCCCGAAGGGTGTTGCTCGATGTGGTGCTCAATGCCGCGGACGGCGATGTCGTGGGTGAACTCGGCGGTCGGTTGCGGGTGAAAACCTGGAGCTGGCTGGGGGATCAGGATCCCTCGTCGCGCCAAGGCGGATTCGCGGGCTGGACGGTAGACGGCACACCGATCTGGGCCGGTGGGCGCGGCACCAGTCAGATGGTCTTGCGCACTTATGGGCAGGCGCTGGCGACGGTACTGCCCTCGTCGTGGCCAGCCGAGGCAGGGAAGTGCGTTGAGGTCGGTCTGTTCGCGCGTTATCCACTGAAACGCGTGCTGTCGGGGGACCGCGTTGTAGCGCCCGGCCCTTTGCAAGGCGACTATCGCGTCGAGTTCGCCAACGGCAATCAACTCGATATTCACAGCGATGGCGAGTTGTTCTTGCTCAAAGACAAACTCGTCGCCCGCCTCGATCGTGAAGAATACGTCGCCCGGGTCCTGCAGCGTGAAGCCAGGCCTGAACCCGTCGAAGCGGCCAAAGCCCTGGCCGTCGCGATCCGCACCTACCTGCTGCAAAACGCCACTCGCAACGGCGACTGCCTGAGCATCGACGACAGCAGCAGTCGACAGCGCGTCGCGCCACGTCCGGCCGCCACTGAGTCGCGCAATATCGCCTCGTGGACCAGCGATCTGGTTCTCGCCGGCAGCAACGTCACCTATCACTCCGACCAACCGGGGCCGGACAAACTCTCCTGGCAGCAAGCCGTCGAACAAGCCAATGCCGGTCAACGCTACGACGCCATCCTGCTGCATGCCTACCCGCGCGCCAGCCTCAGTCGCTGGGACAACCCCGTCGCCTCCTGCGAAGCGCTGCCCGCCGCGCAGGACTGGCTGCAAAACCAGCGCCGCGGCTGGCGCCAACGGCTCGAAAGCGAAGTCGGCTACAACGAAGTCAGCACCTTTGCGGTCTGCCGCCTGGCCTTTGGTCGTCCGTTTGTCGACCGCGAACGCCAGCGCATCTACGTGCGCGGCGTGCTGTCGTTGCAAGACCGCCTCGACCTGACCCACGAATACCTGCACCTGGCCTTCGAAGCACACCCTAACGGCCAGGATGAAACCTACATCGAAGGGCTCGCCCGTCACCTCTTGCTGGAATAGGCCATGAAACTCCGTTATCCACAGGTCTTGCTGTTGCTTTGCGCTTTTTGCGTACTGCCAGCGACATTTGCCGCCGTCAAACTTGATACGCCCATTGGCGGCTGGCGTACCGGCGCCCCTGAAGGCGAAGGCGAAAGCTTTCGTCAGACGGTCAATTACCCGGCTTCGTCGGTTAACACCCCGGTGGGCCAGGCCAACACGGCGCGCATTACCGGCCAGATCCAATCCACCCCCAAGAGCAATGAACCCGGCAAGCTGATCGTCAACGGCGTCAGCATGCCACTGAAGATCGACCCCGCCGGTCGCTTCGACCGCCCGTTCTCATTCCCCAAAGGCAGCAACAGCGTTGAAGTCCGCAGCCCCGATGGCCAACAACGCCACCGCACGCAGTTCCTCAATGCCAACGGCGGAGCCACCCCAGCCAAATTGCGCGTGCTGCTGGCCTGGGACAGCGACGGCACGGACCTGGACTTGCACCTCATCACCCCCGATGGCGCACACATCTGGTACGGCGATCGTGTCGCGCCCAATGGTGCGGCGCTGGATGTGGACGTGACCACCGGCTACGGCCCGGAAATCTTCGCCATGCCCGCGCCGATCAAGGGGCAATACCTGGTGTACGTGAACTACTACGGCGGCGGGTATCGCGGTGATGACGAAGGGCAGGAGGATGCGGTTCAGCCGCTGACCACCGCGCAAGTGACGGTGATTACGGAGGAGGGGACGCCTGATGAAAAAATGGAGACGTTCCTGGTGCCGATGCGGGCGGTGGGGGAGTTGACGTTGGTTAAAGGGTTTAGTTATCCGTGAGGGGAGATCGTCTCGGCAGTGCTGAGACTATTTCAATTGGGCAACAGTTTGCTGCCCAATTGCCTGGGTGAGGCGAGCAGAGTTAGTCAGCAGGCTGCTGACTCAGTATCAGCAGATGGTTCGAGCCTCCATGAAAGAGCTGGAAGCCTCTTTTTGTGACAGCACTGCTGACACAATTTCCGGTTCCGATAGGTTAACGCTCGACCTGTTGCCAGGAGCAGACAAAAGTCGCAGCACTGCTGCGACAAATAGGCACGTGTGCAGGATCGCTGGAGAAGTTAACAGACCGCCATTTCAGGCCTGAAACTACTGGAGGTAAGACGTTTCAGTGCGATATCAAGCGCCTGATCATCGAACAGTTTGCTTTTGCGAGCTGCTGCACCGGCTCCGCCATCCCAACGACTCAGCGCTTCACGTACAGCAGGCACAGTTGGGGAAACTCCTTCCTGACTCAGCAACCAATCGACCGTAGCCAGCAATTCCATACCGAAGGGCGATTCAAATCCGTCGATTAGCTCGGCAGTCCGCTCCAAGGCTGGCAAGAAGTGCTTGGCCTCTGTCTTGAGGTAGGTTTGCAAAAAGGCTTTGCGTTCTTCATCGAACCAAATCACATCACTGATACCCGCATCACTAATTCGTTTGTCGCAATGCAGATAGCTGCCATCAAGATTATTGAGCAGATGCTCCAACCGATTGGCATACGGCCCGTACTTATGAGCAACAAACTGGAGATTCAGCGGGTTTTCGGTGTCTGGTAACTTTTCTATGGCGCGCTCAAGGAACCAGGCCAGTTTCTGAATCTCAAGCAGGCTGCATTCCATGCCCAGAACCCAGTAGCGTCGAACCAGCTCGGCAATGAGCGCGCGAGCAGGCGTGAGCTTCTCCACTCCGCTACGTTTGGCGACATTCAGATACTGATTGGAAGGTTCGAACACCAGCACATCTACATCCAGATCACTCAAGACTGCAACAATCTGTTCGCGGACCTCAGGCCATTTCAAACCACCATTACCGGCACCTAACGGTGGAACCGCAACGGACTTCACATGGTTTTCAATCAAAAAGCGACGCAGATCGTGTAAGCCTTCCGTTATCCATACCATCTGCGAAGGCGATCGCCAGTGACGTTTGGTCGGGAAATTTACGATCCAGCGAGGACCTTCCAGTTCGTTGACTGCCGTTACGTGAACCTTGCCTGTCTCTACCTCGCCAGCCTTGCAGGCCGCTGAATACAGGCGGTAGTTCTCCGTGAAGCGCTCTTTGAACATCAGCGCGATACCTTTGCCCATCACGCCTACGGTATTCACCGTGTTGACGAGGGCTTCGGTTTTGGCTTCCAGAAGGTTGCCTTGGGTAAATCGGATCATTGGAAATACCATCCCGGACGCGCATGGACAGATAACGTCAGGCCTCTAGCGGCGACGTCTTGCTCTATGCGTTCTTTCATTGCATCGGTGTAGCACATGATGCCAAGGAGTCCTGTAATCGGTAGGTGATGGTGAATCAGTGCTTCGGCCTGATAACGCTCCATCTTTCGAGGGTCATCAGGATCACGTTTGAAGTCGCGTCGTTGAAGGATAGACCAATCAATCTCGCTGAGATTCGCCAGATCGCTGTAATAGTCTGTCCAATCCGGGTAGGCATGTGCGTTTGTGAAGACAAACGGTAGGCCAAGCTGTTCGACGCGGTACAGGCTGGAGACGAGAATCACGATTTCATCGTTGTTACGCTGCTGAACGCTCCACCCGGAGTGAATGTTTTTCATCATCACAGAGAAGGGCGTGAAGTAGAAGGGCACGTAGTCGGCCAACACCCCCCTTGGAGCAATGGGCACGTGGCGAGATCGGCGTTTGTCGATCAAGTCGACGTTGCCGATATTCACGTACTGCGGTGCCTGCACATCGGAGCTGGCGCAATGCAGACCGTTGTCCAGAATCCAGGGCAGGTTATCGCGGTGGACGATACGCCAGATCAGAGCCTTCTCTGGATTCAGTCTGCTGTAATTCATTGATAAAACATTCTCTGATTCACGCCGGTGAGTACAGTAACACCGGCCTCGCGCATTTTAGCCGCGCAGAGTGCTTCAACCTCCTCGTTAGGAGTGAAAACTTTGAAGAAGACGTTGGGTTTAACAACGCCAGGGGCTAGGCATTCCGCCATGCAGATACTCTTGCAATGAGCGTCCTGATATTCGCGGGTATTCATGACCTCCCACTCGATGGCTTCGAAACCCTCGTCGTAATCGAGTAACTGGATTGAATCACTAGCCAGTGGATGGCGCGGAATGACTTTCCAGCCATTTTGTTTCGCAATTGATCTGTAAACCGAGATCAGGACAAATTTGGCATCGGGTCTATGGCGCTGCACGCTTCCATCAAATGGATTTGCAGCAAACCAATGAAAGGGTACGTAGCGGTCAAGTTTTAGGGCTTGACGCTTTTTCAGGATTTCACTGTCTGCTACGTCTTTAAAATCAGTGATATCGGCGCGAGGTTTCAGGCCTTCCTGAAAAATGCCATCCAGATTTTCAACCGAAGTGAGGTGGTAGAGAAGCTTTTGTTCCTTGATATTTCTGGCGTCCGGCATGGTGGTCTCCTTGACCTGCACATCTGTCTACGCTGGCTTCAGTCCTAGTCCGTGTAAGCAGCGACCTTCAGAGTAGGACGTACACCATGATTCTAGTGTGCTATCACATAAAGCCACAAACATGGAGCGCGCTGACGGAGAGTGAACAGAGAATTCCGTAGTACCCAGATCGGTTGAACTGCGGGATTTTCCAGAGGACCTCTAAAGGTGACTTTCTTTCAGGCATTAAAAAGCCGGCTTGTGGTTAGCTTTTTATCGATTTATGTTTTTGAAAAACAATGCTTTAGGTGTTTTGAAAAGCGCTCTGATCCCCCATTTGTTCCCCCACTTTTTTGTAGTTTTTGCACGGCATTTGGCCGGCTTTTTTTGAAGGTATCTACGTAGCATTTTTGTCGAGCGTGTACTCCCGTACATCGGCTTAGCTATAGAGGGGCCCGAAGACAGTCGCTTCGTGCGTGAGTGGGGCGCACGATCGCTGCCTCTAGATGGGAAGGCAGAGAGCGGATGGTCCGCTGAAACATAGCTACGCTAAGAAAGAAGATTGCAGAATGCGCACATACTGTATTGACGTGTCGCGACAGGAGCGCTAATCTTCGCTCTGTCAGCAGTATGTGAGCATTCTGCTGTTCTGGCAAAGCGAATCCACCTCTAGCTGACACGCAAGGAGCAAAAAATGAAAAAAAATCAATCTAAAGCCGCTTCGATGACATCTGTAACCCTTGCGGTCTACCTCGCCCTTAGCCCCGATATCCATATCGATTTTAGCCGCTCTTCCCAGGTGCAGAGCGATGGGGCAGCAACTAGTAGCATCCAGATAGAGCTGAAGAAGACTAAATCTGGGGAGCTTGCACAGTAATGGGCTCGAAGCAGAAACTCTCTGATATTGCTGATGTGTCACTTGGGCAAACTTTTCGCGAGCGAGCAGAGACTGATAATTCAATAAATGGCATTAGATTAATCCAGATAAAAGATGTCCGTGAAGGAGAGTTACGAGATGTTGCGAGTCTTCCGTATGCCGATATCGAGCCGTCAAAGCTTAAGGTGAAGCTGCTCGCAGGTGATTTGCTCTTGCCGCTAAGGGGGACTCGGACTGAAGCGATGATATTTAGGGGGGCGAACTCATCGGGTGAGGTAACGACTACAAATCAGGTTGCCATAATTAGGCCTAGGGTGGGATTGGTAAGTCTGGATTATCTCCACTGGTTTTTTAATTCGGCTATGGGGAGTATTGCCCTTGAGTCGATACGGACTACAGCAACTATTCCAAATATTAGTGTCAAAAATTTGGCTGAGATAAAGTTGCCGGTACCTGATTTCGACAGTCAAGAAAGTATCGTTGCGATTTACCATAATTGGCGTATGCAGAAAGAAGCTTTACATGAAATGCTGCGCAATGGTGAGAAAGTTGTGGCGAGTGCCGCCCATAAAATATTAAGCAGGGGGTGAGGGTGAACAGTTCTTCGATGGATGATTTCAAGAAACTGGTTGTGTCAAAGTTCGAACAGCTGCGTTTGCATGTCAATGAGTCTGATGTGGTGGAAAGCTTGTTGTTGCTTATGTTTTGTAGGTGGCAATATGACGCGGTAATGGATGGGCAAAACTTTAGAGAGGGTAATCGCTCAGCGTCACTAGAGGCGGTGCTTCAGAGGGCTGTTGAAGATCATGGCTCTTCAGTGTTTAAAGATTATTTGTTAAAGGTTTGGCAAAAGATTGATTTAACGATGGCCTCTGACGCAAGGCGAGGGCGTGTCTTAGTCGAGCTTTGGGATGAGTTTGTTAGGTTTCCATTTGATGGTCAGAATGGAGAAGGATCGTTAGGTGAGTGTTTTGAGTGGTTTTTGTCGTTTTTTGCAGAAGAAAATATGGGGCGCGGAGGGTATTTTTTCACGCCAAGTGGAATAGTTAGTTTAATGATAAAAATTCTTGATCCTAGGGCTGGAGAGAAAATCTATGACCCAGCATGTGGGTCAGGGGAGTTTTTCGTAGAGGCTATTAATCATGTGCGACGGACTTCTCCTAAGGGTGATTTGTTTGTTTTGGGTCGAGAAATGTCTCCCAGCGTAGCTTTCGTGGCAAAGACAAATGTACTTGTCCATGGTGTGGTCGAAAGTTGTATAGAAGTAAAAAGTGGACTCTCAGGGGGGGAGTATAATACTAAAATCTATGGTCGTTTTGATCTAGCTGTGGCGAATCCTCCTTTCTCGCTTCGAAAGTGGGATAGTGGCGAGTCGGGTGAATTTCTTCGATATGGTGTACCTCCCCAGGCTAGCGCAGATTTCGCATTCATCCAAAATTTACTGTTCAGTTTGAATGAGGAAGGGCGTGCAGCAATAATTGTTCCCATGGGAGTTCTTTTCAGAGCTGGGAGCGAAAAGGCGATTAGGGAAAAGATGCTCAGGGAGCATAATGTTGAGGCGGTTGTTTCAATTCCACCAATGTCCTTTTATGGCACCGCTATTCCTGCGAATATTTTATTTTTGAGAAAACGATGCGCCTCCGACGAAGTGCTTTTTATTGATGCTTCAAGTTTTTTTGCAAAGAGTCAACGGCTTAATCGTTTAGATATCAGTGCTATTGAACAGCTTTTTGGTTTGTACTCTGAGAGAAAAACCCTCAATGGTGTGGCTAGTTGTGTTTCCTTAACGGAATTAGAAGCCAATGACTGGGATCTGACAGTTTCTAAGTATGTCGCTCCAGCACCTTCGGTGTCGAATGAGTCGCTGGATTTTTTGTCTGAGCGGCAAACTCAATTAGAGCAGGAACTAGGCTTTTTGCAGCAAGAAATGAGGAGGCTTCTTTCCGCTATTTAGAGCTGACCAGCACTATCAGAACAAGATGTCTGTCACGTAGGGCTTTTTTCGGGTCCGGCCGCGCGGTATGGTGGCGCAATAGTATTAAGATATGGCTGATTAGGCGTTGAAGCTCGGCATTTTATTTGAGGTGGAAAGGACTTCATGGACAAAAAGCTGCTTTCTGAACGGGATATATGTACAAAGTTTATCTCTCCAGCTGTCCAACTGGCTGGTTGGGACATTCAAAAGCAGGTGCGTGAAGAGGTGACCTTTACCAAGGGGCGGGTCATTGTCCGGGGCAAGCTTCACAGTCGAGGCAAGTCGCGACGTGCAGATTTCATTCTTTACCACCAGCCTAACTTGCCGATTGCCGTTATTGAGGCTAAAGACAACAAGCATTCTGTTGGTGCGGGGATGCAGCAAGCATTGGATTACGCCGAGTCTCTAGATGTCCCGTTCGTATTTTCGAGCAATGGGGATGGCTTTCTTTTTCATGATCGCAGCGGAACAAGCGCGCAGGTGGAAACCGAACTGACACTTGAGCAGTTTCCCTCCCCAGCCGAGCTTTGGCAACGCTACTGCCAGTGGAAAGGGCTTGAGGGCGCTGCCCGAAAAACAGTTGAGGCTCCGTATTACGATGATGGTTCGGGGCGTATGCCGCGCTATTATCAATCGAATGCGATCAATCGTACGATTGAGGCTGTTGCTCGTGGGCAGGATCGTATCCTGTTGGTGATGGCCACAGGTACCGGCAAGACCTACACAGCCTTTCAGATCATCTGGCGGCTTTGGAAGTCCAAGCAGAAGAAACGTATCCTCTTTCTGGCTGACCGCAACATCCTTGTTGATCAGACCAAGAACAACGATTTTAAGCCCTTCGGCCAGGCAATGACCAAGATTGCCAAACGGCAGATCGACACCTCCTACGAGATCTACTTGTCTCTTTACCAGGCTGTGACCGGCACTGAAGAGGAAATGAATGTCTACAAGCAGTTCTCGCGCGACTTCTTCGACCTGATCGTAATCGACGAATGCCACCGTGGTAGCGCTGCAGAAGATTCAGCCTGGCGCGAGATTCTCGACTATTTCACCAACGCCACCCAGGTCGGCCTCACTGCCACGCCGAAGGAGACAAAGGAGGTTTCCAGCATTACCTACTTCGGCGAGCCAGTGTACAGCTACACCCTCAAGCAAGGCATCGAAGACGGCTTTCTCGCTCCTTACAAAGTGGTGCGCATCGACTTCGACAAAGACTTGCAAGGCTGGCGGCCGCCCAAGGGCATGCTCGATAAGAATGGTGAGCTGATCGAAGACCGTATCTATAACCTCAGGGATATGGATCGTACGCTGGTCATCGAAGCCCGCACTCAGTTGGTCGCGCAGAAAGTCACAGAGTTTCTCAAGGCTACCGATCCGTTCCAGAAAACCATAGTCTTCTGCGATGACATCAACCACGCCGAGCGTATGCGCCAGGCCTTGGTCAACTTAAACCCCGATCGCGTTGCCGAGAATCGCAAGTACGTCATGCGCATCACAGGGGATGACCAGGAAGGCAAGGCGGAGCTAGATAACTTTATCAACCCGGAAGAGCGCTACCCAGTCATTGCCACTACCAGCAAGCTGATGACCACCGGAGTCGATGCGCAGACCTGCAAACTGATCGTGCTCGACCAACACATCAAATCGATGACCGAGTTCAAGCAGATCATCGGTCGCGGCACCCGCATCAACGAGGACTTCGGTAAATACTGGTTCACCATCATGGACTTCAAAAAGGCCACCGAGCTGTTTGCCGACCCTGCCTTCGACGGTGACCCAGTGGTGATCTACGCCCCAGAGGGTGATGACTCTCCCGTACCACCGGATGACCCGCTTGCCGACGAAGATGGCATCAGCGCAGGCAACGATAACGAAGGCGATGACCTGGATTTTACCGGCGAAGATGAGGGTAAAAAACGCATCAAGTACGTCATCGACAACGTCCCGATTTATGTCATCGCCGAACGTGTCCAGTATTACGGCCCGGACGGCCGACTGATCACTGAATCGCTACACGACTACACGCGCGCCTGCGTACACAAGCAATTCGCCTCGCTGGATGAATTCCTGCGTCGCTGGAGTGGTTCGGAGCAGAAGAAGGCCATCATCGACGAGATGGCAGCCCAAGGCGTGATGTGGGAAGCCCTGGCCGAAGAAGTGGCAGAGAAACAGGGCAAAGCCCTCGACCCGTTCGATCTCATCTGCCATGTGGCCTTCGATCAGCCCGCGCTTTCCCGCAAGGAACGCGCCGAGCAGGTGAAAAAACGCAACTACTTCGGGAAGTATTCAGGCTCCGCGCGCCAAGTGCTTGAGGCGTTGCTCGACAAATATGCCGACACTGGCGTTGAGCACATCGAAGACATAAAAATTCTTCAACTCGCCCCGTTTACCCAGATCGGAGTATTCGTTGAACTAGTAGAGGCCTTTGGCGGTAAAAATGGCTACAACAAAGCATTACGTGAGCTGGAAAACGAACTTTACGGATAACCCATGCTATCCACTGACGAAATAGCCCAAGCGCTTTTGCACTATGGCTTCCACTGCCCACCACAATCCGAATTAAAGGTCCGACGCTTTGAGCATGAGCGCGTTGGCGAGCCCGTATTTCTGAAGCAAAGCGCAGGTATCAGGGACACAACTCCATTGGTTCTGCATCCTAATTCTGAGACAGAAATGGGCGAATTGTTGAGCACTGAGGGAGTCCAGCGATCCAGTGGGTATGTTCACAACAGCAACCTACGAGGATATCCAAAACGCTTGCATCGGGGACGTCGCGAGATCGAGTACGGTATTGGGATAGGCTTTCCAGACAGCGCCACACTAACTACATTTCTGGACACAATGCTGAGGGTCCCTCCACCTGCTGCAGTTGAACAACCTCACCTTCATGACCCAGTCTGCGGCACCGGTGGTTTTTTGATCCGTGCCATTGAGATATTGGGCGATGCATGCACCCCATCGGTGTCACCGCTGAGTGCATCGATTCAGCGGGAAAACCAAATGTTCGGAACTCTCCGTGATGCACGGGAAGACGTCGCGGTGACCGAAACTGAACGAAGAGCTTTGAACAAAGTACGTATAGGGCAAGGAACCTACCGTACACAGTTGTTTAGCTTTTGGGGTGGTTGCGCCGTGACCGGTTGTTCGAATCTGGCTATGCTGCGGGCCTCTCATGCAAAACCGTGGCATGTGTCATCGCCAGCAGAGCGACTTGACCCTTTCAACGGTCTGCTGCTTGTTCCTAACCTCGATCAGGCTTTCGACCAAGGGTTAATCAGCTTTGATGACGTTGGAGCAATTCTTATCAGCACTGCGCTGGACAGCCAAACTGCTACCTTGCTGGGTATAACCCCTAATTTGCGCCTACGCCAGATGACCCCCGCTCTTCTCCCCTATCTGGCTTGGCATCGCGACAATTTGTTCAGGATCTAAGCATGTCGATAAGTCGCACCATCAAATCCATCCAAGACATCATGCGCAAAGACGTAGGCGTGGATGGCGACGCCCAGCGTATCGGCCAGTTGGTCTGGCTGCTGTTTCTGAAAATCTTTGATGACCGAGAGGTTGAATGGGAGTTGATGGATGACAACTACCGATCACCGATACCTCAGAGCTGCCGCTGGCGTACTTGGGCCGCCGATGCGGAAGGCATGACCGGTGATGATCTCAAAAGCTTTATCGACAACAATCTGTTTCCGCAGCTGCAAAACCTACATGAGTACAGCAATACACCTTCAGCTTTCGTGGTGCGTGGCGTGTTTGAAGATGCCTACAACTACATGAAGTCCGGCCAACTACTGCGCCAGGTGATCAATAAGATTCAGGAGGGCGTGGACTTCAATAAGGCCCAGGAGCGCCACGAGTTCGGTAACCTCTACGAGCAACTACTGCGCGACTTGCAGAACGCCGGCAATGCTGGGGAGTTCTATACCCCGCGTCCGGTCACTGAGTTCATGGTGCGCATGGTCGACCCCAAGCTGGAAGAAAAGGTCATGGATCCGGCCTGCGGTACGGGTGGCTTCCTTACCTGCGCAATCGAGCATAAGCGCAGCCGCTACGTGAAAACCGCCGAGGATGAGCGCACCCTACAGGCCAGTATTTTTGGCGTGGAGAAAAAGCCGCTGCCGCACCTGCTGGCCACCACCAATATGATCCTGCACGGCATCGAGGTGCCCAGCCAGATCCGCCACGACAACACCCTGAGCAAGCCGCTGATCAGCTGGGGGCCGAGTGAACGCGTGCATTGCGTCGTCGCCAATCCGCCTTTCGGTGGAATGGAAGAAGACGGCATTGAAACCAACTTCCCTGCCGCATTCCGTACCCGTGAAACAGCTGACTTGTTCTTGGTGCTGATTATGCAGCTGCTCAAGGATGGTGGTCGGGCCGCAGTGGTGCTGCCTGATGGCTTCCTGTTTGGCGAGGGCATCAAGAGCCGCATCAAGGAAAAGCTGCTGACCGAATGCAACCTGCACACCATCGTTCGCCTGCCCAATGGCGTGTTTAACCCCTACACCGGTATCAAGACTAACCTGCTGTTCTTCACCAAAGGCATGCCGACCAAACAGGTGTGGTTCTACGAACACCAGTACCCGACAGGGGTAAAGAACTACTCCAAGACCCGCCCCATGCGCATCGAAGAGTTTGCCGTAGAGGAAGCCTGGTGGGGCAGTGAGGCCGACGGATTTACCGCAAGGGTGGAGAACGAATTCGCCTGGAAGGTCAGTGTCGAAGACCTGCAAGCGCGCAACTGGAACCTGGACTGCAAAAACCCACATATCGGCGAGCAAATCAGCCACGACCCGGACGAACTGCTGCGTAACTACGCCACGCTGCAAGGCGAAATCAGCGACCTGCGCGATCAGCTCAAGGCCGTGCTGGCTGAAGCTCTGGAGCGCCAGATATGACGGCGTTGCTCACCGATAACCTGCCGCTGCTAGCCGGTGCGCCCAATGGCATCAAGAAGCTGCGTGAGTTGGTTCTGGAACTGGCGGTGCGCGGCAAGCTGGTGCCGCAAGACCCGAGTGATGAGCCGGCCAGTGAGTTACTTATGCGCATAGCCGAGGAAAAGGCGCGGTTGGTGGCTGAGGGGAAGATCAAGAACCAGAAGCCGCTGGCGGAGATTTCGGAAGAGGAAAGGCTCTTTGACTTGCCCCCTAGCTGGAGCTGGACAAGGCTCGCTGCTATCGGAGTAACAGCTACTGGAGGAACGCCGAGCACAGGAAATCCTGAGTTTTTTGGTGGCGACTTGCCGTTTATTGGGCCTGGGCAAATTAATGGTGCCGGCCAAATTTCTGATCCTGAGAAATGGCTTACCGAGCTCGCTCGACCTGAAACAACGGTTGCCAAGCCAGGAGATATTTTTATGGTCTGCATTGGCGGTTCTATTGGTAAGGGAGCCATTGCTGATCGGGAGCTTGCATTCAATCAGCAGATAAACAGTGTAGCGATATTACTTGCTAGTTTTCGATACGTTTTCAATGCTATGTCAGGCCCAAAATTCCAAGACTCTATTAGAAGTGCGGCAACAGGTTCAGCTACACCCATTATTAACCGAACAAATTGGGATCAATTACTCATATCGCTTCCACCGCTCGCTGAACAACATCGCATCGTCGCCAAAGTCGATGAACTAATGGCCCTGTGCGACCGCCTAGAAACTCAGCAGTTTGACGCCGAAAGCGCCCACGCCCAACTGGTGCAGGCTTTGCTAGACAGTCTGATCCAAGTCAGCGACGCCTCCGATTTCGCCGCCAATTGGGAACGCCTGGCCGAAAACTTCCACACCCTATTCACCTCCGAACCCAGCATCGACGCCCTCAAGAAAACCCTGCTGCAACTGGCAGTGATGGGTAAATTGGTGCCGCAAGACCCCTACGATGAGCCGGCTAGCAAGTTATTGGAAAAAATAGTTCACGAGATAGCGCTGCTTCATTTTGAAGGCAAAATAAGAAAGCCAAAGCCCGTAGAACCTATTACTACCGAGGAAGAAGCGTTTGAAACGCCCAATGGCTGGAAATGGGTAAGGCTTTCGCAAATAGCGCGGCAATTAGGCGATGGCCTGCATGGGACGCCAACCTATAGCCCTGGTGGTGAGTATTACTTTGTAAATGGAAATAATTTGAAAGGCGGTAAAATTGTCATTAAACCCGAAACCAGGACTGTTAGTGAAAGCGAATACTTCAAGCATAAAAAGCCTTTGGATAAGCAAACTGTTCTCGTTTCAATAAACGGAACTATCGGCAACGTTGCATTCTATGATTCAGAAAAAATAGTACTTGGGAAAAGTGCCTGCTATTTCAACCTTGCTAGCGAGGTGTCCAAATACTTTGTCAGATTATTAATTGAGGCTCCTGGATTTATGGAGTACGCCTTCAAAAGCGCGACGGGTACCACAATAATGAATCTTGGCCTCAAAGCAATGAATGACTATCCAATTGCCTTGCCGCCACTCGCCGAACAACTTCGCATCGTAGCCAAAGCCGATCAACTGATGGCCCTCTGCGACCAACTAAAGAACTGCCTAAGCCAGGGCCGCCAACTTAACGAACAGCTGGCCAGCACCTTGGTCAAACAGGCAGTGGCGAGATGAGCGCAACATCCAATATCTACTGCGACGAGTCCTGCCACCTGAGAATGATGTCCAGAATCCATGGTACTGGGCGCAGTCTGGTGTCCTGAAACCAAGCGTCTTGAAATTACCCAGCTCTTGCGTGAGATCAAGGCCAGACACAAGCAGCCCCGCGGTCTCGGCATAATTCAGTTACCGGCTAGAGTCAAAATTGCGCCCGTGACGTTTACCTACCAGTGCCATGATCGAACACATCTCGAAGCCAAAACTTTTAAAACCCTTCCCCACGTCATCCCGCCAAGAATGTTGAGTGTTATCAGGGATCAAGGCCCCTGCGACCTGTGAGGGGTGTCCACTAACGCGGGACTGGCGGCTCCTTACGACCGGGAGCTTGGGCATCTCATGATCCGGCCTCCTGAGCACTTCCGAAGAAGTGGGCGGGTGGAGGCTGCGCTGGCTGACGAGACCAGCGCCGCGAGATCCTGAGTCGGGTTAAGGCAGTGAAGCGATGACCGGGGCATGCCTGACTGTCAGTCAGGTGAAGTCCATTCCGTGGACTGCGGCACCATCATCTGCATCGCTGTTGCTGGTGACTTCGGTGTTTGTCACGCCGATTGTCACGAGGGGAAATGCCGCAAAGCCTTGTACGAGGTGGGCTGCAGCAGCGGTAGGAGCGCCCGTCTCTTTCCGGAAGAAAGAGACGGGCGCAGGTTGGCGCAAGGAAATGGCCAAGCGGAGAGGTTGCTGCAGGGCAGCTATAAAGGGGTATGAGTTGCCGCAGTGGGCACTCTGGTAGAAGTAGGCATCCATCACATTGCTGTGAGCGCGCGAGCCGCCGGACGCTAATCGCACTTTGGGGGAACCACCACGGTGTGGCGTAACCTTAAAGGTTCTGGCTACCTGGGTTGCTGTCAACGACAGCGCTTTGCCCGATCTTTTCTACGCCTGTGGATAATTTTGGTCAAGGCTCGAGTTTTCGGGAGTTCTGCGGCTGTGGATGTAATTATCCACCGGTGGAAATCAGTGGTTTTGCGCAGATAGTTGCATGGGTTTTAGGTTTTTTAAGTGAGGTCCATCCAAACAGGGCGGCTTTGCAGCCCTGTTTGGATGGACCCCGGCTTGAAAGTCGGTAACCAGAGACCTTGTGGCCTTACACCGATGTTGGTTGCGCCGTGGTTGCGGGATTATCACCTTGATGTGTGCGCCTCAAGGTTCTACGCACTCAGTGGTTGCGGCCTCATCAATCTCCCGAGGTTTCGCGTTGAGCTTCATCAGCGCGTTCAGATGTGGATGTAGCGTAGATGGCCCATGCGTTCATCAGCTCCCGTCGCTTATCAAAAAAATCTGATCGAGAGTACGCGCTTTCCGTTTCTCCGCGCTCGTCATGGGCCAGCGCGAGCTCGCAAATATCTCTTGGGAAAGGCGTCATTTCACCTGCCCAGTCCCGGAAGGTTGAGCGGAAGCCGTGACGAGTGATGTGCTCATAACCCAATGCATGTAGCAGATTGCGAATGCCATTAGCGTGCATCACGCCGCTTCGGCCGTGACCGGGGAAAACGTAAGGGCTCTTGGTGTCGATCTTCGGAAGGCCTTTCAAAAGTGAGACGACTTCCGGCGCTAGCGGAATCGCGAAGGCTTGTCGCGTCTTCATGCGTTCGTCGGGCAAGGACCAGCGGCCAGAGTCCAGATCAAACTCATCCCAGCGCGCAAGCCGCACCATATGCGTTCTTGCTCCGGTCAGAATCAGAAGCTGAGCCGCCACTGAGACGTGACTCGGATTCTTGCTCAAGGTCTGCATCAGCTTGGGAAGATCCTGCCACTGTAGTGCCGGATGGTGGATGCGTTTTCGTGCTTTCTTCTTCTCATGCCGGCTGAGCAGGTTTTCCAGGTGGCCGCGCCAGCGTGCTGGATTCTCTCCGGTCCTGAGGCCGCGGGCTCTGGCGGCATCGAGTATCTGTTCGATTTGCCCACGTACTTCGTCAGCCGTCCGCGTTTTGGTTGACCATAGTGGCTGGAGGGCCTTGATCAGATGCTTGGTCTCGATCTGGTCAGCTGAAAGTTTCCCTACCGTAGGGAATGCATAGAGCTCGAGTTTCCTCAGCCAGCCCTTGCGCCATTTCTCCGACCAGCTCGAGCCGTGGGCATCTCGATAGTCGGTGGCCAATTTCTCGAAGGTAATCAGCTGTGCCAGTTCTCGGCGCTCTGCCTCCCGCTGAGCGGTTTGTTCAGCCTGTCGTTTCGCGAGCGGATCAGTGCCGTTGAGTAGCTGAGCTTTATTTTCATAGGCGGCTGCGCGGGCTTTTTTCAGGTCGAGCTGAGGGTAGCTCCCCAGACCCATCTCCCTGCGTTTGCCGTTCAATTGAAAGCGGAGCACCCAGGTTTTTCGTCCTGAGGGTTTCACCAAAAGACGAAGTCCTTCACCGTCTTCATACGTCCCAGCCTCAACCAGATTTTTGACTTGATTGGCGGTCAGTTTGCCCATTTTTTTTGTCCTCTGTTCCCCCACTTGTTCCCCCACTTACGTGTGGAACGCCTCGGATCAAAACGGAAGTCACGGGAACGAAAATAGGCTGAAACCCTTGATCTAGCAAGGCTCTCGCGGTTTTCATTAGATGAGAGTGGCTTTCAAAAAGACATTAAAAAGCCGGCTTGTGGCCGGCTTCTCGGGGACTGGCTTGGTTTATTTTTGGTAAACCGCGCCAGCCTTCAAAACGTACACCCGGATCTTGCGTCCGGCTGTGGGACTTGGCGAGAAAGTGATCTGCCTTGTCGGTGCGATCTGAGCCTTGGAAAGGGTCGATGCGCAAATGTGGGGCGCAGCATACTGATTTTTTTGAGGAATTCCCAGCTTGGCGTGCGGGGTAGAGCTTTGCGCTGAGGCTACGGGGCTTCGTATTTACAGGAACGGTACGGACGGTCTGCGTTTGTTGAGCGTGGACCACCAGAACACCCACCCCAATACCCTGATGTTCTGCTTGTCGATCTGCTCGGCGCTGAAGATCTCATCCGGATACTCAGCACGGTTGTGGCTGCGCAGTCGCAGCGCATTTCCCGGCATCCGGTGCAGGTACTTGATCCGCAACATCCCGTCGTGTTCGATCGCATAGATCTCGCCATCGATAATCTGCGTAAGCCCGCGATCAATGGCGAGGACAGAACCGTCTTCAATCTTTTCGGCCATGCTGTTACCGATCATGTGGGTGCAGATGGCATTGGCATGTTTGATTTCCAGGGAGTCGAGGTAGCTGTGGGGCAGGCGGATGGATTGGCCGGGGTCCTCGACGACGTGGGTTTTGTTGGAGCCTGGGGCGGTGGCGGTCTCTTTGAAGAAGGGCAGTTCGACGTCGATGGGCTCGATCACCGTGTAGATGCCCCGGATGGCCTGGGCGTCGAAGGTGTTGCCGGACTCGTCGAGCACACGCAGGCGTGAGGACTCTTTCGGGCCTTCGCCGGTTTTCAGCCAGTCACTGTTTACAGACAGAAGTCGGGAGACTTCTTCCATGCGATAAGCGGGCACACCACGGGTGTACCAGTTATGGATATTTTGCGCTTCCGTGTCGAAGAAAGCGGCAAATCCTGTCGTTGTGATGTTGGCTGCTTCGAGGAGCGCTCTGAACCGTGGGCCGCTAGTGTTCTTTTTCATAAACACGAGTCTACGGGCGCAGGATGGGGGTTTGAATAAACGACCCGTTCAAATTTCGAGGGAAATTTAAGACCGGATGTAAGACGCTTTTCGTAAAAAATAAACAGGCAAACACCCAGGCCGAAATGCTCAAAACTCATTGTTAAAAGCGTTCCAGGCGGGCACAAAAAACCCCGGATCAACCGGGGTTTTCCTTGAAGCGTGAGGCTAGAAACTAACCGTTGCTTCTCAGCCTTTGTAGGCGGCAACCGACTTGGTGATCGCGGCGCGGGCAGCGTCTGCGCCGTCCCAGCCTTCGATTTTCACCCATTTGCCTTTTTCGAGGTCTTTGTAGTTCGCGAAGAAGTGCTCGATCTGCTGGATCAGCAGGGCTGGCAGGTCGGTGTATTCCTTCACGTCCACGTACAGCTGGGACAGCTTGTCGTGTGGAACTGCGATGACTTTGGCATCGCCGCCACCGTCGTCGGTCATGTTCAGGATGCCGACTGGACGCGCGCGGATCACCGAACCTGGAGCAACCGGATAAGGAGTCACGACCAGCACGTCGAGGGGATCACCGTCGTCAGCCAGGGTGTTCGGGATGTAACCGTAGTTGGCCGGGTAGAACATTGGGGTGGCCATGAAACGGTCAACGAACAGGCAATCGCTGTCTTTGTCGATTTCGTACTTGATCGGCGCGTGGTTGGCCGGGATCTCGATCGCGACGTAGATGTCGTTCGGCAGGTCTTTGCCAGCCGGAATCTTGCTGTAGCTCATTGGGCGGTGCCCCCGTTAGTTGACCAAAAACACTTGGCCGGATTGACCAAAAAGTGGCGGCGATTATAGGCATATTCCGCCACCGTTGCTATGTGCCAGAGGTCGTGTAGACCTTAGTCGTGAGCCTGATAGACCGGATCATTGGCCTGAAGTTGCCTAAGCCTTGCCAAGGGATCCTGCCGGTAAAACAGCCTCAACTGCTCGTAGACCTGTGGATAAGCCTCGTGCAGCAGATCCGGGGCGCTGAAGAAGTATTCGCTGGTGACCGCGAAGAACTCGGCGGGGTTTTCCGCGGCGTACGGGTCGATGACGGTTTCAGCGTCCGGGTTGCGCTCCAGTTGCCGGTCGAGGTCGTCGTAGGCTTCCTGCATGACCTTGGCCCAGTCGCTGACGCGCATATCGGCGTGCAGCGGTGGCAGGCCATTGGCGTTGCCGTTGAGCATGTCGAGCTTGTGCGCGAGTTCGTGGATCACCAGGTTGTAGCCTTCCCAGCCACCGCTGGCCATCACGCCGGGCCAGGCGAGGATGATCGGGCCTTGCTGCCAGGCTTCGCCGCTGTGTTCACCATCCCATTCGTGTTCGACGCCGCTGGCATCGCGATGGCGCTGGGGGCTGAGGAAATCGTCGGGGTAGAGGATGACTTCGTGAAAGCCCTGATACCAGTTCAGATCACCCAAATGCATGAGCGGCAGTTGGGCCTGGGCGGCGAGCAGCAGGCGCTGCTCCTGGTGGAGTTCGACGCCGGGCAGTGCGGTCAGGTGTTTGTCTTGCAGGAACAGCACGCTGGCTTCGCGCAGCCACTGGTCTTCGGCCGCGCTGATGCCATCGAGGAAACTCAGGTGATGGCGCACCCGTTGCCACATGTCGTCGGCAATCGGATGCCTGGCCAGGGTGCGCCGGCGTCGCCAGGCGCTAAGGGACCACATCGTCAGTCAGCGGGGTTCGGCTTTGGACGCGGCATTAGCGAGGCGGCTGCGGATCACGCCGATGATCATCGGTAGCAGCGACACCAGGATGATGCCCACCACCAGCAGCGACAGATTTTTCTTGATGAACGGTACGTTGCCGAAGAAGTAACCGAGGGTTACCAGGCCGCCGACCCAGAGGAAGGTGCCGAAAATGCTGAAGGCGAAGAAGCGCGGGTAAGGCATTTTGCCAACGCCGGCGACGAACGGGGCAAACGTACGGATGATTGGCATGAAACGCGCCAGGGTCACGGTTTTGCCGCCATGTTTGTCGTAGAAATCGTGGGTTTGTTGCAGGTAATCGCGGCGGAAGATTTTCGAGTTCGGGTTACTGAACAGCCGTTCGCCGACGGTGCGGCCGATCACGTAGTTGGTGCTGTCGCCGAGGATCRCCGCCAGCATCAGCAGGCCGCCCAGCAGTACCGGATCCATGCCGCCGCCGGCCGCCACGGCGCCCGCGATGAACAGCAGGGAATCGCCCGGCAGGAACGGCATCACCACCAGCCCGGTTTCGCAGAAGATCACCATGAACAGGATGGCGTAGATCCATGCTCCGTAGTTGTTCACCAGCATCTCGAGGTAAACATCGAGATGCAGAATAACGTCGATCGGGTTGAAATCCATGGAAAGCACCTGTGGTGATGGCCCGACTCAGCAGGCCTGTGCGGATAGCTTCACGTAAGACTACAGCGGGGTGTGATTTTTCTTACGAGCCGTGAGGTGTGGGCATTATACGGGGTGAAAAGTGAAAAACGCGTCGAGTTTGTAGCGAGGAATGTCGATGTGTTGCGGAGTTTGTCGGAAAAGATCGCAGCCTTCGGCAGCTCCTCCAGGTTCGAGGTCGCCCCGGTCAATGTAGGCGCTGCCGAAGGCTGCGATCTTTATGGGGGGCCTTATAGCTCTTCACTGATCGGCAACACGTAGTTCTTGAACTCGGTGTCTTCCCTGAACCCGATGGATTCGTAGGTTTTCTGCGCGACTTCGTTGTTGCTGCTGGTGGAAACGCGCATGCGCACGGCATTGGTTTCCTTGGCCATTTTCTTCGCGGTGCGGATCAGGTTGTCGGCCACCAACTGACGGCGAGCGTCTTCGGCGACGTAGATGTCGTTGAGGATCCACACGCGTTTGAGCGAAAGAGACGAAAAGCTCGGGTACAACTGACAGAAACCCAATAGTTTGTTGTTGTCGTCATCGGCCAAGGCCAGATAGATCACCGACTCTTTGCGCCGCAGGCGCTTTTCGAGGAACGCCCGGGACGAGTCCGGATACGGCAGGGAACCGTAAAACTCGCGATATTTGACGAACAACGGGGTCAGCAGGTCCAGGTGTTCGAGGGTCGCTTGAATAATCCGCATGGTAGGTCTCGTCTTCAAGTGGCTGTCTTACATGGTGACGGCGATAGGAAACCCTTGGCGGCCGTGCATCGATCCTGCCTTAAACCGGAATAGAAACGCAATGCGGAAACGGTTCAGGCATCCGACGGGCTGAGTAGGAAATTACCTTTCAAACCTGCTCCTGTGTCCGACTCCAGCGTCTGAACCTGGGCTTCGTCCTTCAGACTGACCCCTGATAACTGCCGCCGACAGGCTTCGCGCATCAAATACAGCAAACGGTGTGCCGCCATGCCGTAACTCAAGCCTTCGAGCCGGACATTCGAGATGCAGTTGCGGTAGGCATCTGTCAGTCCGACCTTGGGATTATAGGTGAAATACAGCCCAAGGCTGTCTGGAGAGCTTAATCCAGGGCGTTCCCCGATCAGAATGACCACCATTTTTGCGCCCAGCAGCTCGCCAATCTCGTCAGCCACCGCAACCCGGCCTTGCTCCACCAGAATCACCGGCGACAGGGACCAGCCTTCAATGGCTGTCTGTTCTTCCATGCGTGCCAGAAACGGCAAGGTGTGGCGATGAACGGCCAGTGCCGAGAGGCCATCGGCCACCACCACGGCCAGATCCACCCCGCCAGGATGGGCTCGCGCGTAATCGCGCAGTGTCTGTGCCGACTCGTCACTCAACTTGCGCCCCAAATCGGGGCGCTGCAAATAGCTGTTCCGATCCGTGGCGGCACTGTGCAGCAGCAAACTCTCACGACCACGCTCGGTCAGTTGCGAACTGAGCGCCGAGTGATCGAAAGGCAGGTGCACCGCATCCCGGGCCTGGGCATGAGCGTACTGGAAATCCAGTTGTGCGCTGGTCGGCATACTGGTGCCGGTGCGACCCAGTGCAATGCGCGCCGGGGTCAGGCGACGCAGTTCCAGCAACGGATTTTGCGGATCGACGGGGGGCTTATCCATATAAACACTCATCCCAGTTGCGCCAATGCCTGGCGGAACGCCGGTGGCAGGCTGTTGCCGAAGTGAATTTTGCCGTCCGCCTGGGTGAAGATGCCCATGTTCGCCAGCCACTGTTCAAACTCCGGAGCCGGTTTCAGGCCCAGGGTTTGCCGGGCGTAGAGGGCGTCGTGGAATGAGGTGGTCTGGTAATTGAGCATGATGTCGTCGGAGCCGGGGATACCCATGATGAAGTTGATCCCGGCCACGCCCAGCAAGGTCAGTAGAGTGTCCATGTCGTCCTGGTCGGCTTCGGCATGGTTGGTGTAACAGATATCGCAGCCCATGGGGACGCCCAGCAGCTTGCCGCAGAAGTGGTCTTCGAGGCCGGCGCGGATGATCTGTTTACCGTTATAGAGGTATTCCGGGCCGATGAAGCCTACGACGGTGTTCACCAGAAACGGTTTGAAATGCCGTGCCACGGCATAGGCGCGGGTTTCACAGGTCTGTTGATCGATGCCGTGGTGGGCGTTGGCCGACAAGGCACTGCCTTGGCCGGTCTCGAAATACATCAGGTTTTGGCCCAGCGTGCCGCGGTTCAGGCTCAAACCCGCGTCGTAGCCTTCCTGTAAAACGTTGAGGTTGATACCGAAACTGGCGTTGGCCGCTTCGGTGCCGGCAATCGACTGGAACACCAGGTCCAGCGGAACCCCGCGATTGACCGCCTCGATGGAGGTGGTGACGTGGGTCAGCACGCAGGCCTGTGTCGGAATGTCGTAGCGCTGGATGATCGCGTCGAGCATTTCCAGAATGGCGCAGATCGAAGCGATGCTGTCGGTGGCCGGGTTGATGCCGATCATCGCGTCGCCGTTGCCGTACAGCAGGCCGTCGAGAATGCTGGCGGCGATGCCGGCCGGTTCGTCGGTGGGGTGATTGGGTTGCAGGCGCGTCGAGAGCCGACCGCGCAGGCCCAGGGTGCCGCGGAATTTCGTTACCACGCGGATTTTCTGCGCCACCAGCACCAGGTCTTGCACGCGCATGATCTTCGACACGGCGGCGACCATTTCCGGGGTCAGGCCGGGGGCGAGGGCGCGCAGGCTCTGTTCATCGGCGGCTTCGCTGAGCAGCCAGTCGCGGAAACCGCCGACGGTGAGGTGGCTGACCGCTTTAAAAGCCTGTTTGTCGTGGGTGTCGATGATCAGTCGGGTGACCTCATCGGCCTCGTAAGGAATCAGCACTTCCTCCAGGAAGTGGGCCAGCGGGGTGTCGGCCAGGGCCATTTGCGCGGCCACCCGCTCGCCATCGTTGAGGGCTGCAACGCCGGCCAGAAAGTCCCCGGAGCGCGCCGGGCTGGCTTTGGCCATGACCTCCTTGAGGCTGTCGAAGCGGTAGGTCTGGGCGCCGACGGTATGGGCAAATACGGCCATGGGGCGGTGTCCTCCTGATTCAATAAATATCTCAAATGCCCCACTAAACCCCTGTGGGAGCGGGTTTTGGTGCACTTCTATATGGCAGGCGCCGGGAATCAGCCCGGCGCCGGTGCAATTCAGACACCTTCGAGCATCGCATCCGCCGGCGCATCGGCGCGTTGCTTGGCGGTCAGTTGGAAATACAGGTAACCGGCCACCATGAAACCGAGGAACACACAGCCAATCAGCGCGTTGAACCAGGCCATCGCCACCAGGCACACCACCGCCAGAAACAACGCGATTCCTGGCACGATCGGGTAGCCCGGCGCGCGGAAGGTGCGTTCCAGGTTTGGCTCGGTTTTACGCAGTTTGAACAGGCTCAGCATACTGATGATGTACATCACGATGGCGCCGAATACCGACATGGTGATCATTGCAGCCGTCAGCGTCATGCCTTGCAGGTTGACCAGGCCGTCGCTGTAGATCGCCGCAATGCCGATCACGCCGCCCGCCAGGATCGCCCGGTGCGGGGTCTGGAAGCGCGACAGTTTGGCCAGGGAGGCCGGCAGGTAACCGGCGCGAGCCAGGGCGAAGAACTGTCGCGAATAGCCCAGAATGATGCCGTGGAAGCTCGCCACCAGACCGAACAGACCGATCCACACCAACATGTGCATCCAGCTCGAGTTGTTGCCGACCACGGCTTTCATCGCCTGAGGCAGCGGGTCGTTGATGTTCGACAGTTGGCGCCAGTCGCCGACACCGCCGGCCATGACCATCACGCCGATGGCGAGGAACACCAGGGTCAGAATGCCGCTGACGTAAGCCTTGGGAATCGTGCGTTTCGGGTCCTTGGCTTCTTCGGCGGCCATGGCTGCGCCTTCAATGGCGAGGAAAAACCAGATCGCGAACGGGATGGCCGCAAAGATGCCGGGAATCGAGGCCATGCTGAATTCGTTGGCGCCCGACCAGCCGTTGAGCACGAAGTTACTGAAGCTGAAGCCCGGTGCGACCACACCCATGAACACCAGCAATTCGGCGACGGCGAGCACGGTGACCACCAGTTCGAAGGTGGCCGCGATGCTCACGCCGAGGATGTTCAGGGTCATGAACACGAAATAGGCACCAACGGCGGCGACCTTCGGGTCCAGCTCGGGGTATTGCACGTTGAGGTAGGCGCCGATGGCCATGGCAATTGCCGGCGGCGCAAAGACGAATTCGATCAGGGTGGCGATGCCGGCGATCAGTCCGCCTCGTTCGCCGAAGGCCCGACGGCTGTAGGCAAACGGCCCGCCAGCGTGGGGAATGGCGGTGGTCAATTCGGTGAAACTGAAGATGAAGCAGGTGTACATCGTCGCCACCATCAATGCGGTGACGAGAAAACCCAGGGTACCTGCAGTGCCCCAGCCATAACTCCAGCCGAAATACTCGCCGGAAATCACCAGGCCAACGGCAATGCCCCATAGATGCAGGGTGCCGAGTGTGGGTTTGAGCTTTGTAGTAGAAGTCATAAGTCCTCTCTGTCTTTTTTATTGTTTGATCTGTTGGACTTTCGGGTGTGGCTTTCAGGTGTAGAGCGGGCACGCAAAGCCCATGCCAGACCGGCAGGGCGCTGTGGGTGGTGTCAATGGAGGCGCCTTCGCTGGCAAGCCATGCTGCCTACAGGTATTGCGCGATCCTGTAGGAGCTGGCGAAGCCTGCGATCTTTTCAACCGGGCGACGGGAGCTACCGACAAGCGAAGATCAAAAGATCGCAGCCTGCGGCAGCTCCTACGCCAGATTCAGATCCGTCGGCTTAGAAGAAGCCCAACGGATTGATGTCGTAGCTCACCAGCAGGTTTTTGGTCTGCTGATAGTGATCGAGCATCATTTTGTGGGTTTCACGGCCGACGCCAGACTTTTTGTAACCGCCGAACGCGGCGTGTGCCGGGTACAGGTGATAGCAGTTGGTCCACACGCGACCGGCCTTGATGGCGCGGCCCACGCGGTAGGCGCGGTTGATGTCGCGGGTCCAGAGGCCGGCACCCAGGCCGAACTCGGTGTCGTTGGCGATGGCCAGGGCCTCGGCTTCGTCCTTGAAGGTGGTGATGCTCACTACCGGGCCGAAGATTTCTTCCTGGAACACGCGCATTTTGTTGGTGCCCTTGAGCAGGGTCGGCTGGATGTAATACCCGGTCGCCAGGCTGCCCTCGAGTTTTTCTACCTTGCCACCGGTCAGCAGCTCGGCGCCTTCGCCCTTGGCGATCTCCAGGTACGAAAGGATTTTGTCGAATTGCTGCTCGGACGCCTGGGCGCCGACCATGGTGTCGGTGTCCAGCGGGTCGCCACGCTTGATCTGCAGGACTTTTTTCATGACAACTTCCATGAACTCGTCGTAGATCGACTCCTGTACCAGGGCGCGGGACGGGCAGGTGCAAACTTCGCCCTGGTTGAAGAATGCCAGCACCAGACCTTCAGCGGCTTTCTCGATGAAGGACGGTTCGGCCTGCATGACGTCTTCGAAGAAGATATTCGGCGACTTGCCACCCAGCTCCACGGTGGACGGAATGATGTTTTCGGCGGCGCATTTCATGATGTGCGAGCCGACTGGAGTCGAACCGGTGAAGGCGATCTTGGCGATGCGTTTGCTGGTGGCCAAGGCTTCACCAGCTTCTTTGCCGAAGCCTTGCACCACGTTGAGCACGCCAGGTGGCAACAGATCGCCGATCAGCTCCATCAGCACGGTAATGCCCAGCGGGGTTTGCTCGGCAGGTTTGAGGACGATGCAGTTACCGGCGGCCAGCGCCGGGGCGAGTTTCCAGGCGGCCATCAGAATCGGGAAGTTCCACGGGATGATCTGCCCGACCACGCCCAGCGGTTCATGGATGTGATAGGCCACGGTATTGCCGTCGATCTCGGCGGCACTGCCTTCCTGGGCGCGGATGCAACCGGCGAAGTAGCGGAAGTGGTCGGCGGCCAGCGGGATGTCGGCGTTGAGGGTTTCACGCACGGCCTTGCCGTTGTCCCAGGACTCGGTGATCGCCAGCAGTTCCAGGTTCTGTTCGATGCGATCGGCGATTTTCAGCAGCACCAGCGAGCGTGCCTGGGCGGACGTGGCGCCCCAGGCATCGGCGGCGGCATGGGCGGCGTCCAGGGCTTTTTCGATGTCTTCGGCCGTGGAGCGCGGGAATTCGGCAATCGGTTGGCCGTTGACCGGCGAAGTATTGGTGAAGTACTGACCTTTGACAGGCGCGACGAACTCGCCGCCGATGTAGTTACCGTACTTGCTCTTGAACGAAACGATAGCGCCTTCAGTACCGGGGTGAGCGTAACGCATGATGGGTTTCTCCTTGGCTTTTGTGCTTATAAGGGAGGACGCGCCAGAGCGCTGCATAAGCGTAGAGCAAAGGTCGGGCCAGCGCCTTGCAGGGCAGGTAAATCAAGGGCTTGTGTGTTTTTTGTCGGACGGCTGGGCGGTGCTTGTGACGCTTGCGGTACAACCCGTGTGACACTTTGTACCGCTTGTGGCACAGCCTGTGACCGATGGGTCTTGCCAGCATTGCATTGGAGGCCAGGCTGGAGGATGCTCGGTGCTCGCATGACTAAGTCACAGGGATTTGATGGCTGCTGCATAACCCCTGTAGGAGCCTTCGGCAGCTCCTACGGGGGCGGTGTAAACCGCTCGGGAGAATAATAAGAAATGCACGACAACCATTTGAGTCGCCATGCCCAGCAAGTGTTGACCGTGACCCAGGGAAAATCCCACCTGCACGGTCCCGGCAGCGATCCGTCCATTGCCCGTTCCTGGTTGCGATGCCTTGAGGACTATCACCTCGACCCGGCCCTGACCATGGCGCCGACGGTGCTGGAACATGGCCGCATCCTGGAAAGCCGCGAACGTTTGCAGCAAGTGTTGCAGATCGCCGGCAACGAAATGACCAGCCTTCACCAGCAACTCTCCGGCGCCGGCCACGCGGTGCTGCTGACCGACGCTCGCGGGGTGATCCTCAACTGCGTCACCGCGCCCGCCGAGCGGAAGATTTTCGAACGTGCCGGCCTTTGGCTTGGCGCCGACTGGAGCGAAGCCTGCGAAGGCACCAACGGCATCGGCACCTGCCTGGTGGAGCGCCAGTCCCTGACCATCCACCAGGACGAACACTTTCGCGGCCGCCACACTGGCCTGACCTGCTCGGCAAGCCCGGTGTTCGACCCCCATGGTGAACTGTTGGCGGTGCTCGACGTGTCTTCGGCGCGTCACGAGGTTTCGCGGCAGAGCCAGTTCCACACCATGGCCCTGGTCAATCTGTCGGCGAAGATGATCGAGAGCTGTTATTTCCTGCGTTACTTCGACAATCAATGGTTGCTGCGTTTTCACTTGCAGGCCGAATCCGTCGGACTGTTCAGCGAAGGGCTGCTGGCGTTCGACGGGGAAGGGCGGATCTGTGCGGTCAACCAGAGTGCGTTGAATTTGCTGGGGCATGTTCGCGGCGGGCTGTTGGGCCAGCCGGTGGAGGCGTTCTTCGATTGCTCGCTGGATGAATTGCTCGGCCGCGCGAGCGCCAATGCCAGCGCCAGCTGGCCGTTGCGCACCCGCGACGGGCGGCGGCTGTTTGCGGTGTTGCGCGGGCAGCCGCGCAGCATTCCTGCACCGGTGGTGCAAAGCTCGGCAGTGGCCGAGCGTCCACGGCTGTCGGGTATTTGCCTGGGTGACGCCGCGTTGCAGGAAGACTTCCGCAAGGCCTTGCGTGTATTTGAACGAGACGTGCCGTTACTGATCAACGGCGAAACCGGCTCTGGCAAGGAGGCTTTCGCCAAGGCCGTGCATCAGGCCAGCCAACGGGCGGAAAAATCGTTCGTCGCCCTCAATTGTGCGGCGATCCCCGAAAGCCTGATCGAAAGCGAGCTGTTCGGTTATCGCGGCGGCAGCTTCACCGGTGCCCGCAAGGAAGGCATGCGCGGCAAGTTGCAGCAGGCCGATGGAGGGACTTTATTCCTGGATGAAATCGGTGACATGCCGCTGAGCATGCAAACCCGGCTATTAAGGGTGCTGGAAGACCGTCAGGTGGTGCCGATTGGCGGCGAGCCGGAATCGGTCAATGTGCGGATCATCAGCGCCACTCACCGTAACCTGCTCGAAAGGGTGCAGGACGGCAGTTTCCGCGAGGATTTGTATTACCGGCTCAATGGGCTGGAAGTCGCATTGCCGGCCTTGCGCGAGCGCACGGATAAATCACAGTTGCTCGATTTTCTGCTGGCCGAAGAGGCGGGTGGGGAGACGGTATTGATTGATGCAGCGGCGCGGCAGGCCTTGCTGGATTTTGCCTGGCCGGGGAACGTGCGGCAGTTGCGCAATGTGCTGCGGACCCTGGCGGCGTTGTGTGACGGCGGTCGGATCGGGCTGGAAGATTTGCCGGCGATGATTCGTCAGGCCCGGCCGGTGACAGTGGTGACGATTGAAGAGCCGTCCGAGTATCCGCTGGACGATGCCGAGCGGCTGGCATTGCTCAACGCACTGGAACAGCAGCGCTGGCACATGACCCATACCGCCGAACAGTTGGGCGTGAGCCGCAATACCCTCTACCGGAAGCTGCGCAAACACGGCATCGCCCGCTAGGTTGTGACTGATCGTTCCCACGCTCTGCGTGGGAATGCCTCCCCGGACGCTCTGCGTCCGCTTTTGGGACGCAGAGCGTCCCTTGCTGCATTCCCACGCAGAGCGTGGGAACGAGCGTGGTTACAGCTAAAGAGTGCGATTTTCCCCTCCCTACGCTAACCTGCGGCCATGTTTTACGAGGTCGACTATGCACATTCATATTCTTGGTATTTGCGGCACTTTCATGGGTTCGATGGCGGTTCTGGCCAAAGAGCTGGGCCATCGCGTGACCGGCTCCGATGCCAACGTCTACCCGCCGATGAGCACTCAGCTGCAAGCCCAGGGCATTGAGTTGACCCAAGGTTACGACCCGGCGCAGCTCGATCCAGCCCCGGACCTGGTGGTGATCGGCAATGCCATGTCCCGCGGCAACCCGGCCGTCGAGTACGTGCTGAACAAAGGCCTGCCGTATGTCTCCGGCCCGCAATGGCTGGCGGATCACGTATTGCAAGGCCGCTGGGTGCTGGCGGTTGCCGGCACGCATGGCAAAACCACTACCAGCAGCATGCTCGCCTGGGTCCTGGAACACGCCGGCATGAGCCCGGGTTTCCTGATCGGCGGCGTACCGCAGAATTTCTCGGTATCGGCGCGTCTGGGCGATACACCGTTTTTCGTAATCGAGGCCGACGAATACGACAGCGCATTTTTCGACAAGCGCTCCAAGTTCGTTCACTACCGCCCGCGCACGGCGATCCTGAACAATCTAGAGTTCGATCATGCCGACATATTTCCTGATCTGGCGGCCATCGAGCGACAGTTCCACCATTTGGTGCGGACCATTCCGAGCGAAGGCCTGGTGATCCATCCGACCACCGAACCGGCCTTGCAGCGCGTGATCGAGATGGGCTGCTGGACCCCGGTGCAAACCACTGGTGCCGGCGGTCAATGGCAGGTCAAACTGCTCAGTGAAGATGGCTCGAAGTTCGAAGTGATGTTCGAAGGCGTCGCTCAAGGCGTGGTCGAGTGGGACATGACCGGTCAGCACAACGTCGCCAACGCCTTGGCCACCCTGGCCGCCGCGCGTCACGTCGGCGTCGTGCCGTCGATGGGCATCGCGGCACTGAGCGCGTTCAAAAGCGTGAAGCGCCGGATGGAAAAAGTCGCGGAAGTCCGTGGCATCACCATTTACGACGACTTCGCCCACCACCCGACCGCCATCGCCACCACCCTCGACGGTTTGCGCAAGCGCATCGGCGATGCGCCGCTGATCGCGATCATCGAGCCGCGCTCCAACTCCATGAAACTCGGTGCTCACCGCGATGGCTTGCCGGAAAGCGTGGTCGATGCCGATCAGGTGATCTGGTATTCGCCGGCCAACCTCGGTTGGGACCTGGGCGCCACGGCGGCGTTGTGCACCGTGCCGTCGATTGTCAGCGATTCGCTGGAAGGCATCATCGAGCGTGTGAAGAGCCAGGCCCAGCCCGGCACTCACGTGGTAATCATGAGCAACGGCGGCTTCGGCGGCCTGCACGGCAAACTGGCCGAGGCGCTGCAATGAACAATGGTCCGGAACGCATCACGCTGGCGATGACCGGCGCTTCGGGCGCCCAGTACGGCTTGCGCCTGCTCGACTGCCTGGTGCGTGAAGACCGCGAGGTGCACTTCCTGATTTCCAAGGCCGCGCAGCTGGTGATGGCCACCGAGACCGATGTCTCGCTGCCGTCCAAGCCGCAGATGATGCAAGCCTTCCTCACTGAATACACCGGCGCCGCCGCCGGGCAGATTCGGGTGTACGGCAAGGAAGACTGGATGTCGCCGGTGGCTTCGGGCTCCGGCTCGCCAGCGGCGATGGTGGTGGTGCCGTGTTCCACCGGGACCTTGTCGGCTATCGCGACCGGGGCCTGCAACAACTTGATCGAGCGGGCGGCGGACGTGACGTTGAAGGAGCGCCGCCAGCTGATTCTGGTACCGCGCGAGGCGCCGTATTCGAGCATTCATCTGGAAAATATGCTCAAGCTGTCGAACATGGGCGTGACGATTCTGCCGGCATCGCCAGGCTTCTATCATCAGCCGCAAACCATTGATGACTTGATCGACTTCGTCGTGGCGCGAATTCTCAATCTGCTGAACATTCCGCAAGACATGCTGCCGCGTTGGGGCGAGCACCATTTGAGCAGTGATGAATAAGCTGCTGATCATTCTGCTGGCGGTGCAACTGGCGGGCTGCGCCACGGCGCGCACCCTCGATGCCGCCAAGCCTGGGGCGCCGGTGGTGTATTCGGGGACACGTCTGGATTTGTATGCGATGAACGGCGGTTGCTGCGCCATGGACAGATTTGGCGCAGAGGCGCCGAGTTATCCCGGTGTTGATCTGCCGGCCAGTGCCTTGCTCGACACGCTGCTGTTGCCGTTGTCGTTGTTGACGGTCATCGGGGTTGGGTTTCAGGCGACCGGCGGGTTGTAAAAGGCAAAAGATCGCAGCCTTCGGCAGCTCCTACAGGTGCGATCTTTTGATCTTACTTGCCTAACTTGCGCAACTCATCCGACTCGACAATCCGCACGCCATCCTGCTCTTCCAGCGCCAGGCGCCACATGGCGCGGGCCAGTTGGCAGGCTTCGATGCCGTGGTATTTGCCCGGAATCAATTTCGACAACGGACCGGCAACCCGTTCGGCCAGTCGCGGCTCGGCGCGATCACCCAGCAACAGCGAAGGCCGGCAGATGGTCAGTTGCGGCCAATTCTGCGCGCGCAATGCGTGTTCCATCTCGCCTTTAACCCGGTTGTAGAAAATCGAGGATCTGCGGTCGGCCCCCAAGGCACTGATCACGATCAGGTGCCGTGCGCCCATTTCCCGGGCACGTTTGGCGAAGGCCACGACCATGTCCAGGTCCACCGCGCGAAACGCTTCCTCGGAGCCGGCCTGCTTGATCGTGGTCCCGAGGCAGCAGTAGGCGACGTCGACGCGACCGTTTAATTGCGGCAGAAACACCGTCGGGTCACCGACCGGGTTTTCCAGGTGAGGATGCTCGGCCAGTGGCCGGCGTGAGGGGGCTAATACTCGCGCAATCGTTGGCTCATTGAGCAGACGGTCAAGCAAATGCTCACCGGTTAACCCGGTAGCTCCGGCAAGCAATACGTGCTGAGGCGTCAAGTACATAATAATTCCCCCTTGATACTATTCAGCTTAGTTGCTCTTTTCATCCTTGCTGATAGAGACACTTTGCAGCGCCTTTCGTGCCTGCTGCTTGCGTAACAATTGCCAGTGGGCGAGCACGGCTTTCGGCGCCCAGATCTGTGGTTCGGAAGCTTCGAAGCTGTCGGCCAGCTCACGCTCGGCCACGGTGGCGCTGGCCCGTTTGAAGGCTTGCTCCAGGTCGTCGGTCTGGTTCAGCGCCTGGGCAAACAGCGCGTCGCCGAAATAAGTGAAGTTGGCTTCTTCCGAACACCCGAAAGACACTCGGTCGGCGCGCGAGGCGGTCATGATCAGGGTGTGTTCGTCCTTGAGGGCAGGGATGAAGCCGCCGGAATAACAGGACGAAATCACGATAATCTTGTCGCGCTTCCTCAGGGGCGCGAGAACGGCGGCGAGTTCATCGGCCGGCAGGTCGGCCAGTTCCATGCGTGGCTGGTCGAGTACCAGCTCGTGTTCACTGGAGCCATGGCTGGTCAGGTAAATGAACAGCAAGTCTTCCGGGCCACTGCGCTCGGCCAGGGTCTGGGCGGCGCGGCGCAGGTTTTCCCGGGTGGCCATCGGTCGGTCGCCGAGGTGGTCGCGATGGTTGACCAGGCGAATCTGGCCGAAAGCGCCGAAACGGCTGGCGAGCATGTTGGCGACGTAGTCGGATTCGCGCAGGAACACGCTCTGCTTGCCGTCACCGCCCAGAGTCAAGGTGTACAGTTCGACCGCCGGAGTCGAGGCCGGCACATTGGCCAGGGCTTCGTCGAGCAAGCGGCCCTGGGCCAGCAAGCCGAGTTCCAGGGTGTCGGGCAGCAGCTTGCCGTCGGCGTCGCGCACGCGCTGGCTGTTGATCCAGGTGCCGCTCAGCACCGTGCCATCGGTCAGCACCAACGTGCCTTTGCCCTGATAGTTGTCGCCGTCGAACTGGCCGATATAGAAACTGCCATCGGCCAGGTTCAAGCGGCCCTGGCCGGTAAAACGCCAGTCGCTGAACTGACCGATGTAGTGACTGCCGTCGGCGCCGATCAACTCGCCCTTGCCGTTCAGCACGCCTTCCTTGAACTGACCGATCCAGACATCGCCATCGGCGTTTTCGTAGCGACCCTTGCCATGCAGTTGATTGTTCTTGAACCCACCGACGTAGATATCGCCATCGGCGCTGTTGAAAGTGCCGTTGCCTTCCAGTTGGCCGTCGACGAAATGCCCGGTGAACTGATTGCCACTGGCATCGCTGCGCTGGCCTTCGCCGTTGGGTTTGCCGTGGGCGAACTGCCCCTGGTACTGGCTGCCGTCTTCGAGTTCCAGACGACCGAGCCCTGAATATTGGTCGGCCTTGAATTCGCCACGGTAGGTCATGGCGTTTTCTTTGAGGGTGCCTTCACCGTCCCGTCGACCGGCCTTGAAACCGCCGGTGTAGCTGCTGCCGGTGGTGGTCAGCGTGCCCTTTCCGTCGAACAGCCCCTGCTGGAATTGCCCGCGATAGACCTCGCCGTTGCTGCCGTGCCATTCGCCCTGGCCATGCCATTGACCTTTGTCGAAGTGACCGGCGTACCAGCTGCCGTTCGGGTAATCGATGCGGCCCTCGCCTTGCAGCAAGCCGTTGACCAGATCACCACGATAGCGTCCGCCGTCCGGCAGGCGGGCGTCGGGGGGCAACAGCGATTCGCCGTCGCCGCAAGCGGTGAGCATCAGGGTCAGGGCAAGGAGTGCAAGTGAGCGCATAGCGGGATCCGGGCAATTAGGCGACCGAGTATGCCGCAGCTATGTGTCCTTATACAGCGGGTAGAAAAGCAGACGGCGCGAAACAGCGTGAGCTGCTTCGCAATCAGGCACGTGTCAGACGAAGCAGAGGGACAGTGGCTCGGCGATATAGGCGGGTTTGTCCGATCCTTCGATTTCCAGCGTGGCGGTGGCCTTGAGCAGCCATTGGCCGGGTTTCTTCTCGGTGACGTCGTTCATGTCGACCTTGAGTCGAACCCTGGAATTAACCTTCACAGGCTGGATGAAACGCACGCTGTCCAGGCCATAGTTGACCACCATCTTCGCGCCTTCGGGCAGGATGAGGATGTCTTCCATCAGTTTGGGGATCAGCGACAACGACAGGAAACCATGGGCGATGGTGCTGCCAAAAGGCGTTTGCGCGGCTTTGACCGGGTCGACATGGATGAACTGATAATCGCCTGTGGCTTCTGCGAACAGGTTGATGCGTTCCTGGTCGATGGTGAGCCATTGGGAACATCCGAGTTCCTTGCCGACATAATCTTTGAGCTCTGCAACTGGAACATAGGGCATTGAGACTCTCCTTGGGTTCATCGGATTTATAGTTTTTCGAGTGGGGGGCTTGACCTCCCTGCGAACCACTTTAGATCAACATGACAAATTGCTCCGGTCAACTGACCATGCTTTTGGCGAATGCCGACTCATAGCGTGCTTATAATGTCGGGCCCCTTCTTGGTGGGGGAGAGCGCGGGAGAGGATGGATGCTGTTACGTGGCCTGACCTGGCTGGTGCTGTTTCAATTGCTCGGCACAGCCCTCAATCATCTGTTTTTGCCGGTGCTGCCGGGGCCGATCATTGGCCTGCTGTTGCTGCTGGGGTATCTGATCAGCCGCGGTCAAGTCGGCGAACCGCTGAACCTTGCGGCCAGCAGCCTGTTGCGTTATTTGCCGTTGCTGCTGGTGCCGCCGGCCGTGGGCGTGATGGTCTACGCCACTGACATTGCCGCGGATTTCTGGGCGATCACCGGTGCGCTGGTGTTGTCGCTGGTGCTGTCGATGGCCTTCGCCGGGGTGCTGATGCAGCGCATGGTCAAGCGTCACGCCCATTCCGAGGACAGCCAATGATGTTCGATTGGCACGGCGCCTGGGCGTCGGTGATTCATCATCCGCTGTTCGGCATCGGCATTACGCTGGGCGCGTATCAATTGGTGCTGGCGGCGTTCGAGAAAACCCGCTGGATTTTTCTGCAGCCGGTGCTGGTCTCCATGCTGCTGGTCATCGGCGTGCTGGTCAGTTGCGGCCTGAGTTACGTTGAGTACCGCAAGAGCACCGAGATCCTCAGTATCTTGCTCGGGCCGGCCACCGTTGCGCTGGCGGTGCCGCTGTACCTCAACCTGCGGCGGATTCGACAGTTGTTCTGGCCGATATTTACTACGCTGGTGATAGGTGGCGTGGTCGCCACGGGCATGGGTGTGCTGCTGGGTTGGTGGTTCGGCGCCGAACACATGATCCTGATGACCATGGCCCCCAAGTCGGTGACTTCGCCGATAGCCATGCTGGTGGCCGAGCAGATTGGTGGTGTCGCGGCACTGGCGGCGGTGTTCGTGTTGATCACCGGAGTGATCGGGGCGATCTTCGGGCCGAGTCTTTTGACCCGTCTCGGTGTCCACAGCCCGGAGGCCCGCGGTATGGCCCTGGGCATGACCGCCCACGCGGTCGGCACGGCGGTGGCCATGCAGGAAAGTGAAGAGTGCGGCGCCTTCGCGGCGCTGGCGATGAGTCTGATGGGCGTGGCCACGGCGGTATTCCTGCCGTTGGCGGTGTCGATGGTGGTGTAAGGAAATGTCTATGAGTCTGCCGCTTTTTCCGCTGAACACGGTGCTGTTTCCGGACTGCATCCTCGACTTGCAGATTTTCGAAGCGCGCTACCTGGACATGATCGGCCGTTGCATGAAACAGGGCAGCGGCTTCGGCGTGGTGTGCATTCTCGAGGGCGAAGAAGTCGGCATCGCTCCTGAAGGCTACGCGCGGGTGGGGTGCGAGGCGCTGATCACCGATTTTCATCAGCAGGACAACGGCCTGTTGGGCATTCGGGTAAAGGGCGGGCGGCGTTTCCACGTGGTGCGCACCGAGGTGCAGCGCGACCAGTTGATCATCGCCGAAGTCGAGTGGCTCAAAGATGAGCCTGAACAACCGTTACAGGATGAAGACGCCGACCTGGTCGCGCTGCTCAAGGCCTTGGCGGAACACCCGATGGTCGAAGCCCTGAGCATGGGCACCGAAGCGACGGGGCAACAGTCGCTGGCCAATCAGTTGGCGTATCTGTTGCCGTTTTCCGAAGTGGACAAGATCGACCTGCTGCAACTCGATGATCCGCAGCAACGGCTGGATGCGATTCAGGCGTTGCTGGATGAATTGCAGGGTGAGTTGTTCGCCTGATGTCCGCTAAAGATCGCAGCCTGCGGCAGCTCCTACAGGGTGTACGCAATCCAGCGTAGGAGCTGCCGAAGGCTGCGATCTTTTGATCTTCAATACGCGTACCGCAACAAAGCATGCGGCAAATGCCTCAACACAAAGAAGCCGAACAACGCCACCAACGACGGCAACACCAGCCACCAGACCTTGGGTGGCATGGCGTTGAGCGGCACCTGGCGTTGCGTCAGCCACAGGCTCGCCGCACACACGCAGGCCGCCAGCATCGCACCGGCCAGCACATCCGTCGGCCAATGCGCCCCCAGGTACACCCGCGACAGGGCAATCGCCAGCGCCGGCAAACAACCCAGCAGTAACCAGGTCAGGCGCATCCGCGGCGGCTGACCGCGACCGGCCAGCACCGCGAGCGTCAGAAACAGCGCGAACGAGCCCGAGGCGTGGCCGCTGGGCATGCTGTAGCTGGTCAGTGGATCGCTCAGCACTTCCGGGCGAATGCGGGCGAAAAAGTGCTTGGTTGCCGTGTTGCCCAGCGCGGTGAAAAGCAACGTGCTGCCGGCGAAGATCGCGTGCCGCCATTGTCGCTTCAGCAACAGCAGGGCCGTCAACAGGGCGCTGATCATAAACATGTTGCGGAATTCGCCGATCAGCGTGAACACCACCGCCACCTCATCGAGCGTCGGGCTGCGGTGCTCCTGCACCAGGGTCATTACCCCTTGATCAAGGGCGGTCAGGTGCGGGTAACCAATGAACAGTCCCGCCAGAATTAGAAAACTCATGCCGGTGATCAGCACCGTCGCCTTGCGATGGCGGCGCATGCTGCTGGTAATGCTCAAGCCCACCATGACGGCGATGCTGCCGGCAACGATCCCGGCCTCTGGCCAGAACCCTTCGGGCAACGGCAAGCGAATCGCCGCGCCGGTGGCCCAGCCGGGCAGCAGATAGGCAACGCTCCAGCCCGCGGCGGCCAACAGGCTGACGGCGGCGAAGCGGGGGAAGGGCATATCGAACATACCTGCGACCATCGGCAGCATTGGTCGCAACGGGCCGATAAAGCGTCCGACTAACAGGCTGGCAATGCCATAACGCTGGAAATAGGCTTCGGCCCCGGCGATCCATTCCGGATGATGGCGCAATCCCGGCAGGCGCCGGATGTTCTGGTGGAAATGTCGCCCCAGGAAATACGAAACGATGTCGCCCAGCACGCCGCCGAGGAAACCCAGCAGCAATGTTTCACCCAGCGACAGCGCGCCACTGCCGGCCAGTACTGCCACGGCAAACAACAACACCGTACCGGGTACGATCAGCCCGGCAATCGCCAGGCACTCCACACACGCCACTACGAACACTGCCATGGCCAGCCACTGCGGATTGACCGTCAGCCAACCGGTCACGCTATCGAGCCATGGGCCCATAAAAACAACTCCATCGAATGTTCACTTGGCCTCAAAGGGACGAATCTCCCAAATGCTAAAGGACCGCTACCACTGGGATTACCGTTTGCCCGGGCACGTTTCAAGTCAGCAAAAAATAATCGCGCCCTTCGACCTGACCCCGACGCATCGGATTGCGAGTGCAGTACGGCGCGTAAGCCGCATCGACGAAACGGTACATTAAATGTTCGTCGCGCCCCTGGGGGATGCCCAGGCGTGTGGTCTGGATGATATGGCCGGGCGCAGGCCCGATGTCTTCCACCAGCAGCACTTCATGGTCAAAGCGCTTGGCGTCCCAGACCGGCACCTTCAGCCCCAGCGCCTTGCACAGCAACGTCTGCCCGGCGCACAGCTTTTGTGAGGGGCGAGGGCGGCCCTGGGCGTCGGGATTGTTCAGCAGCATTTGCGCCAGGCTGGCTGGCCCGCTCAGTTCATCGACCCATGGATAGGCGGATTTGATCAGCACCGCATTGCCCGGACCTTGGGCACTGAAGTTCAGGGAATCGCCGCCGCGGGCGTAATACATATAGATGTGGCCGCCATCCAGAAACAAAGCCTTACGCTTTTCTGTGTAACCCAGGGAGGCGTGGCTACCCTTTTCTTCGCAGTAATAGGCTTCGGTCTCGATAATCCGGGCGCTGAGCCACAGGTCGTCGACCCGGTGACGGATGATTTTGCCCAGCAGGTCCCGGGCCAGCGTTTGGGCGTCGCGGTCGAAAAATGCATCCGGCAGCGCCTTGGGCGGGCAGGTTTCGGACGCACGAACAGTCAGGTTGGTCATGATGAACAGCGTTTATCAGGGCTGATTGAGTCGTGATGATAACAATATGCTAAGGGGGCGTTCTCAATGAGTTTCCCCGCCGCGCCGGGTCTGCTGTTGTGCAGGGCAAGGCGCGAGAAGCGTGGTTTGGTCATTCCAAATAA